>JAQZAZ010000061.1 GCA_029239355.1 Sphingobacterium sp.
CGCCGGACACACGTTGGAATTTGATAACAAAAAATTCGTGCTCAACACAATTCCATCTGGTATCTTCAATGAAGGTACACTAAATCTTATTGGTAATGGTGTCGTTATCGATCCGATTATCCTAAAAAGAGAATTAGACAACCTTAAGACAGCTGGTTTTGATCCGGTGGGTAAAGGCAATTTGGTATTAGCACGTAAAGCACACCTTATTTTGCCAACACACCAATTATTGGACGCTGCTTCAGAGTCAAAAATGGGCGCAGGCAAAATTGGATCTACACTGAAGGGTATCGGTCCGACCTATATGGACAAAACTGGTAGAAATGGCTTACGTGTAGGTGATACAACACTTCCTGACTTTCAAGAACGTTACCAAAAGCTGAAAGAAAAACACTTGAATATTCTTTCACACTATGGTGATATTCCTGATTTTAGCGAAAAAGAACAAGCATTCTTGGCTGCCGTTGAATTTATCAAAACCATTCCTCATGTTGATTCAGAACATTTGGTCAATCAGTATCTGAAAGAAGGCAAACGTGTATTGGCTGAAGGTGCCCAAGGTACCCTCTTGGATGTTGATTTCGGTTCTTATCCATTTGTGACTTCATCCAACACAACCACCGCTGGAGCTTGTACAGGTCTTGGTATTGCACCGAACAAAATTGGTAAGGTATATGGAATTTTTAAAGCCTATGCAACCCGTGTAGGTGGGGGCCCCTTCCCGACTGAACTTCATGATGAAACAGGAGAAAAACTACGTCAATTGGGACATGAGTTCGGAGCTACAACAGGACGTGCGCGTCGTACAGGCTGGATTGATATCCCTGCGCTGAAATATGCAATTATGCTGAATGGCGTTACAGATCTAATCATGATGAAGGCCGATGTATTGGATACTTTCGATAAGATCTACGCTTGTACACATTATAAATATAATGGTGAAGTGATTGACTATATGCCATACGAGATTATTACACATCAGGCAGAGCCAATTTTGGAAGAAATTCAAGGATGGAAACAAGATTTGACGGGCATCATATCTGAAGGAGAGATTCCTGAAGCATTAAATAACTATATTTCTTATTTAGAGAAGGCTCTCGAAGTTCCTATCACAATTTTGTCTGTAGGCCCAGATCGTAAGCAAACATTGGCTTTATCAAAGTAAAATATGCGGATCGAAAGTTTTAATCTTCTCGATTCTAAAGATAAATTTCATCAAAAAGCCCTGCATTGGTCAGAGCAATTTGATGAAATTTCTTTCTTTAATACCAATGGGTTACCTGACCAATGGGGAAAATTTGAGAGTGTATTGGCAGTGAAGGCTCTGCATTCATTTTGTGCATATGAGGATGGATTGGATCAATTACAACAATTCCTAATCAAATATCAATGCGAGTTTATTCCAGGGTTTCTGTCTTACGATCTCAAGAATGAGATTGAAGAACTACAGACCAGTGCAATTGACAAACTTGGATTTCCAGCGGCTTATTTTTTTGTTCCCGCGATTACAATCAAAGTGGCGGGAAAGCAAGTAATCATCGAAGGCGATGATCCTACTGCGGTCTATCAGTCGATCTGTAATACAACACTCGAACAGGAAGATGCCGACCTAGATCTAACGTTACGGTCACGGTGGACAAAAGAAGAATACTTTGATGCCTTTGATAAAATGCAACAGCATATTCAACGTGGTGACATTTACGAGGTAAATCTCTGTCAGGAATTCTTCGCTGAAAATGCACATATTTCCCCCAGCGAGGTTTATCTAAAATTGAATGCTATCTCACCTACCCCATTTAGCAACTTTTTTAAAGTTGGACATCATTTTATCATGAGCGCTTCTCCAGAGCGATTTTTGGCAAAAAGAAAAGGTAGGTTAATATCCCAGCCAATTAAGGGGACAGCCAAACGAGGTATTACTGAGTCTGAGGACCGAGATATAATCAATTCCTTGCTCCATTCACAGAAGGAGATCGCCGAAAATGTAATGATTGTTGATCTCATCCGCAATGACCTAACACGAAGTGCTCTTCCCGGAACGGTTAAGACCATACGTTTGTTTGAAATCCAATCTTTTAGGCAGGTGCATCAGATGATATCTACAATCACCTGCACGCAAGACCCCAACATATCTAATATAGACGTATTTAGGCATACATTTCCTGCTGGCTCCATGACAGGTGCCCCCAAGATTGCTGCTATGCGCATTTGTGATCAGATTGAAGGATCCAAAAGAGGTATTTACGCAGGCTCCATAGGCTATTTTGATACTGTTCATGATGAATTTGATTTTAATGTCGTAATCCGTTCAGTCCTATACAATCAGCTTGAAAATTACCTTTCCTTTCATACCGGCGGAGCTGTCACCAACCAAGCATCAGCAGAGCAAGAATATCAAGAATGCCTTTTAAAAGCTTCTGCAATCTTACAGGCATTAAATACCAAGTTGGAGCAATAAAACTATACTAATTTTGTAGAGGATATTTTTTGCTTCAACTATTTTTTTATAAATATCGCATTAAATCATAATGAGGCTATTATTGAGACAGATTGTTCTATTGGGTTACATCCCTGGTATATCGACAACAATACGGAAAAAACGTTGGAATTGATGCAGGAAATGATTCAAAAAGGGAATGTTGTGGCATTAGGCGAATGCGGTCTAGACAAAAATAGCGCTGTCTCTTTTGAAGCGCAGCAACACGTTTTCGATCAGCAGGTACTATTGGCTATTGCCTTTCAGAAACCACTGATTATTCACTGCGTTCGTGCTTTTCAAGAAGTTGTGGCATCTTTGGTAAAAGCGAAATTTAATTTACCCGCTATCTTCCACGGCTACCGCAAGAACTGGATTTTGGCGAAACAGCTCATAGACAAGGGGTATTACCTTTCGATTGGTATCCATTGCTTGGATGGCAGCCAGGACGAAGTCGTAAGAAATATCCCCCTTACACATCTATTTTTGGAAACAGATACCTATACAGCAACAAACGTTGCTACCCTATATCAATATGTCGCCCAAGTCCGATCTATTCCAGTAGAGATGCTAAAGCAGGCATTATATCATAATTATAAGATTGTATTAAAAAAATGAAAGATTTAAGTTGGCTGTCACGCACCGAGGCACTGGTCGGTAGGACAGCTTTGGAAAAATTAGCGAATTCACACGTTATGGTTTTGGGTCTAGGCGGTGTGGGCTCCTTTGCGGCTGAATTTATCTGCCGTGCGGGGGTTGGTAAAATGACAATAATAGATGGTGATACCGTAGACCCCTCGAACAGAAATAGGCAGCTGCCGGCTCTTGCAACGAACCATGGTGAAGCAAAAGCTGAAATCATGAGACAGCGTCTTTTAGCTATTAATCCAGAATTGGAATTGACCGTGATCCAGGACTTTATTATCCCTGAAAAAATACCGGCTTTATTGGAAATGGCCCCGGACTATTGTGTGGAAGCCATCGATAGTATTACACCGAAGTTATTTTTCATCAGACTGGCACTGGATGCAAAAATGCCATTTGTAAGTTCAATGGGTGCAGGTGGTAAAGTTGACCCGACAAAAATTGAGATCGCTGATATCAGTAAATCGTATAACTGTAAGCTGGCCCAACATATTCGTAAAAAATTACGTAAACATGGGATACGAGATGGTGTTAAAGTTGCCTTTTCAACTGAATTACCAGATAAAAATTCCCTATTGTATACTGACGGAAGTAATTTCAAGAAATCAGCTTATGGAACAATGTCGTATTTACCAGCGGCTTTCGGAGGAGCAATTGCCTCGGTTGCCATTCGGGATTTAATGGAAAATAATTAATTTTGCATTAAATAAACATATGCATAAATAATGAAAGCTACTCATCTATCTACGAGTAGCTTTTATATTTCAAAGGAAATCACAAAGCTATCGACTGGTCACTCCTTTCATATCAATACCTTTAGGTTTAATATGTTCCAATCTCTTTTTTAGGGAATCCATTTGCGTCTTCTCAATATTGCCTGTTGCAGTAATGATTCCCTCCTTCACTTGAGCTGTAATTGTTGGAAAATCCTCCAGGACTCGATTGACATCCCTAGTTAGAGTAGAGTCGACCGCCCCTCCGACTAGTTCATGATATTTTTCACGCGCGCCTTCGGGCTCGGGAAGATTGACTGCAATATTGTTATGAATGGATTTGATCTGCTCGCCCCCAGCCATTTTCGTTTTCTCCTCAACAACTTGTTTTAATGAATCCGATCCTAGCTGTCCGTTCAGTGTGACATTACCCTCTTCTACATCCACTGCTATGCCCTGGTTATCTGCTAAAGCACTTTCAATTTTAGACTTTAGCTTATTATCGGATTCTGGTGACCGGCAAGAGTGAACAAAAGGTAAAACATTGAACGAAAATATCAAAAGTAACTTGTTTAGTTTCATCGTCTGGTTTTATTTTCTTTCATAATGAAAACAGTTATTTTGGCATATTGTTTAACTTTCTTCGATTTAAGCAATTAATAGAGCTCAGATATGGTTTGATTTAATCTGTTAAATAGGAAGCTATCTCCGCATTTCTTACCTAGAAGCAACTGACCAATGGGCGATCCAGATGAAATGACAAAAACATTCTTATCATTTATTTTTACAGCGCCAATACTCGTTGCAATAAAATAAAGTCCCAAATTTGTTTTTACAAGACTCCCCAATTTAACAAAATCGGTCTCCACCCCTATCGTCGAGAAAATATTGGTAAGCTGCATTAAATCTTTATTTGCTTCAAGAAGTTGGCCCTGATAACGGTTGATATCTTGCTGGATCATTTCCCGGGACGTTTCGTACTTATCTCCAGCGCTACTTTTCGTATCATCATTACTCGAATCCCTTGCCGTTTCCAATGCCGATTCGATCATTGCGATCCGATCATTTGTTCGCTCGAGGGCAACTTCCAAAATATTCTTTTTTATGTCTAAATAAGTATTTGTCATTCTGAAAAATAAGAAATATGTTTTATTCAAAAAAATATAAAAACAATGCGCTTATGATCAATAGCATAAGAAAAATCGTTCTACAAAAAAGACATATGGTATTGTAATAAAGCAAAAAATTACTACATTTGTGCACTGAAATACGGAAAGGTGTCAGAGTGGTCGAATGAGCAGTCCTGGAAAGACTGTATACGGGATGACTGTATCGAGGGTTCGAATCCCTCCCTTTCCGCTTGAGAGAAGCCTGTAATTCATATAAATTACAGGCTTTTTTGATACTAATTATATCCAAAATATCCACACAATAAACGTTATTTTCCTCCACAATTAACATTTTCCGAAGCAAGGCTAAAGAAGAACAACACCCCTATATTTTTGCCAGCTCATGTAAACATATATCGACCATTTTGATGTGTAAATAAGTTGATGCTGATTATTTAACCATTGTTTCATAATAAAAATAAATTTAAGCGTTATTTTGATAGAATAATAAATCGTATTATAACACAAAAATTTATACTCGAAAAAATGGGAAAATTTGTAGTGAAAACAAGAAAAGATGGTGAGTTTCAGTTTAATTTAAAAGCAGGAAATGGTCAGGTCATCCTAAATAGCGAAGGTTACAAAACCAAAGCGAATTGTCTAAATGGAATTGAATCTGTCAAAAAAAATGCGCAAGACGATACCAAATTTGAGCGGAAAACATCCACAACTGGGAAACACTATTTCAGTCTAAAGGCAACAAATGGCCAGGTTATCGGTACAAGCGAGCTCTACGAAAGTACAAGTGGAATGGAAAACGGTATTGAATCAGTAAAATCAAACGCGCCCAAGGCAACCATCGACGATCTTGATTAAGGTTGCTATATAGATCCAAATAAAGCTAGATAAATTCACTATCGGGCTTTATTTGGATCTATATAGCGGATTACGTTATAAGTACCGATCCTCTTCCTTGATTTCTAAATCATTAATACTGGCATATCGCATTTTCATCAGTCCGTTTTGATCGAATTCCCAGTTTTCATTTCCATAGGCCCGAAACCATCGGCTTTCTTTATTTCTAAATTCATAAACAAATCGGACAGCGATTCTATTGTCCGTGTGGGCCCAATATTCCTTTTTCAATTTATAATCCAACTCATTTTCCCATTTTGTTGTTAGAAAGCGTACAATTTCTTCTCGACCATTGATAAATACATTTCGGTTACGCCATTCGCTGTCAACTGTATAGGCCAATGAGACTTTCTGTGGATCTTGTGAATTCCATGCATCTTCAGCCATCTGGATTTTCTGTTTTGCCGTTTCAATAGTAAACGGCGGCAAAGGATATTTCTGTTCCATAGTTTTAGATAATATAATTAATGATTTCTTTTGATTTATACACCAGTTCATTTGATTTGAATAGCTGGCTCTCTATTATCGCACTTTCAAACAACAAATAGATGTGCGTTGCCAATAGACTTTTCTCTAATCTATTTTCGAAAAAATTGCGCAGATCGTTTTTGTGAGACTGTATGACCGCAAGAATAGCTTCTTGATCTTTTGATAGCTCAGAAAGAATATTTAAGAAACTACATCCTCTATAATTCTCTTTTTTGTTCATGTGGATGATAAAATCAAATACTCTTTCTATAAATCCCTCGCGACCTGTAATATGCTGTGTGTAAGCCTGCAACTCCGCAAACCAGTATTCATGCCGAAATCGCAGAAAAGCAATGCAGAGCTCATCCTTTGACCTAAAATACTGATAAAAGCTAGCCTTCGCAACCTTAGCCTCATCTATAATCTGATTTATTCCTGTACTATTGTATCCCTGCTGATGGAACAGCAAAGAAGCCGTATTCAAAATTCTTGCCCTTGGATTATCCATTTATAAAGTTGTATGAATAAAGGTAAAAAAATATTCATAAACAGACAAGTCTGTCTATTTATTCTTAACGCTATTTTCCTAGCGCTGAATCCACACAGAGAGCTTCTAAAACCATTTTTATGGTAAAAAAAATACTGGAAATTGCGTACATTGATCGGAAAAGATACAGTGAGCGCAATTTCCAGTATAAACCGTAATACACGTAAAACTCCTGACCAATTCCTGACCAACTCCAGCATTTCATCGAGTTCGCATCAGGTTCTCATCGGGTTGTGATGCTATTTTCCCGATGAAATCCCGATGCAGATTCGAAGAGAACTGCCGGAAAGGTAGAAGTCGGTCAAGAGAAAGGGCGAAAAAACCAATAAATTTATCGAATGATTACTTGAGGTCTTATTTTATATTTGTATTTCTCATAGACTTAACACTGAAGAATTGATGAACCCGAACCAAGAAACATATCAAAGCTACAGGATACCCGTTCCAAAAGAATTTGAAACGGTTTTCTCGCACTTTTACTTTGCAGCTAATACGTCAAAAAATAATATCACAAAAACCCTGATTCCATCATTTCAGACAATGTTGATATTTAATTTCGGATCAAAAGCGCTATTAACCTCTAAAGAAAAAGTGGAAATTCGCATTGGTAATTGCGTTGTACTTGGTCCTGTTAAACAAGCATTTTCCTACACCTTATTCCCTGGGACACAGCTATTGATTGCCAATTTCAAGGCAGATGCTTTTTATCGTTTTTTCGGTAGAACACGCTTTTTGGGAGATTTGACCGTGGACCCCGACGAGCTTTTGTTGGATAACTGCTTTCATTATTTATGGCAGCACCTAAATAAAATCGAAAAGGTCGCAGAAAAAGTAGCATTCATCCTGAATTTTTGTAAACCCTATTTGAAATCGCAGGATGATATTCCTGCTTTACTTTCCAATTTTCAATCTGGCTCGTTAAATCCAGTTAAATCGGTTGCCGAACAAACTGGACATAGTGAGAGGAATATTCAACTTATCCACAAAAAACATTTTGGTTTCAGTGCAAAGGAATTAAGTCGATATGAACGTTTTATCAAAGCAATTGGATTCATCCAACAGCTAGCCTCTTCAACAGGAAAGGTAAACTGGTTTGAGATCATTGAAAAGTGTGGTTATTATGATCAAAGCCAATTGATCCATGACTTCAAACATTTCATCCATACCTCGCCCAAAAAATTTTTAAAATTTCAGTACGACATCTGCAGGGCATCTGGCGAATAGATCCTTTCGTTTTCTTACAATTTTCTCGTTCGCATTCGTCATAAATTTGTTTCATTAAATCAAATAAAAATGAAACAAATGAAACATCTAATCATTTATGCGCACCCCAACGACAGAAGTTTAAATAATCATTTTAAGCAAATCGTTCAGGACACCTTGAAACAAAATGGACAGAAAGTCATCGTCAGAGATCTGTATCAATTAAATTTCAATCCCGTATTATCCCATGGTGATATGAACGGTCAGCGCCAAGGGATTGTGGATGAGGAAGTAAAAAGAGAGCAAGAATACATTGTTTGGTCAGATGCCATTACTTTTATATACCCTATCTGGTGGACCGGTATGCCTGCAATTATGAAAGGTTATATCGATCGTGTATTCAGCTATGGATTTGCCTATCGATATGATGACGGTATTCAAAAGGGCATGCTAGCAGGAAAATCAGCTTACATCATCAATTCTCATGGTAAATCAAACTTGGAGTATCAAAAAATTGGAATGGACAAAGCTTTGCAATTGACCTCTGATCTCGGAATATATAGCTATTGTGGCTTGGAGATTAAACAACATTTCTTTTTCGATCGGGCTGACCTGGCAAACGAACATACTGTCGGGACTTGGGCAACCCAAATTAGGCATAGCTATTTAAAAAATGGTTTAAATTTTTGAAATAAAAGAATACTGTAGTACTAGTTAGCAATAGACAAAAAACCGGAGAACAACGTGTTTTCCGGTTTTTATAAATTCACAAACAAATAAGCTTATTTCAAACTTAAGTTTGCTGTGTCATGCGCCTCTTTCGTCTTCTTAAATTCTGTAAGGCTCATCGAGTGTCGTTTTTTAAAGAATTTATTCAGGTGGCTTTCATCTGAAAAGCCAAATTCGGACACAATTTCATTGACCCGCATATCACTAAAAAGAAGCCTATGCTCGATCAATCTCATTTTATAATTCAATATATAATGCTGGATAGTTTCACCACATTGCTTTTTAAAGTAGCTACCAAGATAACTTTCAGAGAACCCAAATTTATTAGCGAGTGAAGATACTTTTAACAATGCCGGATCATGGATATTTCCCTGAATATAATTAATAATGTCTAACACCCGCTTATCTGTATTGGATGCCACATGTGCTACTCTCATCTTTGAAATGTTCCTCGCCGCAATGACAATCAATGCATTCACATAATGTAGGGTCAGTTCCTCTTGAAAGAGGTCCGGATGATTGATACCATGGAGAAGCGAGGAAACAATCGAATCAACGAGAATAACATCGGGTTTATTCTGTAAAATGCACCCGGACAAATAGGAAGCCCCATATAATAGACATTCCATCGAATTTATGCTATTCCACTTGTAGTCTTTTACATACCGTTCGCTGAACTTAACTAGCAAAAGTTCTGTATGTTCGATTACTTCCAAATTATGCTGATCATTTGGTGTAAGCAGTATGAGACTACCTTTGCTGTATGAAGCGGTATTGTTGTTAATCTTAAGAAATCCTTCTCCAAAAATGACATATATGATTTGAAAAAAGGAAAACTGGCTATCTTTTAAAGGACAGTTTACCACCTGATGGTACTCCACCTTGACCAATTGATCTATGTTCTCTCTTCCCATAACGCAAAAATACCTATTTATCATTAAAAAGTACTGATTTTTCACAATATTTCTGTTCAAATTTGCTACACCAAAACTTTAGATAGCAATGAAAAAATCAATCTACATCCTCGCACTCGGTGCATTTGGCATAATTACAACTGAATTTGGAATAGTTGGAATCCTTCCGACAATTAGCCGTGAGTTCGGCGTACCATTAGATACTGCCGGATGGCTACTCAGCGCATTTGCGATAACGGTGGCGGTTTCGTCACCTTTTATCACTTCCTTCACAACCAAAATAAATCGAAAACTTCTTTTATGTCTGGTTATGAGCATATTTGTCCTCTCAAACTTAATTTCCGCATTTTCTTCAAATTTCACTATGCTGATGGTGGCCCGCATCCTTCCAGCAATATTACATCCGCTATTTTGGAATATCTCTATCGCTATTGCTTTTAAAAATAGCGGAGCAAAGGGTGTTTCTACGGTCATGTTGGGTCTCAGCTTAGCAACTGTCCTTGGAATCCCATTAACAACCTATGCGGTAGATCTATTTAATAATTGGCAGGCTTCATTTTTCCTAAGCAGCGCCATCAGTCTAATTGCTGTTATAGGTCTGTTGGTTTTTATACCTTCTATTCCTGCGGACAATACAAAATCCACTCAAAATCAGATCGCGGTAATGAAAAGTCCTCTTTTGTGGCTCAACCTGATTTCAACCATTTGTACACTAGCGGCGATGTTTTCCAGTTATACCTATCTTACCGCCTATCTTGAACAAATTACTAAGATGGATGGTGCACAGATCAGCGTTATGTTACTGCTCTTCGGTGGCATGGGAACGCTAGGAAATTGGCTTATGGGTTTAGCACTAAACAGAAACTTGTTACTGACAGCAAGACTGTTTCTGACTTCTTTAATTATCATACAGGTTCTAGCTTACTACCTGGGGGGGATATTTACACCAATGGTAATTATTGTCTCCATTTGGGGAATGATCCATACCGGTGGATTTCTGGTTTCAAATATCCGAACGACACAGTCCGTTCCTCATCATGCGCTTGAATTTGTAAATAGCTTACTTACATCATCCTTTAATATTGGAATTTCATTAGGTGCATTTCTTGGTGGAATAGTTAGCACCTATTACGGAGTCCATTATGTTTTATGGGTAAGTGTCTTGCTATTAGCGGTAACATTTGCAATGAGTTTTGTAACTTTCCCAAAAGTGCATATAGAAGCCGATGAAAATATACCCACAAAACTCGCTCCATCGGTTTGTAAACATGCTTAAAATATAACCTCGTTCGCGAGCATTTAATGATAAGCTCAAAAAAGCAACCTTTCCATTAAAGAGGGTTGCTTTTTAGCTTGTCCTTACTCCACATCTATTCTTGAGCGGATACTAGCTAGGTTTACGGTCCAACTATTCTTTATAAGAAAACTCACTAAAGGTTATCAGATCGGGAAACCGTTTATTCCTCAATTCTTTTACCGCTTTCCCGCCAATTTGTCCGTTCGATCCCGATACTGTTTGCGTATTATTTGTTTACGATAGATACCAAAGTTCAGAAGAACAGCAATGATCAGTGTAACTCAATTCAGGTAAGTTGTAACAGAATCTCTGCTATTTTATACCGCGTTAAGGCACTATTCTAAAAATCGGATACAGTAGATGTGATTTTTCATAATAGTTCGAATGCTTATATACCCAATCCAATTGTGCTTTTCCGTCAGCTGCAAATTTTGGACTGCTTGCTTTTTCTTTATCAAACGCAGATTTTAAATCCTTATTTTCTTTCAAAAGTTTGGCCGCCGTATCTTCAAAAACATAGGCAGAGTAATATTCTTTTTGTCCAAGGATCGCATCAAAGAAATTCCAGTTGAAATAGGAGTCCATCGCTTCGGGTTCCAGTGTCTCCATAAGATATTTTACGCCATCCTGATCCAGCGGAACCAAAAAGTCTCCGACCCTGAACCTCACTTCCTTCACTTCCCTGAACACATCGGTATCATAATGGAGATAATGCCCTTCGTAAGGTACTGAAGTTGTTTTAAAATCTTTGATCCTATACTGTTCCACAGTAATGATAGTATCTCGTAGTATGGGATTCATTTTAATCTGATTGAGCTTCAATAAGTCAATAACTTTCCATTCGGATTGGGGGATTACATAATACTTCGGAATTATAACTTCCTTTGTTGGAAAATAAGTGTTGTACAATTTGACTTGCTTTGAAAATTTTGAATTTCGGTCATACCACAATCTATTTTCTGAGGAAACATCGCTGGGCTTATATTTCGCTTCAAAACCTTTAAAATCAATATTTTCATATTTCGTAGAATCAAGTTTCCAGGCTATAGGATAATTGTTCCCTATACGGTACTGCTTTAGATTATCCGCTCTTTTCTGTCGAATAACCTGATGGTTCTTGTCCATAAAATTGAGTGTATATAGCATATAATCATACGTTGCTTTTACCCGTTCGCGATACGGCTTCAACATATGTGTTTCGACGACTGTACCGATGACATTGAAAAGACTGGTATAACCAGTTGCATACCTCGGCGAATCCATAAAAACTGGAAAGCCACCATCGGGGATATCATGGTGAATATTGACATAAGGAACAGAAATAAATCCCCCATTCTCTAAATCTATGAGAAGTTTTTTTTGCATATGACCACTAAAATAGTCACCCAATGCCCTTCCCAATCGCTCTTTATTCGTTGAAATATAAGTAAACGTATATTGATAGTCTGCGCCATTGCTGACATGGTTGTCAATAAAAACATCTGGCTTTATCCATTGAAAAATCTGTTGAAAACTCTTTGAATTTTTAGTATCTGTTTTGATAAAATCCCTATTGAGATCATAATTTCTTGCGTTTCCACGAAAGCCATACTCTTCGGGTCCATTTTGATTCGCTCTGGAAAACCCGTTGCGATTTAGCATTCCGCTGACGTTATAGCTCGCTATCGCAGCTATAATAACATGCTTAGGTGTTTTTATCCTGCCCGTTGCCAGATCTCTCATAAGCATCATGGTTGCATCAATTCCATCGGGCTCCCCGGGGTGAATGCCATTGTTAATAAACAGTACCGATTTATTTTCTCTTGCCTCCTCCAAGCTTTGTTGCGATGGATTGAATATAACAACATCGATCGGGCCCCGGTTATCATCTTCTCCCTTTGTTTCATAACTAATTGCGGGAAATTGATCCGCCAATCCCTTATAGAATTTATGCATTTCCTCAAAAGTCGTCGACTGATTACCATTACCTTTTTCATATGGTGAAAGGTTTTGAGAATAGCCCGCACTTGAAATCAATAAAAAGAATAGAATTGGAAGTTTTTTCATAAGATCAATTTAATGCCCTAAATTTAAAAAAAACTTACTAAAGTCAGTTTCTTTCAAACATGCCTGTACCAAAACCCGAATGGGGAAATCCATATTGCTACCCCCGAAAATTGCATTGGAGCTTTCGAGGGTAGATGAAAACAGCGTTCATTTTACCAAGAACTGTTCACTTAAAAGGTTCTAACAAGAGAAAGATCTACACCTAAGCCCTTGAGCGAAGCAAATGTTAGCTTGTCCATCATTGCCCCGTCGAAGCGAATTGTTTGAAGTGTTTTATAATACCTATTTGTTAAGCTAGAAGTAGATCGAAATGAGACATTTCTAAATGTTGCTTCCTGAAAAGAAGCACCTGTCAGTGTGACACGATCAAACATTACATCAATAAATGTCTGTCCATCGAGGTTGATCCCGCTCATGTCACAGGATTTAAATGTCGTACCTTTAAAGGAACAGTTTTCAAACACTGCTTTTCTAAGATCAATGGATGCGATCTTAACATTGATCAAGGAAGCCTCCGTAAAATTTGATTTGGTGAGCTCGGACGCATAGAACTCCGCATCTGTAAGAATAGTCTTATCAAAGCTGGCGTTTGTGAGATTGTTTGCAGAAAACTTGCAGTCTCTCAGATCGGTTTCCTTGAAATTGGCTCCGAAAAGATCACTTCCTTTAAAGGTACTACCGTTGAGATCGGCGTTCGAAAAATCGGTATTCCGTAAATCACTTCCCAGGAATTTGCATTTGGGGGCATGGACACCGACAAAATCAGTTCCTGCTAAAGCACTGCCGCTGAAATCAGTCAGTAGCGGTCGTTCCGGCTCGGTGGTTATCTCCATGTCGCAGGGCATTCCTGCTAAGGTACCGTCACTTTTGTAATCCGTAAGTTTAGGAAGCTCCCTCCCCCTCTCCTCATTAGTGCTATCAGAAAAATAGCCTAATCCCACAGCAAAAATATCGGCTAGCTGATTGATTGTCATAAAATCAGGGATGGATTCTCCACGCTCCCATTTTCCGACGGCCTGTGGACTAATAAATAAAAGTCCTGCAAGTTGAGCCTGAGACATGTTTTGTGCTTTTCGGGCATTGGCAATTCTATTGCCCAATATCTTTACGTCCATAATTGTAATTCAGTTTATGTTTGACTCTGCAAAGATACACGGAGCCATGGTCGAATAGATAAAATAACGACTACTTCTAGTTGTTATTACACTACTTATAGTTGCAATTATCAACCCATAGTTGCCAAGCAGCGTATACTGTATTGGTTAAGGACAAATCGCTACTACTTTTTGACCTTCTTATCGGCAAAAGCAAATTCTTCCCATAACTTTTCTATTGCAATATTTGACAATCTTTCCTTGCCTGATGCGATGACGATACGATAGCGAAATGTAACTGAATTGCCTTTTTCAAGTCTTAAATTCAACACTTCATTTCCCTTGCTAAAAACTTTTTGCCCAAGCGGATTTGCAGCAAATAAACCGTATCCCCGCGCGTGCCAATAGGTTGGATAGCCGACATTATCTGGATGGTCCATAATTACAACGCTAATGGTATCATTTTCTTTTTGCCCATAAAGCATACACCATTTTCCACGGGTACCCCAAGCATCATCATCCGCCTTATTTTCACTCGTCAGATAATGGCCTGTAACATTGCTTGCAAGATTACTTTTTACTTTAGTTACGGAACCGTGTATATCAGTAAACTTCCGTTCTTCTTTGGAAGGTAATTCCAGCTCGTGCGCAACACGAAGACCAAGTAAGCCATCTTTAACATCTACAAAAGAAACAGAGTCCATAGCAGTAAGCGTTGTCGTCCGGTCGATAATTCGAAGGTTCGTAGTTGCCGTAAAAGTGAAAGCCGTATGTTCTTTCAATAAGACATGTCTTTTCATGTCGCGCCAGTCTGCCGTGTATTTTAGTATACCCGCCGCGCCACTTTGGGTTTCGGAGATGGATGTCGTTTTGATCCATCCATAGTTCGGTTTCTTGGCTTCAGGTATAGCAGACGAATTGTTCCAAAAATCAAGACCATTCACACTTTCATAGTTCATCCACAAGCCAATATGATGTGGATGATCTGTTGGTTCATTCGGCCGTGGGTCTAACGGAAAGCCTCTGGTAATAATATCCCCCTTCGCCGAAAAAATTGGGTACAATGTAGGTTTTTCCAAATTATCCGGATAGATAAAAGCTGTAAAAGGTCGATCATTCGCCGTGATAATAATTTCTTTACGTTCTTTATCTTCTTGAACGGCTATAAATTGTTTTTCCTGAGCGGATACCATGGGCATAATGACAATCAGAAGAAGTGAAAATAGGAATATTTTTTTCATTTGTTGGATTGATCTAAATTTAACTTGGTTAATATTTGAATGCCTTACCGCCTGCTATCACTTCTTGTTGTTTATTGTCGAAAGTGACTTTTTCTCCTGTCCTATAGGCTGCATTTGCCATAATAACTGCAATCGAATGGTTGTAACCGACTTCAATTGGCGCATTGGGTTCTTTACGACTGCGCACGCATTCCATCCAATTACGTATATGCGCTAAGGTGACAACATCCCCTCCAGCATTAGCTGCAGTACTTACCCGAATATTATTCAAACTAATATCTGGCAATAAATTCGCTTTCATACCCATTGCACTGGCATACTCCTCGGTCAGGCCACCTGTGGCCGATATTTCATTGCTATCTAAGTTGAGTGTTCCGCCATTGCTATAATAAATTTCCTTTACCTCCTCCCCTTTCAATACGCCAGAATTTGTCTGTCTGGATTTAAACAATACCTGAAATCCTTGAGTCAAATCTTCTAACGGACCATAGTCAAATACGGCAGTAAACGTATCCGCATTTTCCCTACCGTCTTTCCAAAGATAGTTACCTCCATTCACGACAACACTTCGTGGGTGCGGAAGACCTGTAAACCAATGCACTGTATCAATTTGGTGGCATAACCATTGTCCAGGAATACCAGATGAATAGGGCCAGAATAATCGGTACTCCAGATAATGTCTGGCATTGAAAGGTACATCAGGCCGATTGAGCAAAAAGCGTTTCCAATCGGTGTCTTCTTCTTTTAATTTGGCAACTAGATCAGGTCTACGCCATCGCCCTGGCTGGTTTACGTTCCACGTAAGTTCCACCATGACGATATCTCCGAATTTCCCACTTTTGATAAAATCATTTGCCGCAAAGTAATTCACGCCGCTCCGACGTTGCGAACCAATCTGCACAATCTTCTTGCTATCTTTAACTGCTTTTAATACCGCACGCGCGTCTTCCATTGTTTCGGCGAGTGGTTTCTCCACATAAGCATCCTTACCTGCATCTACAGCCTCTATTGCGTGTAGTGCATGCTGAAAATCTGATGTTGAAACAAAGACCGCATCGATATCTTTGATATCGTACAGGGACTCATTATTCAAGCATGGCTTAATTGAATGTCCCAATTTTTGTTTCCAGAATTCCACACCTTCCTCGCGACGCAACTTCCAAATATCGCTTACAGCGATAATATCGAAATTCAAATCTTTATAAGCCGCAAGAAATGAGGGCGCATGTGCCCCTTTATGCCGATCGGAAAATCCAATCACCCCGATATTGATTCGATCATTGGCTCCAATAATCCGTCGATAACTTGAAACGCTAAATGCATGTGTTCCTGTATACATACTAGCGCCAAGCAACCCTGCTTTTTTTATAAAATCTCTACGCGAATTACTCATTTTTTTTAGTTTAGTTATCTACTAAAAGAAAATTTCTGGCATTTTGTTTTATTTTAAATACATCTTATAGATTCATCAAACACTGCACTTCACTACCAACGCTCCTCGGCAATAATTAAATCAAAAAGAGCTTTCATCATGCACTGGATATTAATTTAAAATTTATTTGCGTTCCAGCTTAAAATTATCATACCTTTACAATCATCAGATGATATGACTATATGAAAACTGAACACATCGTACGGAGATCTTTAGCTGAGGAGGTTGCTTCCGCAATTGAAGAAAAAATCAAATTGGGTAATTTCCCTATAGACTCGAAACTCCCTGCTGAGCCGGAACTCATGAAGCAGTTTGCTGTAGGAAGATCAACAATTCGCGAGGCCATTAAGTATTTAAGTCAGTCTGGTTATCTGCATGTTCAACAAGGTTTGGGAACATTTGTCAAAAGAGTGACTGGACATCACGCGCTTGACGCGGAAATTGAAAAGGGTACTTTCAACGATATTTTTGAGGTCAGACAGGTTTTGGAACTGAAAATTATTGAAAAGGCTGCAGTGAATCGAACGACAAAAGGTCTGAGAGATATGGCTATTGCCCTTAAAAATAGAGCCAAATATGCCAACAGTGGGAATTTTACCCTTTGTGTAGAAGCAGACATCGCTTTTCATAGCGCCATTGCTGAATCTTGTGGAAATAGTATCTTAAAAGCATTATACAATACCTTATCGGTTCACGTTAATAAATTTTTCACGGAAATTTATAAGGACACCAGTCCTTTTCTGATCTCACAAAAACGACATGAGGATCTGATGGAAGCAATTAAAAATAAAAATATCCAAAAGGCTGTTGCACTAGCAAATCAAATTATCCAACATAAATAATTTTCTAACTTCTTGTAGTGTACAATCCCGACAATCAAACATATAACTCACATCAAAAACATCAGATGACCTGATGTATTAATTTATGAAAACAGAATCTTTAAAAGCTGATGGTTCTTGGAACAGTTCCCAGACAGTCTACCCTATCTTATTTGCAATTAGCATTTCTCATTTGTTGAATGATCTCATTCAGTCGGTTATTCCAGCTGTTTATCCCTTATTAAAATCTAATTATGCACTTAGTTTTACCCAAATCGGTATTATTACCTTAGTATTTCAGCTGACGGCCTCTATCCTGCAACCTTTTGTTGGACTTTATACCGACAAGAATCCCACGCCGAGGTCTCTGGCAATTGGCATGTTGTTTTCGCTAGCTGGTTTACTTTGTATTGCCTTCGCCTCTAGTTTTATTTATATCCTACTTTCAGTGAGCCTGATCGGCATGGGGTCCTCAATTTTTCACCCCGAGGCTTCCCGTGTTGCCCATTTGGCCTCTGGCGGCAAAAAAGGATTGGCGCAATCAATTTTTCAGGTGGGTGGAAATGCAGGTGGCGCGATAGGTCCACTCCTTGCCGCGCTGATCGTTATCCCATTTGGTCAACAATATATCAGTGTTTTTGCTGTGTTGGCAATTTTAGCTATCTTAATCCTTACCTATGTTGGAAATTGGTATCAGTTGCACCTTAAGCCGAAATCCACCGTCGCAACACTAAGCACCACACAGGCAAAATCAAACTTTTCAAAATCTAAAATTATCTTTGCCTTAGTTATTTTGTTGATTCTCATATTTTCAAAATATTTCTATATGGCATCCATGACCAGCTACTTTACGTTTTACCTAATCGATAAGTTTGGCATTAGCGTACAAGAATCACAAATTTATCTCTTTGTTTTCCTTGCATCAGTAGCGGTAGGGACAATACTTGGTGGCCCATTGGGTGATCGCTACGGACGCAAGCTTATTATTTGGATTTCCATACTTGGCGCAGCACCTTTTACATTGCTTTTGCCACATGCGGGCTTAATATTGACTGTGGTATTGTCCATTCTGATTGGATTGATTATATCCTCTGCTTTCTCAGCAATATTGGTTTACGCCACGGAATTGATTCCAGGAAAAGTAGGTTTAATTGCAGGTTTATTTTTTGGTCTTGCCTTTGGAATGGGCGGGATCGGTTCTGCGATTTTGGGATGGCTGGCCGATAAGACCTCCATTGAACATGTGTTCAACATCTGTGCTTATCTACCCTTAATCGGTATTGTTACCGGGTTATTACCCAACATTGAACGTCATAAAAAGGCATAATAAAAACATCTCTCCGAAAATTTTCGGAGAGATGTTTTGTTTAGCGTTTTAGTATCCAGGATTCTGAATGAGTTTGGTATTCCGATTTATCTCGTCACGATGTAGGGATGTAAAATACATCTTGTCATCCCAATTTCTATTCTCGATTCCGGGATCAATATTACTTACAACGTATTTGTAGCTGTAGTTACTAGGATCGTATTTATATATAGTTACTTTTTTGCCATCTTTCAATGTCCCTGTGATATTAATTATATTTGCTTTCCGTCCTATCGTTTCGGCAGCGATCATCCAACGTCTTGCATCAAAAAAACGATGTTCTTCATAAGCTAATTCTATTCTACGTTCATTTCTATAGCGGTTTTTGAGTGCCATACCTGTCTCGGTGATTGCTGGCATTCCAACTCGAAACCGAATTTTGTTTAACCAAGTTTTTGCTTCTGCTTCCTCGCCCAGTTCAATACAGGCTTCCACATAGTTTAATACCGCTTCGGTATAGCGTAACATGGGCCAAGGAATACGCTGTCTCGTATTTTGATCTTCTTGTGCAGGATCAGGATCTACAAATTTACGCATATAATACCCCGTCCTTGAACCATTCCAATCTTCAACAGCGCTTTTTCTGGTATCCAATCCGAAATGTGTGGTCTTTTGGCCTCCAGCATTGATAATTTCATATTGACCAGTCTGGATTTGATTGCTAGGATCTCTTTTGGTCACATCTGCTGTTCTTGGTTTCCAATCTGCGCCATCATATAAAATTGTGGCTTTCAGTCTCGGGTCACGATTTTGATAGGGAGCCGAAGCCATGGCAGCGTTTGACCAGTCAAACTTTTGCCCGTCATTCGTCTCGTAATCATCTACTAACAATTGTATTGGGGTATTACCCGCCCAGTTATGGTATCCGTTGGGTCCGTTGTCACGTCCTACCCAGCCACCACGTTCGTCTTTTTCGTCAACAAAATAACGACCTAAGATCATATCCCTCGCTGCTCCAGCGTCTGCCATTTTACTTCCACCACCTAGGGACAAAGCCATATAATTTGCAGTTCCTTCTTCTGCAGACACCGCAGCTGTCAAATCAAGTTTATAGGCAAATTCAGCGCGGTTCAAAACGGCTTTTGCTGCTTCCTTTGCCTTAGTCCATCGCTCAGTTTGACTACCACTGGTATACATTATGTATTCTGGTTTTGCGTAAGCTTTCAGGAGCGGAGATTTGGCACCTGCCTTATTGGCGTCGTGGAGGTCACTCGCGGCATATAATAGCACGCGCGATTTTAATGCCAATGCAGCAGTTTCACTTGCGCGTCCTTTAGCAGCCTTTGAATCTTTTAAAAGCAGACTTGCGCTGTCAAGATCATTGACAATTGCATTGACACAATCAGCATAGCTATTTCTCGGCACCATATAATCTTTATCAGTCAAGGTATAGATCTTATTATCTATCGGTACAGCACCATAAAAACGCAAAAGCTGTTGATAATAATATCCACGCAAAAAATAAGCCTCACCTAATAATTTGTTCGCTTTTACTTGATCAAACTTGGCCTCCTTCAAATTAGCGATCGCAATATTGGTTGCTCGAATACGCACATACATACGTCCATATTCGTAGGTATCCATGATGTAACCTTGGTCTGCCGGATTGGAGCGTGCTTCAGTTACAGTATTAATGCCGCGATTTGGATGGGTGAATAATGCCTCGTCTGTCATGGAAGCCATTTCTTGTTCGTAAAAACCACCGACACCAAAACCATTGTATATTTCGACTACGAAAGCTTCAGACAGTCCTGCGTCGGACCATACCAATTCATTGGGAACCTCACTGAGTGGTTTTGTATTAACAAAATCATCATTACAGGACTGGAAACCAGCCGATAACACAAGCAAGAGCAGGGATATATTTGCAATTTTTTTCATTTTCTTATCTAATTTATATTTCTGAGAATAAGTTTTATAGGCTTTTCATTATCTTGAGAACCTGTATACTCACCAGTACTCCCTTGTAGCCCTTTGTTTATTTTCATAATTCTTTAGCAATTAAAAGGATAACAACAAGCCCGCATTAATTAATCTTGCCTGCGGATAATATTGTCCCAATGCATTTACTGCTTCTGGGTCATACATCTTGATCTTGCTCCAAGTAATTAAATTCATACCATTTGCATACACACGCAACGAGCCGATGCCAATTTTATCGCAGATTGTCGACGGAAGATTGTAACCTAATTCCACATTTTTTAGCCGTAGATAATCTGTGCTTCGCATCCAATAGGTATTATTGTACGAGTAATATTGATTACTGCGATCCGTTAGTCGGGGGTATTCACTGCTTGGATTGGTTATACTCCATCGTTTATCGTAGAATTCTTCCAAAAAATTACCAATAGAGCCCGATTCGTCGGTACCAACACGAATCTCTCCTCCTGTGGCGCCTTGGAATAAAACCGACAAATCAAAATCCTTATAGCTCAAACTAAAATTGAATCCACCCTGAAATGTTGGATCACTATTTTTATCTCTTCTTACTTTATCATCCGGGGTGATTTTCCCGTCACCATTATAGTCTTGGTATTTCATATCACCTGGACGTAAAGTCTTCGTGATAGCACTGTAATCAAGTTTATTCGCGGCGATATCCTCCATATCTCGAAATACACCATCATAGATGTAGTAGATATCTGTTTTGATTGGTTTGCCAGTGCTTTGTTGCCATGCTGGAGCCCCAGGTGCCTCATCCCAGAAAATAATTTTATTCTTCGCATAGCCACCGTTAACGCTTACAGTGTATCCAAGCTCGCCCGCCTTGCCTTTATACCCCAGATTAAATTCCCAGCCTTTATTATCTACTTTACCAATGTTCTCAGCTGGTAGTGTCAT
The DNA here is from genome assembly GCA_029239355.1 of Sphingobacterium sp. GTDB lineage: Bacteria > Bacteroidota > Bacteroidia > Sphingobacteriales > Sphingobacteriaceae > Sphingobacterium. The sequence continues at coordinate 21,858 of JAQZAZ010000061.1, forward strand.
ACCAGTACTTTGTGGAACAGAAGCATTTTTCCGCCATAGAATAGAGTTTCTACGATTTTTGAAGATATCAAACTCAAAATTCAACTTACCCTGTAGAAATTGGAAGTCGAAACCTAAGTTATAGTTATTGGCGACCTCCCAGGTGACCATTTCGTTTGGCACCCTACTTTCAAACAGTGTTTTGGCCAACTTGTCGTCCACAATATAGGTTCCAAATGAATAGGTTGAAAAGTATTGGTATTCTTGTAATTTATCTTCCCAATAAATATTATCATTACCCATTTGACCATAGGACGCACGGATTTTGAAGTAGTTGATTACGGGAATATTTTCTTTCCAGAAGTTCTCTTCAGATACAACCCAACCGGCCATTGCCCCCGGGAAAAAGCCAAAACGTTCACTCTCTGGGAACATATAAGAGCCGTCATAACGCCAGAGAAACTCTGCAATATATTTACTTTTGTAATTATAGCCAAAACGCCCAAAATAATTCAACCTTGCCCGCTTCCAAGCTGCTCCATCATTATTCTTTTCTTGTTCTCCCCCCGCGAAAAGGTAATCAATACTGTTCGACAGAAAATAACGTCGATAAGCACTAAACTTATCATTGTCAATGGTTTCTCGGTTTACACCAGCGATGGCATTCACTTGATGATCTCCAAATTTTCGGTCAAAACTTAAAATTCCTCCTAACAAAATGTTGAGTTGATCCTCGTTGCTTTGATTGAGATTTGGGTCCGCTGGACCACGCCGACCAGCTTGTAACAGGGGTGTTTTGCCATCAGCTTCATAACCTCCAGGCCAAGAATACAACGTCCAAGGTGTTACCCAGGTTTTTTGGTTTTTCACATATTTGTCTACAGAAGCATTTAATGTTAATTTCAGGCCCTCAATCCATGGATTCGTAATATCTACTTGTCCATTGGTTTGGAAATAATAACGTTTATCCCGGTCATATCCAGTAGCATTTGTAGTAATAACCACAGGATTTTCACCATTCTCGATATCTGGTCCTGGTTTTCCATTAGGCCAAATGGCCGGCTGCGTCGGATTTCCACGCATCAGCATCCGAAAGATCGTACCTGCACTTTTGGTTGGGAAATTGCGGTTTTCCTGCCTACCCAATACACCAAATTGTGTTTTAATATACTGACTTATATTCGCATCCAGATTAATTCTTAGATCATACTGCTTGTAACCGGTTGCAGAATTTTTGTAATAAGCATCTTGATTTTGGTACCCTAATGACAAAAGGTATTTTACGTCTTCAGTACCACCATTAATTTGAAGATTATGACGTTGTTGAGGCGACCAATCTTTCAATGTGGACTTGTACCAGTCAGTATTGGGGTGCCCCCAAGGATCAGAACCATCTTTAAACTTTTGGATATCCTCAGGTTTAAAAGGTGCTCCCAAGACAGTACCATCCTTCTTGGTATAAGATCCCTTCCCGTTTAGGTCTGTTAATGCTGCTGACCATTCATCCACCGGAAGATTGTAAATTTCAAGTTCGTTGCGAATTTCAGCAAACTGTGTCGCATCGGTCAGTTTGGGAATTACTGTCGGTTGGGAATATCCTTGATTAAAGGTATAAGAAAACTGTGGCTTGCCTGTCTTTCCACGGCGTGTTGTTACAAGAATAACGCCATTTGCAGCTCTTGCACCGTAAATCGCGGCCGAAGCATCTTTTAAGACAGAGATGTTCTCAATATCCCGAGGATTAAGTCGCTCAATTCCGCCTTCACGAGCTGGAACACCATCAATAACGACGAGTGGGCTGCTATTTCCCAACGTATTTGTACCCCGGATCTTGATTGTCGATCCGTCATATCCAGGCTCCGCACTACCATTGGTAGCGATTACACCGGGGATTCTTCCAGTCATCGCATTGGAGACATTCAATGCTGGAGACTGCGCAAGATCACTTCCTTTCACTGTAGCCACCGCACCGGTTACGGTTTCTTTCCGCTGTTTCCCGTAACCTACCACAACGACTTCGTCAAGACTGGATTGAGAGTTTAAGATCGTCACATCTATAGCTTTTCGTCCTTTGACTGCTTCATCCACCGTCTGTTTACCAACCATCCTAAAATTGACTGTCCCGTTAGCAGGAACCTTATCCAATTTGTAACGGCCTTCATTGTCTGTTTTGGTGACTAAATTCGTCCCATTGACCGACACAGTAACGCCCGAAATCGGCATTCCTGCCTCATCTCGTACGACACCAGTAACAATTAATTCTTGTTGAAAGAGATTTCCGTAATTCGCGAAGGTCGCGGCATCTACAGGCTGAGGACTGAGTGCTACCAAAGAGCACAGCGATCCAGTCCAAAATGCTCTCTTCCATTGATTTGAGAAATAATGGCAATTAATCATAAAAACTGTTTAATGGTTTAAATTGTATGTTTATTAGTTATTATTTGCTTCTGCAAGATCCTAGGTTTAGGATCTTATCAAAGGCGGTTTATAATTGAATTTTTGATTATATGAAATTACAAAAATAAACAAATAATGCAAGTGTTATTTTCACACTATTTGCACATACATACATAAAGCATTTATTACAAGAAAGTTACAATTAATCAAACAATAGTATCACTATTGTATGTACGTAAACGCTATATTACTGTGTTCACATTGATCTAATACATGTTGTAAATAGTCACATTTTAAGATCTTAATAAAATATCGTTTTAATACATACCTCCTTTCCTTAAGATAAAATTGTCATATTTTAGAAAGATTAGATCGTACATATTAATTCCAATGATATATAACTATATGGATCCAGGAACTTTTGTGACAAACAGCTTTATTTCTTAATTTTAATAGCAAGAATAATATAAAATATGGTTTTCAAAAAAAACATATAATGAATATTTACATCAGACAGGAAAGCGTAAATGATTATCAGGCAGTTTTTGATCTGATTGAGCAAGCATTTAAATATGAGAAACACAGTAATCATAAAGAACAATTTCTTGTTGAAAAATTACGGCAGTCTCCCGGATTTATTCCTGAACTTTCCTTAATAGCAGAAGTCGGCAATACACCTGTTGGCTACATCTTGCTTACAAAAATCTACATTCACAACGAAGAAAAAAAAGAGGACTATCCTTCACTTGCTTTGGCGTCAATAGCCGTACTACGCGAGTTTCAAGGAAAGGGAATTGGGGGTAGATTAATTGAAGAAGCGCATCGAATTGCTGCGCAACTTGATTTTGGGTCAATAATTTTATTAGGCCATGCCGATTACTATCCAAGGTTTGGCTATGTTACAATGGCTGAATATGGTATTAGTATGCCATTTGACGTTCCAAATGAAAATTGTATGTTGACTGAACTTCACGAACAAGCATTAACTGATGTCCAAGGAACAGTAGTCTATCCGGAAGAATTCGGAATAATTTAAAAAAATGGTAGACTGCTACTATTTGGAAACAGCCGCCCATTTTTTATTAATATTTAATGGGGTAATCTTGCATAAGCTCGAATTGATATCCATCGCTTTTAAGTGCATCGATTAATGAAGATAACTGTTGTTGCCCTTTTTTAGTCTGAAACATGTCATCATGCATTAAAAAAACCACATTATTCGGGACCATCGAACTTTTATTGTTCATAAAGTTGCGTATATGGGATAATGTCGCTTCTTGGCTCACTATTGCATTACCGGTAATACTATTCAAACGCCATTCCACATCCCAACCAAAAATACGATAACCATTTTTATGAAGCATATCAGCTGTTGTAGAGCCATTTTTTAAATCTATCTTCCGGATATCATCATACATCCAGATATTTCTACCAGGAAGTCTAACAATTTTATGCTGAAGATTAAGATCCTTTTCATTCTTTTCAAAATCTGCAAAAGCTTTTTCCGGATTATTATAGAATCGTGAATATTGG
>JAQZAZ010000062.1 GCA_029239355.1 Sphingobacterium sp.
GTAATTGGCTATACTATTTTATATGCTGGTATACAGATTTCAGTGCCACTATATGCCATATTCTGTAGCGCTATCCTGTATGTCAGGGATTTCAACTGGCTATTTTATGGCATTATCATGCTACTTATACTACTTGGACTAACCGTATTGATTACCATGCATCCGAACGCCATGCTTCATAAAAAGCTACCGCTATATCAGGTTGACTGGATCGGTTATATCTATTACACCTACATCACCTTAGCTCTTGGATATATTCTTGTATATGGGCAACAGTTGGACTGGCTGGATAATCCGTACATTAAAATACTCATCCTTATTTTAGGTCTTGTGCTTATTTTATTTGTCCTACGGGAAATGCGACTGAAACGACCTTTAATTGACCTCCGCATTTTTGGAACCAAAAACTTTGTATTGGGACTATTATTACTGGTGATTTTCTACCTTTTTAAGGGAAGTACAGGACTGACCTATAGCTATGTGGAGAATGTTTTGGCCACCGATTCCCTACACACAATCCCGCTCTGGCTCGCCGTGATTGCAGGAACCTTACTAAGCATGTTTGTGACGGCCCGCTTTGTCTTAAGTGGAACGAATCTAATGCAGCTGATGCTGGTGGGCTTTATAATTATGGCCATGTATTACGGCTATATGCTCCTGTTTGTCTCAGCGACAGGGGAGACCTTAGATTTTATCCTACCCATGTTTATTTATGGCCTTGCCACGGGAGCGCTCTTTGTACCAATTGTCTTTTTCACAGCTTCGGCAGCGCCACAAGGGATGGCACTATATGCCTCCCTACTAGGTATCTTCGCCCGATTCGTTGGATTCTGCAGTAGCATAGCCCTTAATAACCAGCTACAGCTCTATACAAAGGGGGCTATCCACGAAAAACTACGCGAAACGCTGACCGAAACAAACTCGCTTATCCCTTCGGTATGGCAGGATATTCAAAATACTTATATAAATGCCGGGAACGATATGTATGTAGCTAAAAACGCATCAGCTTTTCTTTTTAATAAGTTAATCAAACAGCAGTTATTTGCACGTGCGGTGCGGGATTATTATGATGTAATGTTTGTTGTACTGCTTTGTGTCATTATCGCTTTGATGTTGCTACCAAGGATCCGCAATGTTGTCCTAAAGCTTCGAAAAAATAATATTCCTTATTGAATTAAGATAATCTGGCCTTACTGCAATTTAGAACGAAAATCTGAAGGGCGGATATTTGTCAGTTGGAAAAAAGTATTGCTGAAAGCCGAAATATTGGAATAACCGACCTGATAGGCAATCTCACTTATGGAAAGACTCGTATCTTTGAGTAGTTCCATCGCACGTATGACACGGAGCATTTTGAGATATTGAACAAAGGAGAGGTGTAAACACTGTTGAAAAAGTCTGGTCAAGCTGCGGACGCTGAGGCCGAATTTTTTAGCAGACTCTTCTAAGCTTAAAGACTCGTCGATACGATGACGCATATCATCAGTTATGGCACGTATACGACTATCGTCCGTGGTAGGTAGTTGAATAGAAAATTTCTGCAAATTTTCATGTGCGAGCAGCTTTTTCATGGTATACATCAATTCATACTCCCAGCAGCCAGCAAAATAATTGCCCTGCCAGGTCTCACTAAAGGCAAGCAGTTCAAACAATAACCTGCTGACGGGATAGATGCCAAGTTCTTTGTAAAAAGCTCCATCATCAGCAGCGGGGAAATAGATATTGATAATATGAAGATCTTGTGCATTATACATCAGGTTGTGCGCATAATCACCTGGGATCCAAATATAATGATTCGAGGGAATGTAATAGTCACGCTCCAAAGTTTGAAGATAGGCTATACCGCCAAATACCAGCAGCAACTGTCCTTTGGCATGCTTATGGGCCGGCAACTTCTGCTCTATCTGTTGACGCATCACTAAAATGGATTCGGGATACTGGTCAATGGTTTTTGAAAGTTCATTTACGTATTCCATCAATGGCTTAAATTATCTTATATTGCTATCTAATCCTGTATGTAAGTGTTATACATATCGACACCATGCGACTGAATAAATTTAGAATTATTCTAAATAAAGTACAATTATACAGCTTTATAGCGAATAAGACAAATCGACCTAATTTGATTGCGCAAAAACCGCGTAAAAAGCGTTTACAATTTTATACAAACGATAGGGACAGTGTTTTTTGTTTTTTTACCTTAAAAACGTACTTCTTACAATTTCGCCCCGATTTATTACCTAATCTATTTTTTTTCCTATTCAGTTAATTTTTGAACAAAACGAAATAATTCGCTCAAAAAGGGTGGTAATAGGACACGTATACCCACTTTCAGCGGGAACACGTATTTCTACCCTTGCCAGCAGTATAATTATTTTCGAGATATTACCCATTTAAAATTAGCATTCTTCTTGTTCTAAGCTATCAGGATCAACTTTTAAACAACAGAGAGGATAATTATGAACAACTACAATTTAAACGTACTAATTAAGGAAAAAAGAGGGTTGTTAAACCATTTTGCTACTAAATTTACAAACGACCCAGATGAAAAAGAAGACCTGATCCAAGAAACATGGATCCGGGCATTAAAATCTATCGATAAATTTGTGCATCACCCCAAATTAATGAGCTGGCTATATGTAATTATGAAGCATACATATATTAACAAATACCGTAAGGCTAAACGTGTGGGGGAAATCCAAGAGACCTATATTGACCTAGAAAGTTCCAATAATACTGTTCATAATAGGGGAGTAAGCAAATTTATGGCAGAAGACATCGAAAAGGCAATGTGTAGTTTGACACAGGATAACTATGAAATCTTCCGATTATATTTAGATGGATATAAATATCATGAAATTGCCAGTTACTTTAACATGCCGGAAGGAACAATAAAAACAAGAATTCATATGGCCCGTAAAAAGCTACAGCAACAACTTAAAGCTTATAAATTGAATTGATAGTTCACTACATTTTTTATAATTATATTCAGAGCCAAACGGAAACTCGTTTTGGCTCTTTTATTTTTAACTTGCATAGTGTTCGTTGAAATGCTCATAAGCAGGACCAAGATAGCGACAAAAGTATTAGCCGGATCAATTTAAATAAATAAGCGCACAGAATTTGTGCGCTATATAAAATCCTTCGCAGTTTACTAGAGATAGAGAGGCTATTGCAATGTCTTTTTTAGCTCTTATATTATTGAGAATTTATATCGCAATTTTACCGCCTGTTACGGCGATAGTGGCTCCAGCAATATAACTGCTTTCCTCTGATGCCAGGAATACATACGCAGGAGCAATTTCCGCTGGCTGTGCTGGCCTTTTGATTGGACTATCCTTACCAAAATTCTCCGGCTCGGGCATTGTGGATGGAATTAAAGGCGTCCATACTGGACCAGGAGCGACGGCATTGACGCGAATTCCCTTATCCTGCTCAAGCAGCATCTGCGCCAGATTAGCTGTAAAATTTTGAATAGCACCTTTTGTGGCTGCATAATCCAATAGGACGGCGTTGGGATGGTAGGAGTTTACAGATGCTGTATTAATAATGGAACTGCCTGGTTTCATATAGGGAACTGCGGCTTTACACAAATAGAACATACTCCGTATATTGGTTTCGAAAGTGCGATCCCACTCTTTGGATGTAAGTTCCTCTAAGGTTTTATGGGCCATTTGATAGGCCGCATTGTTGACAAGAATATCAATACCACCTAGTTCCTTAACACAGAGATCAATCAATTCTTTTGCATAGGCTTCGTCTCGTAAATCACCTTTGGAAATAATGGCCTTACGACCTTCGCTTTCAACAAGACGTGCAGTTGCTGCTGCATCCTCATCCTCGATATCATAACCATAGTTAATGACCACATCTGCACCTTCACGGGCAAAAGCGATCGCTATCGCGCGACCTATTCCGGAATCAGCACCAGTGATGATGGCTTTAGCATCCTTTAATTTTCCCGTGCCAATATAGCTCTCTTCGCCGTGGTCAGCTTGTGGCTTCATTTCTGCTTCTACTCCGGGTACTTCTTGTTCCTGCTTTGGAAATGGGGGCACCGGATATTTCGTGTGTGGATTTTTGAATTGTGTCATAGCGTGAAATTTATAGTAAAATTAAATATTTCTCTTAAGTGATCCAATGTTATAGCAAACATCCTCCCGGAAAAAATAACGGTTGAAGTCTTTATAACAACTTGCCTACTGATTAAAGTGCGATTTTTTGTATCTATTTCATCTTTCCTTTACACTTTTACAGTATTCAAGATTAATGTCAAAAGTGTTCTTCATTACTTTATGAATTAGTTTTTAAACTGAACAGTAGTGAACAGCGTATCGTTCAAAAAAAATGACTATACGTCAACTGATCGGTATAGATAGCGTGAAGATAAACCTCAACATTCTACAATTGCCAACCGTATTCGTTTTCCCATGGCTTCGGTTTTTACTCAAAATGCAGCGTAGACCTTTGGGTAGGCAACTATTATGGCGGCAGCGTTGTTCAAGGTACAATTAGAACCTGTTCAATATCGGGACACCAGTAAAAACAACGAAACAATGATCACTATAAAGCATATCTTTTGTACGGCCGAAACACCAAAAGGTTCGAATGCCAAATACAATTACGATCCGAATTGTGGAGGATTTGTACTTGCAAAGTATCTACCCCTGGGATTTGTTTTTCCCTACGATTTTGGTTTTATTCCAGGAACGGAAGGTGAAGATGGAGATCCGCTGGATGTTATTATAATAGCTGAGCAGGGAACTTTTCCGGGCTGCATGATGAAATGTAGAGTCATAGGCGCAATAAAAGCCGTACAGCAGGAGAACGGTGAGATGGTGGAGAATGACAGGTTTCTGGTCGTTCCTGAAACTTCAATGACCTTTGGAAATATTCATAGGGTGGCTCAATTGCCCGACACGGTGCTGGAAGAATTGCAAAATTTCTTTATCAGCTATAATAAACAGGAAGACAAACTCTTTCTGCCCCTCAAAATAATGAGTGCGAAGGATGCCCTTAACGCAATAGAAATAGCAAAGAAAAAAATGAGACCTGCCAAAAAGATTGAAATTTTTGTTCCGTTAACAGACAAAAAAGGAAAGCCTTTTCCAAATTACCTTTATAAAAATATTAAGAAGCAACTCATAAAAGACTTTGGTGGTATGACCGCTTACATGCAAGCTCCCGCTGAAGGTATATGGGCGGATGAGGGACAGGAAGTGGTCAAGGATCGTATGATTGTTTACGAAGTCATGGTACCTGTCGTTGACCAGTCCTATTGGCGGGAGTATAAACACAAATTGGAATACCAGTTTGCGCAGAAAGAACTGGTAATACGGCAAAGTGATATTTCCGTGTTTTAAACTTTCGGGACTGGCCACCCTTAAAATATCTAAGGATAAATGGACGCATGATATACTTAAATGTATTTAGTACAGCTAGTAGATACCATTCTTCGGTTCATATCAGGCTAAACAGCTTACCAACTTATTTTGATCATGCCCGCAGCGTCCAACTCGAAATGCCCAAGGTTTATCGCCTTTATCTCCCTATAGGTTGACTTAATTTTTTGTTTTACTTTGATTGTTGATAAGACCGTTTGAGACAACATAAGAAGCTGCATTTCTGCTTTGAGCAGGGAATTGCCTTCAAGACGGAAAGTCGCTGAGGTTTTTCCTACTCTAAATCCTGTAATAGGATAGTTGACAAAGACTATGGCACCGAGCTCCGGAATTGTGAAATATTGTCTCGGTATAATTCCGAATGCAAGTCCTGCACCATAGACTTCCTGACCAACTGATCCACTTTTTTCCCAGCCGTCATGTATGTCTTCCAGCGGAACCCAAAGATCTTTCTTTATTTCACCGGTCTTGCTTTCATCGGCGATCATCTCATCCGGTAGGAGCGGTGGATAATAATAAGCTAATCTTCCTATTGCATATTTGATAAATTCAGGTAGCAAAACTTTTAGGGAAGGCAAAATCGCTATCCCTTTAGCTACTTCCAAATAATGGTGCAAGGCAGCAAATACTTCTAGTTCTTCATAAGCCGCGGTGTAAGGCGCGTCGTTCAATGGAAACACGGCGAAGAAATAAGGAAAATTCTTACCATGACCGTAATTGCAATCCCATAGCTGACAATTTTTAAAAACACCGGCTAGACAGCAATAACTAAGTTCCAGATAGCGTTTTTCTGATGTTTCCCGATATAATTCAAGTAGGGCTGCTGCTGCAAATGCGGTATTATTTGCCTGATAAAAGATGTCGAAAGCCAGTCCATCAAGACTTTTAACAGCTTTTGCAGCCTCATTCAAAAATCTCTTTTGCTTTGTCAATTGCCAGGCCATGAACATCACATGGGCATAGCTCCCAGGAACATCCTTTTCCCCACCCTTGCCGGGTTCGGTTTCTGCTTTTAAAACCTCCAATGTAGTCATTTTATAGAATACAGGCCAGTTATAATCGAAATGCTGAGCCACCCTTATTGTATAATCTATTGAATCAAGAAACAATTTTTTAGCTTGTTTGTCGCCACGCAATGCTAATCTGGACAGATTTAAAAGGGGATGGTGGAGGTACCAGGAATCCATTACCATTTCGCGCTTCTGCTCTTCCGATCTATCTAAACCGTGTTGCAAAGCTGGATGCCATCTGACAATACTCTCTACGGTCTGATCATAGAAAGACTCGAGGCCACTACTTATGTCTTCATAAAGCGGATGCGCTTTGCCTGTCCAGCTTAGATACTCATGCAGGGGCAACAATACTGCAAGCTGTACCATAATCTCAGAAGGTGTTTCATAATCACTTACATAGGCATTGAGATAGGGGACACCACCTGTCTGTGTCCAACAACCTTTATTCCCATAGAGATCTATCAGAACTTTCTCAGCTGTAGACAACCAATCGTGCTTGGCAGGTACTGGCTTTGGCAACAATAAGTAAATATTTGCAAGATGTTCAAGAAACTGTGTTGTAATAGCCAGATCGCCAGCAGGTATATCCTCGCGCAAGAGAACAAAAGCATCAGAAATTATAAATTCGCGATCAGCCGGCAGCGGCTTTTCGGCATTGACAGGAAATTGAAAGCCGATTTCGGGCCATTCTCCCCCAACTGTTTCACGCAGGGAAACTTCGGTAGCTTGACAGTACGGAGACATTGCACTTAAATTCTGAAAGTAAAACACTGAGCCGACCTGAGGCTTTGTCATACTGAAAAAGAGCTGGCCGGAGCGCGCGCCCACTTGCTTCGCATGGATCAGGCCATTGGTATTTTCTATTCTTCCTTCTTTGGTAAGTGGAACTATATCCCGCGGCCAAAAGGGTATAAGCAACGGAAACTTAACTTGTAGTGTCACCGTATAACGAAAGATGGTAGCCGGGCTTTGGGGGATGAACAGAATAATACGATAATATGCCAACCGAGTTGAAGCGGTGATAAGTATCTCATCCGCGGCTTCTGTAATCGAAGCTTTATCAAACTGACTATTCATTCCAAAGGCTAGCCTAAAAGCTATGCTTCCCCCCTCAGGCCATGAGACAACCAGCCAAATACTGTCGCCAGTGTTATAAAATCGAAGTATGTAAACCGCCAACGCCAGCTCATACATAGGTTCGCTGTCCGCAATGTCGGCTTGGACTGTTGCGGACCAGGGTGTAACCGCATTTATCATATTCAATTGTTGAATTAGTGTTAACAAATAGCCTTTTAGGCCTTAAAATGCTCGTATCTATAAGCGATGAAGTTGTATGGCTGACCAATAGTTTTACCCATGTGTGAATTTGCCATACTTCGATAAAAAAAAGTAGTTAAGCATAGCATCTCCGTGAAAACTGCTGATGCGTACTAAATAGCGATGGGAATGCGCGTTCAAGATCGACCTGACGAGCTAAAAATAACTGTAACATCTGACCATGTCTCTTATCGATGAAAATAGTTTAGCTGGATGAAGGTCTATCAATAAAAAAGCCTTAACATAATTTGCGCATCGTTGGGCTTCTTTGAAATGTTGCTTGTCAAGTATAAGAAAGATGGGTATTCGAGGAAAATAGTCGTTTAGTAGAGAAAAAAAGAGCGCAGTATTATTCAGCACTAGGCGATAATCTAAAAATAGCAAGTCAATTTTCCCCAAGTGGTCAATCTTGCTCCCAAAGGTTTCAATCGAAGGTCCTTCAAGAACAATCCTTGCAGGGCTTTGCGAATCTTGATCAAAAAGTATCCGGTAAGCACATCTTAGCTTACGAACATTGGAAATTATTGCGATATTAACCTTTTCCATAGGAAAGCAATTGATTCATTTCTGTCTTAGCAGATCACGTCCATAGGGCAACTAAGATCATTGACGAATTTTGTGTAATGCCTGCGCGTTGGATTGCATCTTTTCTACAGCAAAAATGTTTTGTTTCTTTTGGCGCTCTTTTTCACTTACCATTTCACGTAATGACTGACTCGAAAAGCGATTTTTGCGCTTAGTATAGACAATCTCAATACCTTCAGCGATACAGAAGTCTCTTCCAGCAAAATCCAAGGTTTTATATTCCTCGCTCACGAATAGTTTGTGGATTGGTAAGGATTGCAACATATCTGAAAGATCATCTTCAGACTCATACGGAATAATTTCGTCTACAAATTTACAGCCTTCCAATTTGATAAATCGCTCGACCATCGTTTGTGCAGCAACGTATTCGTCTGTTACTTCGGCATTTGAATCCGTCTTAAGCCCTACAATTAAATAATCACATTGTTGTTTTGCTTCCTGCAATGCGACGATATGCCCAACATGCAACATATCAAAAACTCCAAATATAATTCCTATAACCATACCCTGTCTGTTTTAAGCATTAATCCTTTTTAATTTATAATTTTTTTCATCATTCAATTTAACAATGGCACCTTGTGGATTGTCCTGTTTTTTTGCAATGATCTTGCGCATTGAAGAACTTGAAAATCTATTTTCGCGTCTATTAAAATAGAGCTCAATACCTTTCTCCTCACAATATTTACGTCCGGTGAACGCTTTATCCATATACTCATCACCAAGAATGCGAACATTTATTTTATAGGAGCGAAGCACATCTTCCAAATCCTGCTCTGTAGCATAGGGTATGATCATGTCCACATGTTTGCAAGCCTTTAATTGCATATAGCGTTCGAAAACACTCTGTGTGGGTTTATTTTTCTCCGGTCTGTCTAAAGTAGGATCTGTCTGAAGCCCGCAGATCAAAAAGTCACATTGCTCTTTAGCATCCTCCAACATTTTGACGTGACCAGCATGTAAAAGGTCAAAAGCGGAAAATGTAATTCCTATTTTTCTCATCATATTACGAATAAACTGTTTTTAAAATTTCCATTGTTATAAGCAGAACCTCCCTTAAAATGGAATGGTTTTAATTTTAAATTATTTTTTTGCCAAATTGTGATTTCATATTTTTTTAAGCTGGATTAAATTTTTGAAGACAGACAGAACTAATTTTATCGAGCAGCGTTCTGATGTAAATGAAATCAATCAACACCATGCACACAAAAGGACTTAGAACGATATGCCCGCATACTTTACCACATACAACCTATAGAATCCAATTTCATAAAGATTTTAATTTTAATGCCTTAGAATCTATCCTACCATACTTGCATGAATTGGGCGTGGATACGATTTATGCATCTCCGATCTTGCGCTCAACACCGGGAAGTATGCATGGTTATGACGGCACAGATATGCAACAGATTGACCCCGAGGTCGGGACCGTCGCTGATCTGAGACGGATTCGGAAGCAGCTCAACCTGTACGGTATAAAATGGTTGCAGGACATTGTGCCTAATCACATGGCCTTTCACCCGGACAACGCTTGGTTAATGGATCTACTTGAGTTTGGCCCCACATCGGCTCATTCTAGTTTTTTTGACACCTGCTTTTTCGGAAGTATGTTTGAACCTGGGAAATTAATCGTTCCTATACTGGCAAAGGAAGTACATGAGGCTATTGATGACGGCGAAATAACGGTGGCATTGGTAGAAAAAAGATTATATCTAAAGTATTTTGACAATTGCTATCCATTAAGCCCAGAGTCATATTGTACCGTCCTAGAAGACCATCTGAGAAAAGTAAAAAATGATTTTAGCGGGTTTTTGGTCCAAGTAAATACCGCACAAGCGAACGGAAATCAGCAAGAGTGGCAAACACTTCGTAACGAAATACTAGCTGATATTTCTGATACTGACCTCCAAAATTATTTAAACGCTGTAAATAATACAAAATATAGACTCGAAGAACTTATTGAAACACAGTTTTATGAACTTTGCCCCTGGTGGACTACTAATCATCGTATAAATTACCGCCGTTTTTTTACAGTTAACGGATTAATCTGCATCAATGTCCAACATCCGGTGGTGTTCCGGGAGACACACCGGTTGATCAAAGAACTCATTGAAGAAAAGCTAATTGATGGCTTGCGCATTGACCATATAGATGGGCTATATAATCCCAATCAGTACTTAATGGATCTGCGTGACTATGTTGGACCTGATATCTATATCGTGGTGGAGAAAATACTGGAGAGGAATGAAGATCTACCCCAAATATGGCCAATACAGGGCACCACAGGATACGAATTCCTGTCGGCCTGCAACAATCTAATAACCTGCGCGAAAGGAAAGAAACAATTTGATTTTTATTATAATCAGCTAACAGGAAACAAGCCTCCCCTCAAAAAGCAACAATTAAATAAAAAAATGCAGATCCTTACCAAGTATATGCAAGGTGATGTTGATAACCTCGTCAATCTGCTTATGCGATTACTGGACGATAGTATCGGCGTGGATCGCCAGCATTTAACGGCTGTGCTGCAAACTTTCTTGGCAAACTTTCCGGTATACAGAATTTACGATGATAACTTTCCTTTATCAGCGGCAAGTTATCGAATGATTGAAGATCTTTTTGAACTAATAAAAAAAGACCATAGCTTAAATAAACAGGCTATAAAACAGTTTTTCTGTCTTTTCAGCGACGCGCAAGAAGGAAGGAATCCAACTAGAATCCCAGAAACAATTCGGTTATTAAAACGTTGCATGCAATTTGCCGGGCCCGCCATGGCCAAAGGGGTAGAGGACACGCTGATGTATACCTACAACCGTTTTATAGGCCATAATGAGGTAGGAGATCACCCGGGTAATTTTGGTATTAGCATTAAGAACTTTCACAGGCTGATGCAAAAAAGGCAAACGCATTGGCCACTCTCACTCAATACGACGGCGACACATGATACAAAACGCGGAGACGACACACGCAGTCGTTTAGCTGTGCTCACAGCAATGCCCAATAAATGGGTTAAGCAGGTACAAATATGGCAGGATATCGTCTGGAATGAATATCGAGGTGATCTCCCACATCCCAATGACGAATATTTTATTTATCAGGCATTATTAGGATCTTATCCACTTGGCGCTCAAGAGAAGGCCACGGACAGTGAATTTGAAACGCGTTTTTTGGATTACCTGATCAAATATCTCCGTGAGGGAAAAGAACGTTCTAGTTGGGAAGAACCGAATGAATCCTATGAATCTGCGGTGCGCAATTTCGCAAGTTTTCTACTTAATAAAGAACGTCCTTTTTTCACGAGCTTCTACCAATTTTTGCAGCGCATATCGGATTTTGGAATAATCAATTCTTTAGCTCAGCAGTTACTTAAATTTACTTGTCCTGGAGTGCCTGATATCTATCAGGGGACGGAACTATGGAACCATAGTTTTGTGGATCCAGATAACCGCCGTGCAGTTGATTATGGACGTTGTAAAGAACTCTTGGCCCAAATAGCAAAAATTCCGGAGGACGTGCTGGTAAAAACATTGTGGCGTGAAAGGTACGATGGAAAAATCAAACTTTGGCTGGTCCACAAGCTAGCAAAGCTGCGTAAATCCCACCCTGCATTATCGTTTAGTAGCAGCTATATAAAGCTTAAAGTAAAAGGTGCTTATAAAAAAAATATCTTGGCTTTTGCGCGTAAATGTGGGGATGATTGGCTTGTGATCGTCATTCCACTGCACCTTGCCGAACTCGGAAAATTCTCACAATTTATTCCAGGCAACTTTGCATGGGACGATACGCGTATATTATTGCCGACCAACCGTCCTTTAAAATGGGAGCATTTACTTTCTAATGTTGAAGGCGAAGAAACTGAAATCGGTATTGACAAGTTATTCAGCGATTTGCCCTTGGCAATCATAAAATATAAAAACGAGCCTAAAAAAAGGAGCGCAGGCATATTAATGCACATTAGTTCACTGCCCTCTCCATATGGCATCGGTGACCTGGGCAAAGAGGCCCGTCGCTTTGTCCGCCAACTGCAGGCAAGTGGACAGTCCTGGTGGCAAATGCTTCCACTGGGCCCAACCGCAGAGGCCCAATGTCACTCTCCCTATAGTACACTGAGCGCATGGGCTGGCAATCCACTATTTATTGACCTAGAAGGGCTTGCCAAAATAGATTTATTAACCGAAGAGGAATTGCACGCCGTAAAAAGGCCCTATTCCAACGAGATTAATTTTCAGGAGGTAAGCTCGATTAAATATAGACTGTTGAAAATGGCGTATAGTCGATCATCGGTTGAGGAAGAAACGGCTTTTGTAACGTTTTGCAGCGATGAATCCAACTGGTTAGAGGATTTTGCTTGCTTCACACTATTAAAGGATAAACATGATAATCTTCCGTGGTATAAATGGCCCGAGGAATATAAGTTGAGAGATAAAGAAGCACTCAATATGTTTAAGAGCGAACATATGGCTGATATCCAAATGATAAAATGGTGGCAGTATGTATTCTATCATCAGTGGAAAGAGTTACATCATTATTGTGGGGATCATGGTATTAGGCTATTAGGCGATATTCCTTTCTACGTCAACTATGATTCAGCAGATGTGTGGGCGAATCCACAATTTTTCACGCTTGATCAAGCTGGTTGTATGACCAAAGTTGCGGGCGTCCCCCCGGATTATTTCAATGATCAGGGTCAGCTCTGGGGTATGCCTGTATATCAATGGGAAGTACTCAAAAAAGATGGCTATCAATGGTGGATTGGCCGTCTGCGACATTACTGTAAACTATTCGATCAGTCTCGGTTAGATCATTTCCGCGCTTTTTCTAGCTTCTGGCAGGTGCCGGCAGAGGAGCAAAGCGCAAAACATGGTGCATGGTCGCCTGGGCCTGGGGCAGATTTTTTTGGGTATGTAAAGACCGAACTGGAACAAATGCCTTTTGTCGCTGAAGATCTCGGGGATGTGGATTCGGCGGTTTATGCTTTGAGGGATCAATTTGGGATGCCGGGGATGAAAGTACTACAATTTGCTTTTGGGGAAGACATGCCCCGTTCGCCACATATTCCGCATCAATATGGACAGAACTTTGTCGCTTATACAGGCACACATGACAACAACACATTGCTCTCCTGGTATAACCAAGATATTGATCGGTCTACAAGAAATAGAATAGATCACTTTATTGGAACGTCTATTGATGCTTCAAACATCAATAAGGCATTTATCCGTCTCTTATATGCTTCTATCGTCGATACAGTCATTATTCCGATGCAGGATATTTTGGAACTAGATGGTTCATGCCGGATGAATAAACCCGCAAGTACCGCAGGAAATTGGCTGTGGCGTATGAAAAAGCAAGCATTTCAAAAAAACGTTCAAAAACAATTATGGCAATACACGCAATTATATAATAGATAACACACAATGGAACCAAAAATTTATACTGGAACACCTTACCCGCTCGGTGCTACATTTGATGGACATGGGGTTAATTTCGCCTTGTTTTCTGAACATGCTGAAAGTGTAGAACTATGTCTATATGACGATACCGAGGAAGAAGTTGAAGTCCTAAAAATCAAAATAAAAGAAAAAACACATCAGGTATGGCATATCTATCTAAATGGAATAGAACCCGGACAACGTTACGGCTATCGTGTACATGGACCTTACCGTCCTCAAGAGGGGCATCGGTTCAATGCAAACAAATTACTGATTGATCCATATGCTAAAGCAATTTCTGGTACAGTGCAATGGAATGACGCGCTCTTCGGCTATCGTATTGGAGCGCCAGAGGTGGATCTTAGTTTTGATGACGCAAACAGCGCGGCATATGTACCCAAGTCGGTTGTGGTCGATAATCGATTCGATTGGGGAGAAGATCAACCGATGCGCATACCTATGCATCGCAGTGTTATCTATGAAGTCCATATAAAAGGCTTTACTGCCTTGCATCCCGATATTCCGGAGAACATCCGAGGAACTTATGCTGCAATGGGTCATCCAGTTACCATTGCTTATCTCAAAGAATTAGGAGTCACTGCTGTTGAATTATTGCCCGTTCACCATTTTTTAAGCGATCGCCACCTCATCGACAAGGGCCTTACTAATTATTGGGGATATAACTCGATCGGCTTCTTTGCACCTGATATACGCTATGCTTCAGGTGGGACTCACGGTGATCAAGTGACTGAATTCAAAACGATGGTCAAATCTCTGCATGCAGCAGGAATCGAGATAATCCTGGATGTAGTATATAATCATACTGGCGAAGGAAATGAAATGGGACCAACACTCTCATTTAGGGGTATTGATAACGCATCTTATTATCGCTTGACAGAAGATGGACGTTATTATATGGATTTCACGGGAACGGGAAATACTTTGAATGCACGTCAACCAAATGTATTACGAATGATCATGGATAGTTTGCGTTATTGGATTCAGGAAATGCATGTGGATGGATTTCGTTTTGACCTAGCATCGGCGTTGGCGCGGGAACTCCATGATGTCGACAAATTAAGTTCCTTTTTTGATGTAATTCATCAGGATCCAATAATTTCGCAGGTAAAATTGATCGCTGAGCCTTGGGATATTGGCGAAGGAGGTTATCAAGTGGGGGAATTCCCCCCCGGATGGGCGGAATGGAACGGAAAATACCGTGACTGTATGCGTGATTTTTGGATTGGTGCTGACAGTATGATTGGAGAATTCGCTAACCGGCTCACCGGATCGTCCGATCTTTATCAGGGCGACAACCGTAGACCATCGGCTAGTGTTAACTTCATCACGGCCCATGATGGTTTTACCCTTCAGGATCTTGTTTCTTACAACGACAAACATAACGAAGCTAATGGTGAAGATAACAAAGATGGGGAAAGCCACAACCGTTCATGGAACTGTGGTGCAGAAGGTCCGACCGACAACGTTGAGATCACCCATTTGAGAGCAAAACAAAAACGGAACTTACTCACCACATTATTCTTATCTCAAGGTGTACCTATGTTGGTTGCAGGCGATGAATTTGGGCGAACGCAACAGGGAAACAACAATGCCTATTGCCAAGATAATTCGATTTCTTGGCTTGACTGGAAAAACATGGATAGTTCACTGCTGAATTTTACCAAAGCCCTTATCGCATTTCGAAGAGAACATCCCAGTTTGTGCCGTCGGAAATGGTTTCAAGGATTACCCATAAGAGGTACTGGTGTTGAAGATATCGTATGGTTTCTTCCTAATGCTACTGAAATGGATGATTTCCATTGGGAAGATGATTTTGCACGTTCCTTAGCTGTTTTTTTAAACGGCGAAGGGATAAGATCAGTAAGTCAAGACGGAACAAAAATAACAGATCAGCATTTTTATCTGCTTTTCAATGCCTATTGGGAAGATGTCGAATATCAGCTCCCTGATCAACGCTATGGTACGAGCTGGATTAAAGTTATCGACACAAACTTTGATACAATAACCGAGCATGCTACCTTCGATGCAAACAGTACAGTTATTGTTCCATCGCGTTCAATTTTGGTACTCATGTCAAGTTAGGAAACAGCAGATTTAATTTATTGTTATGCAAAACACAGGAGTTACACAGCTCGGGGTACGTTGGAAGGGCGACTTGGCGCAGATACGAGTCTGGGCGCCAAACGCAAAGACAGTAAATTGCGAGTTAAGCAAAACGTGCCATTCATTGTCGCTCGAAAAACAAGAATATGGTTATTGGTATACCGAAAGTCGGATGCCACAAGGGGGAGATTACTATAAAATTATTATAGACGGGATTCCCTATCCCGATCCAACATCGCTATCCCAGCCAGAAGGGGTACATGGACCATCTGCTATGATTGATCTCGCTTATCCGTGGACCGATCAGGGGTATGTGCCGCCCCCGCAACGTGATTTAATTATTTATGAATTACACGTAGGGACATTTAGCGCAAATCACAATTTCGCAGGTATAATTGAAAAAATACCCTATTTAAAAGATCTGGGGGTGAATGCGATCGAAATTATGCCCGTAGGGCAATTTCCAGGTGAAAGAAATTGGGGTTACGATGGTGTTTTTCCCTTTGCGGTGCAGCATTCTTATGGCGGTGCCCGTGAATTGCAACGACTAGTGGATGCCTGTCACCACGCAGATATCGCGGTCATTTTGGATGTTGTGTATAATCATTTTGGACCTGAAGGAAACTATCTCTCTTATTTCGGACCTTATTTGACAGATAAGTATCATACTCCATGGGGCCAAGCTATTAATTACGACGATCAATTAAATCATGGAATTCGTGATTTTGTAATGTCAAATGTACGGATGTGGTTTGAAGATTTTCATATTGATGGCTTACGCATGGATGCGGTACATGCGATAAGAGACTTTGGTCCTGTACATATTCTTCAAGATATTCGCAAGGAAGTGAATGCAATTATCAATAGCACCAGAAAAGAAAGATATTTATTTGTTGAATGCGATCTTAATGACCGTAGATTTCTAGATCCTCTAGAAACAAATGGATTTGCAATGGACGCACAATGGCTAGACGAGTTTCATCATGCTTTGCGGGTAACCGTAGGTGAAGAAAGAAAAGGCTATTATAAAGAATTCGAAGGGATAACTCATCTTGCCAAAGCCTACGAGCAGGCTTACGTGTTCGACGGCTGCTACTCTAGTCATCGTCAAAAGTTCTTTGGTACTGATGCCAAAGGCATTTCTGGAAATAAATTTATTGTATTTAGTCAGAATCACGATCAGGTAGGTAACCGCATGCTAGGTGAGCGAAGCGCCGCGCTCTATAACGATGAAAAAACAAGATTAATGGCTTTGGCAGTCTTCCTATCACCGTATATTCCCTTATTGTTTATGGGAGAGGAATGGGGAACGAAAAAGCCCTTTCAGTATTTCGTCAGCCACAGTGAGCCTGAATTGGTGGAAATGGTAAGAGCGGGAAGGAAACGTGAATTTGCTGATTTCCAAGGAGAAGGACAGTTTCCAGACCCACAGGATCGAGCTACGTTCGAACGTTCAATATTAGACTGGAGCGAACAGCATCATATTTCCTACCGACAGCATTTGGCTTACTACAGGAATTTAATCGCACTTCGTAAAACCCATCCCGCCTGGAGCAATATGCAGCGCGAAGATTTAACGGTTGACTGCCTACCAACACAGAATACCTTGATCCTACGTGCCGGAAATGGTGCGGCCAGGCTCCTGGCAATTATGAATTTCTCGAATGAAATACAGCATATTTCTATCAATGAACGTCAGAAATGGCAGCTATTGTGGGACACGGGAGACACGAATAACTATAAGCATGAGCTGGGATCTGCCCTGTTAACCGAAACGTGCTCAATACCCGCCTTGAGGGGACTCGTTTTTTCGACAGTATGACTGTATTAAATGTAATTCAAGTGAATGGCAACTGAAAAAGGTTAAAAAGTGAAATTATACAAACTAAGTCCTTTAAGGGATTGTACTATTACCAAAGACTGCTTGTCCCAGTCGTGAAGAAAGTTTTTTAAAAGCTAGGTTCCTTTCCAACCTAGCTTTTTATTTTATACATTAAGTGTATTACCCAGCAAATTTATTTTACGAATATTCTGCTTATTTATATAAAAAAACAAACGATTTGTACTGTGGACTAGTTCATAAAATAAACTTAAGTTATTTACATTTCTAAACATTGAATTATGAAACATGAAAGCGGAACTACGCCTAAGTTCAGAACTAAGACACCTTTAAATGCTGAATCGTCATTGCAAGAGCTTTTTTTGGATGGGATCATGGATTTGTATTGGGCAGAAAACCATTTGGTCAAATCACTTCCAAAAATGATAAAAGCTGCAAATTCGCCAGCATTAATGACTGCTATCGAAAATCATCTCAAGGAAACCGAGCAGCATGTTGTGCGGTTGGAACAGATCTTCAAGCTAATGGGTAAGGAAGCTTTGGCAAAGAAATGCGATGCAATGGAAGGATTGACCAAAGAAGCCGAGGGGATAATAGGCGGTACAGAGGTCGGCACTGTGACCCGCGATGTGGGCATAATCTTAGCTTCTCAAAAGGTAGAGCATTACGAAATTGCAAGCTATAGCGGATTGCTCCAGCTCGCCTTTACACTTGGTTTGCAAGAAGTTGCCTCGCTATTGGAACAGACCCTGGGAGAAGAAGAGGCCGCTGATGCATTGCTGTATGAGGTCGCAGAAAACCAAATCGATTACACTGCTCCAAAACAATAAATATTAATCTTAATACGATGAAAAAGAGAGAAACACAAGCTAAAAAGGTTAAACAGCCAGAAAATGAAAAAATTAAATCATTAAATCAACATATATCCGATGCTAGTGGTGAGCTAATGACAACAGATCAGGGAGTTAAAATCAATGATGATCAGAACTCATTACGTGGCGGTGACCGCGGCGCTACATTATTGGAAGATTTTATTCTGCGTGAAAAGATTACTCACTTCGACCACGAACGTATCCCCGAACGTGTAGTACATGCAAGAGGATCTGGCGCACATGGAGTATTTAAATTGTACAAACCATTAGGTGAGCTTACAAAAGCGGCCTTCCTGAATGACATAGAAACGGAAACGCCGGTGTTTGTGCGCTTCTCAACTGTCGCCGGATCTAGAGGGTCTACGGATCTAGCGCGTGACGTACGTGGGTTTGCTGTAAAGTTCTATACGCAGGAAGGTAATTTCGATCTGGTCGGGAATAATATGCCCGTTTTTTTTATACAGGATGCAATGAAATTTCCAGATTTGGTGCACGCTGTAAAACCTGAGCCTGATAATGAAATCCCGCAGGCGGCGTCTGCACACGACACTTTTTGGGACTTTATTTCACTAATGCCTGAATCTACCCACATGATAATGTGGCTCATGAGTGACCGCGCTATTCCGCGCAGTTACCGTATGATGGAAGGATTTGGAGTCCATACTTTCCGATTTATCAATAAAAAGGGGGAAGCACATTTTGTGAAGTTCCATTGGAAACCGCTATTGGGCGTGCATTCCGTCGCATGGGATGAAGCGCAAAACATTTCTGGAAAAGATCCCGATTTTCATCGACGCGATCTTTGGGATGCCATTGAATGTGGCGCATTTCCGGAATATGAATTGGGTGTGCAGATTATCCCTGAAGCTGACGAATTTAAGTTTGATTTTGATTTATTGGACTCAACTAAAATTATTCCAGAGGAACTAGTCCCCGTTCAAAGGATCGGCAAAATGACACTTAACCGAAATCCAGATAATTTTTTTGCTGAGACAGAACAAGCTGCTTTCCATATCGGGAATGTTGTTCCTGGTATTGACTTCACAAATGACCCCTTATTGCAAGGTCGTTTGTTTTCCTACACAGATACTCAATTGATTCGATTGGGTGGTCCTAATTTCCATGAGATACCAATTAATAGTCCGATCAATTCTTCCTATAATAACCAACGTGATGGATTTATGCGACAACGGATCGATCGCGGTAAAACGAGCTACGGTCCGAATTCACTTGGAAACAATGATCCAGCCCAGGTAAAAGAAGCGGAAGGCGGTTTCACAAGCTACCAAGAACGCATTGATGCACGAAAAGTCCGCGCTAGAAGTGATAGCTTCCGCGATCATTTTAGCCAGGCTAGGCTATTTTTTCACAGCCAGTCGGAACCCGAAAAAAACCATATTATCGATGCTTTTAGCTTTGAACTCGGCAAGGTTAAAGCGGTAGCAGTAAGACAACGGATGGTCGGTATCTTATCCTTGGTGGATAAAGGGCTCGCTGCTGAAGTTGCTTTTGCTTTGGGGCTGGAAGTACCACAACAACTCGAAAAGCCGATTAACCGCAGCATCCCTGCCGACGGTGATCCTTCAGATTATGAACCCATCCAAGTTGAAGGAAAATTAAAAAAATCAGCTGCGCTGAGTATGAAGAATACGATTAAAGAGAGTATTTTAAGTCGAAAAGTAGCTGTGCTCGCTGCCGATGGTGTGAATGCGGCCTCCTTACAGGTAGTCCGTGATGCCATACTGGCTGCTGGCGGAATAGTGCATGTAATTGCGCCAAAACTTGGTGAAATAACTGCATCGGATAATACAGCAATTCCTGTGGAAGAGAGTTTTTTGACAGGGGCCTCTGTACTTTATGATGCTGTATATGTACCAGGTGGTAAAAATAGTGTTGCCACCCTGGAAGCGGAAGCAAATGCTGTTCATTTTTTGAATGAAGCTTTTAAGCACTGTAAGGCTATCGGAGCCGATACTGAGGCGCGCCAAGTGTTGGAAGCCACCTATTTCTTTGATAAATTACCCGAAGAGTTTTCGGAAGAAACTGTACTTTCCGAAGGAGTTGTCATCGGGGAGAAACCATCCGAATTAGCAGACAAATTTATCAAAGCGATTGCACAGCATAGATTCTGGGAACGCGAAAAACCTAGACAGGTGCCCGCTTAGCATTACTGAAATCTCAATAAACCAAACGAAAGCCCGGCAATAGCCGGGCTTTCGTTTAGTTTATGTATTGTTCGTTTTGAAGAAGAGATATTGCTGCTTCATTGCCCTGTTGTACTGCTAAGTCCACAACGGAGAGTCCACGGCTATCGACCAATGTTCTATTTGCACCACTTTCGAGTAAAAGCTTTAGAACGTCATTTCTACCAAACATCGCTGCAAACATTAGGGCAGTACCACCATTTCCATGTTGCAGATTCAAATCAGCACCATGGAGAATTAACAATTCGGCAATATCCTTGTACCCTTTGAAGGCGACACCCATTAATGCCGTATTACCGCCATTGTCCTGTGCATTAACGTCAGCGCCAGCTTGAAGCAAAAGTCTTGCTGCTGCAAGCTGATTGTTGTAACAGGCAATAATCAAAGGCGTATATCCCTTCACGTCACGTGAATTTAAATCTGCGTTTTGTCGGATGAGCTCCTGTAACACATCAAGGTTGCCCAACCGGGCTGCGTGAATTATGACTTCTGTCGTTTGTATCATAAGTAATTTTTTTTGATCTTCACTGTATTCGCTTTTAACGGGATCGTTTTTGTACCCTATTAAATAACAAAAGCTATCAGCTAAGTGTTTGTCTAAAATAAAAGGATTTTATCTGTGCTCTAACTTAAACTTTAGCCACAAGAGATTAGGTTACAAAGTCTTACTCGTAGCTCATCCAAATATGACCGATTATTCCAGATCAGTGGCTTTAGGTGGTGAAGTCTAATATTTACAAATACAGTTTAGAAATATACCTCTCGTCGCGGGCCTGCCTGTGGCTATAATGCTATGGATATTTGCTCGAAAACAAGAAAAGCACCTTGGAGGAGCCGAAAGATAGTAGGATTGCGAATTTAAAATAGAAATGCCCGAGGATTCGGGCATTTCTGATACTATGATGCAGATTCATTCACACCTGACATCGCAATTTCTGTCAGAAGACTATCAGTCTGTTTTTCCTCGTCTAAAGTTTGCTGGAGCAATTGCTCGGCCTCACTATGCTCCATAAGTTTGGCATAGGTCACCAAACAGCCATAACTTGCAATTTCATAATGCTCGACCTTCTGAGCGGCCGAAATAAGTGCAGCATCCAATGCTGGATCACCTTCAAAGCTCTCAACGATCTCGTCAGCCTCTTCAAGAAGACCTTCCATAGCTTTGCATTTTTTACCACGTGCGCTCATTTCTAACGACGTAAATACCCCTTTCAGGCGCTCAATATGACCTTCAGTTTGGCTATAATGTTGCTCAAATGCTTGTTTTAACTCGTCGCTTTCAGCTGCCTTACTCAGCTTTTTCAAACCTTTCAAAAGTTGTTTTTCTGCCCCGAGCATATCCTTTAACTCGTCTATAAATAATTCATGTAAATGCGCATTTGGCATCTGTTGATTGTTTTGCTTTGATGTTGCCATAATTTTGATTTTTTTATAAGAAGAACAGCAGTGGAAATGTGATGGTTTGAATGTTTTTAAAATGTTTTGCGATTATTTCAATATCTTCATTAATGTCTGTCCATTATGCGGCGCATAGCCGTTCTGGTCATTATCGAAATAGAAATAAATATCCTTTCCTTCGTCTTGCCACTTGGTACATTTTTCTGCCCAACTGATCAGAATATTTTTTGTATAGCTGCCTTGATATTTATCTCCTGGACCATGCAAACGTATGTAAACAAAGTCTGCCGTGATAATAACTGGACTCTGGTACCCAGCGAGATCGTAAATGCAATAAGCACAATTATAATGTTCAAGTAGCTTATAAACTTCCGGAATGTTCCAACTAAAATCGCGAAACTCAAAGACAAATCTATGGTCGGTAGGTAACTTCACAAGAAAGTCATGAAGCCGTTCGGTATTAACATGCCACCTTGGCGGCAACTGAAATAGGATAGGGCCCAGCTTTTCTTTCAAATGGGCTGCCCGTTGCATAAATTGATCAATCGTATCGTGATCAACATGCAATTTCTTTAAATGTGTGATGAAACGGCTGGCTTTTACAGCAAATATAAAATCCTTGGGCACTTGTTTATGCCAATTGATAAACATATCGTCAGTGGGAAGTCTGTAAAAGGAATTATTGATTTCAACCGTCGGAAAAATGTCGGAAAAATACCTCAATTGATTATCGTTTTTCAACTCTGCTGGATAGAAAGTGCCCTTCCAATGCTTATAATGCCAGCCAGATGTCCCTATATATATCTTTGCATTCCTCATGTTATTTTGGATAAAGCCTACACAAAAAGAACAGCGACATGGAGCGAATGGTTGACAAAAATTTAAGGGGATACCACAGGGGTTTATAAAAACAACGAATAGCCTGAAATGCAAAAAAGGCAAACCATTTTACTGATCTGCCTTTTGGGTAAGTAATCGGGCTCGAACCGACGACCCCTAGAACCACAATCTAGTGCTCTAACCAACTGAGCTATACCTACCGTGATTTTGA
>JAQZAZ010000063.1 GCA_029239355.1 Sphingobacterium sp.
GCCACGGCGATATGATATATTCTTTTGTTCACAGGATTAAAAAGGACATAACCAATGAGCTTACTATCCATATACGCGCCCAAGGCTTTCGGCTGCAAAGTATCCATACTTTGCAAGGCACTTTGCCAGCTTGGTAAAATATCCCAAAACCTTTGTAATACTGTCCAGGGAACATCAGACAAAGAGCGGATTGACACAACATTTTCCACTTTCTCAGATTGAATGACCCCAGTGAAACACAACAATTTTCTATTGATCGAAAAGCCGCTCTTTTCGTAAGCGCGAATAGCAGACTGGTTACATTCTATGGCCTCCAAAACAATCCGTTTTACCTGATGTTGGTTCAGGAAAGGGATTACATAATCATACATTTTCCCTACCAGCCCAAGTCCACGAAATCCAGGTAACACACCTGTTCCACCGTTATAAACAACACGCTGATGATCTAATTCACGCACACCGTGCAACATAAAGGAAACGAGTTTGCCTGCTATGAATGTACCAACAGACCATGCTAGATCGATATCTTCCGCTCTAATCTTCTGCCTTAATTGTTCCATATCAAGCTGAAATGGAACAATATAATCTACAAAAGCCCCATTAATTGTCTGCAGCAGCTCCGGGAGATCCCATTGAGTTAATTGTCGAATTCTTGTTGACATATTATTTAGTATTAGTAGAGATGAAGTAGTCCTGAACCTATCAAAAATCGCTTTACAGGAAGGTTTTATCAATTACTGCGCGCCCCTGTTCATACTTGAGATTTAATGATAGTTTCAATATTTTTACAGTACTCCTCCAATGTGGCGATCAATTGTGCCACATGAATTCCATCACAGACGGCATGATGTACTTGGATAGCGATAGGCATCAAGATTTCATCGGCCTGTTTTTGATATTTCCCGATGGTAAAAGAAGGAGCAAAATAATCTGTAAAGTCAGCAATATGGAGGTTAAAACTATCAAAATTAATCCACGGAAGTGCTGAAATATTAAAATGATTCTCCGGCGGTTGTTCCGGAAAAAAATGCAAATTGTCAGCATGCTTTTCCCCAACACTATTATAATTAGCCATAAATTTCTTAAAATCCTCTTCATATAAAGCCGTTAGCGCAGAAAAAGTTTCTGTTTCCGAATGCAATACGGTATATATGGGGTTTACACAATCCCAGACAATGAGTTCGCCCTCCTTCATTGCCATTTTAAACGCTTCATGCTTGTTTACCGCACGTGTGATGAGATAAATCATGACGGGATAAAATTTATAGCCATTTTCCTTTAGGAAAGGAGGCACTTTGGCGATATTAATTTTTGTTGTCAGGCTAAAGCCGCATTTCATCTGACTGCGATACACCGAAAAGTGTTCCTTTCGCTTCCAGTCCGCTAAATTAATCTTCCTATATGCTGCTGTTATTTTCTCCATTGCGTTTATTGATCTTTTTGTCTGAATTTATTAACTGTACCACAAAATCACTATTTTTATCCAGATTTTCTTTCCAATCAAAAGGTAACAATTCTTTTTAAGATTTAAACATCCCATTTTTTACTTCTATCCCTCCCCTTATACCATTTCAATGCGTTTTTTTCATATACTTTCAAAAATCGATCTTTCGCTTCGTTATAATCATTCCCATCAACCCATTCGCGTTCGATTAACTTTTTTTTGAGCGTCTGATAGCTTTCTTTGACCGTTGGATGCGCTATTAGATAATCACGAAACGCAATATGTCTTATCCAATCGGGCGTTCCTTTTACAAAAACATGTAAATGAGCGACTCGGAGATTGTGATCATGCAAAATCGCCGGCACCTCTCCCCCTATCTTTACAACATCCGGAACTGCAATTTTATATGTGGGTGTATTAAGCAATATAAAAAAACGACGTTCCGGCCAATCTTGATTATATTTTTCATAATAAACAACATTTGGCAATTTTAAGAGGCTGGGTAAGCGATCTAAATCGGCTTCGTTCGCCACCCCCAGCTGAATATCAATGATCGGCTTTGCTGAAAGTCCTTCCACAGAAGTACTCCCAATATGGTCAACTTGTGGATTAAGTGGCTTAAGCACGGATTGTAACGCTAGTTTAATTGACATGAATTGTGTTTTCCATTTTGGTACCTTGCCCTTCACGCTCCAACGCCTTTCTGTAAAATCTTGCTCAGATGACTAACATCTGTTAATCCAAACTCATCGGCTATTTCTTTTAAAATCATTCGTCCAGCGGAAATGCGCTGCCGAATAAGCGTGTCGCGATAGCGCTGGATATAGCTTCTTATGGTTATACCGGCTTTACGTTTGAAGTAGGTGCCTAAATAATCAGGAGCAATATTAAAATGAGGAGCCATTACCTGAGACCGCAACAAATCTGGGGTGTATATATTTTTGTGAATATAACAAAATATAGCCTGCAGATCGCGGCTTCTACTGGCATTTGTTTGTAATTCGGGCATATTTCTCATCAGAACCGTAGAAATGCTAAGCAACTGGTACCATATCAGATCTTGGTTCGAAAACGTATCGTATTTTAGTGATGCAATCAGCTGAAACAGTAGACGAACCGTAATTAGATCAGCCGCTAGTAAGGAAAATCTATGCTGGTGGGTTTCCCGGCTTTTTGTTAAATACTCTAAATGACGGGTTAATTCACCTGAATCAGCTGCATCACGGTAAATATACGCGTCTGTAAATTTTAAATAAATAAAATGCGTCTCCTGCTCGATTTCAAAATAATGATACTCTTCTGGCCCGATAAAGAATACAGCATCACTTTGATAAGGGACAGGATGGCCATTGATAACATGCGTTCCCATTCCATTCATAATAAAAACAAATTCGTAGTGATTATGGTTATGCTCCGGATGTGTCCATTCAGAGGATTTAAATTCCGACACAAGGATAGGCTCAAATTGTCTATAGCGTTTCATTCAAGAAATTTACAAAATTATAGCCGATTTTTACATCTCTTCAGTCTTTATTAACGCTAAGTTTGTTAAAAAAGAAATTAATATGAAAGCAACACAACATACTGCATTGGTCGTAGGCGCAAATGGTGTCATTAGCACAAACCTTATTGAATATCTTAGCAATCTCGGCAACTGGAATATTATTGGCCTATCCCGTCGTGGTGGGACCGATCACGACCGTGTCCGTTATGTTGCTGTAGATTTGCTTGATTTAACAGACTGTATCAACAAATTAAGCGCATTGACAACCGTCACTCATATCTTTTACGCGGCTTATCAAGACCGGGATAGTTGGGCTGCATTGGTCAACCCCAATTTAAAGATGTTAGTCAATGTGTTAACGGCAATTGAGCCAGTGGCTGAATCTCTGCAGCACGTCAGTCTAATGCAAGGTTATAAAGTTTATGGTGCACATCTCGGCCCTTTTAAAACCCCGGCCAAGGAATCCGATGCCGGCCATATGCCGCCTGAATTCAATAGTAGCCAGCTCCAATATCTTCAACAGCAGCAAATCGGAAAACAATGGACCTGGTCAGCTATCCGTCCGTCAGTTGTGGGCGGAACAGCGCCGGGCAACCCGATGAACCTTGCGCTGTTGATTGCCGTATACGCTACTATCTCCAAAGCGTTAAATATCCCGTTCCGTTTCCCGGGTAAACCAGGTGCATATGGGAAGCTATTGGAGATGACCGACGCCACCTTATTAGCAAAAGCTACCGTATGGGCCGCTACGGAACCACAAGCAGCGAACCAAGCCTTCAATATTAATAATGGCGACTTATTCCGTTGGGAAGAACTCTGGCCCAAAATTGCTAAATATTTTGATCTGGAAGTCGCCCCCCCCATTCCCTTACCACTTCAAACAATGATGTCCGATAAAGCAGCGCTATGGGAAAACATAAGAACTCAGAAGAGCTTAAAATATAATTATAATGAGGTATCGGCCTGGGCTTTCGGCGACTTTGTTTTTTCCTGGGATTATGACTTTTTCGCAGACGGTACCAAAGCTCGAAGATTAGGATTCCATGAGTACGTTGATACCGAACAGATGTTTTTTCGTTTATTTGACGAGATGAGGAATAAACAAATCATTCCTTAAGCACAATTTTTCTTCATGGTGGCAATAACAACCACCATGAAGAAAAAAAAATCTGCCTACTATTTGACCACAGTGGCTTCCAATTCGACCTTCAAGGTCTCAAACAATCCCACGACTTCCAATGCCGTTAATGCCTGTTCGATTTGGTGTTTAGAAACCCATTCCTGTAATATTGGGAAATGTGGCCACAGCTCTTGCATAGAAGTAGTATACACGTTTAGACGCACGATTCCATTACATTGATAACCCGCAGTCCCGATGACCGTTTCCAGATTGGCGATAGCCTGTCTCAATTGCGATTCCATCCCTTTGTCGCTGGAGGTTCCATCTGCGTCTATTGCCGCCTGTCCTGAACAATACAACGTTCCTTCCACATGTTTTACTTCGACAGCCTGAACGTAACTACGTTGTTCCTGCCATACCCATGGATTAATTGATCTTTTATTCATTTTCACAAAATTTTTGATAGACAACAAAATTGTGAAATGGCTGTTGCAAATACCCTTGATAAAACGCACAATTATCGAGTGACAAAAGTCACATCACTGCGGTAGTCGGCTTAGCGCCTCCCGAGAAACTCCCAAATAAGCTGCAAGTAATGACTTTGGAACACGTTGTACCAATGTGGGGTATTTTTTCAGGAGCTGTTCGTAGCGTTCTTTAATTCCGACTGTCATCGTTGAGATGATGCGTTGCTGTGCAGAAATAAAACCCTGGTAAGCTTTCTCTAGGAAAAAGTGTTCCAATTTTGGAACCGCAGCACACATTTTTTTATAATCAATCAAGCGAAGGCACAATACTTCAGTATCTTCAATACACTCGAGTGACATCGTAGCTTTAGATTCTGTATAATATGCTGCAAAGTCAGTCTCCCACCAATCTTCCTGTGCAAAACCGACAATATGCTCCTTGCCGGCGTCATTGGTATATACGAGTTTTAACAGCCCTTTGAGCACAAAAAAGTTGCATGGTACCGGCTCCCCATCCTGGATCAGAAATTGATGTTTTTTATATCTTTTTAAGCTAAAAAAAGAAGAAATCATTTCAAACTCAGTATCGCTGAGGGGTACAACACGTTCGATATGATCTCTTAATTGTTTTGTCATGGTATAAGATTTATTTGCCAAAAATACAATTTTCTAAAATCAAATTATTAGATCGTTGGACTCAGTGCAATACCATTCAACTTGATTTATTCTGAAAACGTACACAAACATATCGCATCGGCATTAAGACACTTCAAAAATACCTTTTCAAAATATAAAAGCCAGTTAACAAAAATGTGTCCGCTGGCCTATTTTGTTCTCAATTCTAATTTTTTTCCCTTAATCTTAAAAATCGCTGGGTCAAATATTTTCGTACAGGGATGTCGTATAGTTTCAAACAGCTATAAGCAAGTACAATACTGCCGACAATTACCGCTGCAGCACCAGGTAAAGATTCTTCAAAGCTGAGATTTTCGTTTTTGACCCAGGCGTAGTACAAATAGATAAAAGGATAGTGCACCATATATAGAGGATATGAGATGTCTCCCAAGAACTTACACAGTCCATTTGTGAAACGTCCTACTTTTCCGGATGCTCCCAAAACAACGAGCAGGGGAAAGATCAGTACACAACATAGGGTATCATAGAGTCCATTCATCCAAAGGTTCTCAGCACCACCTATACGCGGGATGGACAAAAGCGTAACAAGAACAAATCCACAGATCCAAAATGCCCCCTTAATCCGAAAAGGCTTAAATACGCGTGACAGAAATAGCCCCGCAGTGAAGGAAAATAAAAGCCGTAAAAATCCCGCCGTAAATTCAGTTGTGGTCAGTGAAAACCCCGCACAGATATCTCCCAAAGGGCCCCAGATCGCAAATACCGCCAATCCGCATCCTGCAGCTGCAACAAGTCCCCCAAGCACTGTTGTCGAAAATTTACGGATGATTAAAACATAAAGGATATTACCCATATATTCAAAAAATAAAGACCAGCTCGGCCCGTTCAACGGAAACATCTCACCTAGTCCTCTTACTTCATGTCCGGGGAGAGCGGGGATCAACAGTGCGTTCAATACCGTAGCTAGCAATAAAGCCGAAACAGTCACCTTTGATACATCCCAGACCGAGCAGCCCTGAAAATAGAAAAGGACAGCACCTATGATTGCCCCCATAATAACCATGGGATGAAGCCGTATAATCCGGCGTTTGATAAAATCCATCGCCGTCATCGTTCCCCAACGATCATTATAAGCATAACCGACGACAAATCCAGATAGCATAAAGAAAAAATCGACCGCGAGGTAACCGTGGTTAATACGTTGATCCAGGTGGCTGGTTGCAAAAGCTTCGAAGATATGAAAACATACGACTGTAATGGCTGCAACTCCACGTAAGCCATCCAGAGCAGTATAATGCGGCTTGGTGTCAGCATACGCAGAGATAGAAACGGCTTTATCGGGCATAAAAATAAAATGAGTTTGCTTAATTCTCTAAAACAAGGGAGGTAAATATAAACAAATTTCAAACAGTTTTAACCTACGCCGTTCAATCCAATCTTTTCTTATTTAACAACAGGGATATATTCTCGCAAGTAAACCCGCTCTTTTCTCATTTCCTGAATATATTCTTTACTAAAGATTTCCAGAAGAATATCGGAAACATCTGTTGTAGACGGACGCTCAACTTCGGGTTCACCAAAAGAGAAAATCAATTCCTCTTTTCTATCCTTTTTTGTTAAGAAATAGTAAAAATACGGGCTTTCCCAGGCTTTTATTCCAAAACCAGCTTCCTCCGAAATTTTTAGTGGAGTATAGGTTTTTTGAAGAAAATCCTGAAGATTTTGAAAGTCAGCTTTATTTTTCGACGTTTTGCTCGCATATAAATAAACGAATTCGCCATCGTTATTTTCGGCCATAGTTACCGCTGGGAAAACAACGCCATTCAACATGGCCAGCGTATCCTTTTCTTCATTGTAGGACACCGTTGTATACCGATAACCATAATATTTCTTCGGTTTTACATTCCTTGTTCCCCAACCCGAGGTAGATTCCAGGTAAAATGGTGCTGGTAAACTTCCTTCGCTATCAAAGATCGCTATGGTGTCTTTCTTAAATATTGCAGTCTCGAAAACTTTTTTTAATTCCTGCTTATTCATGTTTTTCACATCGGACGCCAACATAGATTCCGTCTTTTTTATTTTCGGCGCATAGAACTTCGATACATCAAACGATTTGTCCAATTTGTCCAAAAATAAAACATCCGAATCTTGAAATTGACAAGAATAAAACAGTGTCGATAAAAGTAACAAGGAAAGAATCCATTTATATGAATTAAATAGCTTCATCAGTAAATTGCTCAAAAATTATTCCGTTTTTTATCTTAAAACAGCAAGTAAAAGACGCTCAAATATACTGAGTATGAAGCTATGTTAACGCTATTATTTACAATTTCGTAGAATCTATCTCACACTTCGTAGTCGAAGTGGTAATACATTCTCAATAAATTATGAATAACAGTAGTAATTAAAGGTGAAATTTAATTCAGTTATATTCATTAGGGAGATAAAAACGCGTCGCGTTTAGCTCCCTCTTGACTATAAGTTACCCGATAAAAGTTGATCTACATAATCCCTAATCTCTTCTGGTAACATAAGATAAACAGGCGTTTTTAAATTCTCTCTATTTGCCTCTCCCTCAGTAAAAATATTTCTAAATCCTTCATTGAGCCATTTTCCATCATCTTCTAAATAAGCCTTGTATCTATTGTCCAAAATCTCAATAATGTCGTTGCTCTCTTTCATGTGTTCCATCATTTATTATATTGTAAACTGCATATATATATATATTCGACTGGGAAACATCAACATTGGTGCCACTCCTCGTTTAGATTTTTAAAAGAAGATTGGAAATGGAAAATTTTAAGATTTCTTAACATTTGCATTTATTTTACAGGATTTAAGTCAAAAACGTCTGCGTTATTTTTATATTCATGCGCATAAAAAACAAATAGCAGTAATTTTTCCCACGGTTATTTGCATTCTTTCATAATATTGACGATTTTTGCTTATAAGCAACCAAATCATGTGTTAAGCAAATTAACAAAGCTTATATTAACATGAATGTGGCCCTTTACAAACCAATTGATATGATACTGATCGCTGTACTCCTTCCTTGGTTATCCTTTTTTTTAAGGGGTAAAATATTCAGTGGAATTATTTGTTTAATTCTCCAACTTACGATTCTAGGTTGGTTGCCTGCTGCAATTTGGGCCGTTGCTTCGCGCGTTGACGGAAAAAATAAACAACGCATACGAAGTTTAGAACGTAATATGCGCCATTAAGCATAACAGTACCCTGTAACGAAATCACATTGATCAGGTGATTTATCCTTAAAGCAATAAGATGCTATTTGGCTTCCAGGAATTTTTTAACCTGAAAAATGGTAAAATCAATTAATCCTTCATCAATTTCTCCGTCAAAATCCTTCATCATGTAGTTCCCATGATTAGCTGGTAAAATCATGAGACGCGCATTCGGGATTTGTTTTTGCATTTCGGCTAAATGCACACCTTTAATCACATCTTGATCTCCTCCTATAAGGAATACGGGACAACATATATCTTCTAAAGTTCCAGCTTCAAAATCTTGGAAATTTATCATTCGTTGGCTATCTTTTTCATACATATTTTTAAAATCTTCGGGATCAGGATTTAATTTTAGAAAGTTTTCTTTTAAGTAAGGCGGCATCACCTCGATCGTTGAAGTGGCCATGCTGTCGAAAAAACCATCTAACAATCCCGCCCTTTTTGTATTACCGGAAGCCGCAATCAATTTGTCTACCCGGCCCGGAAAAAGGGAAGCGAGCTTCAAAATTGTGGTTGCGCCGTTGCTGAAGCCAAAAAAAGAGGCTTTAACGATTGCAAGGTGGTCCAGGACCTTTACAATGTCCCTTGCGTCTTGCTCAAATGTTTCTGGTACTTTTCTATGTTCCGATCTACCGTGATTTTGCATATCCAGTACAATTAATTGATACTGCTCCTGTAATCTTTTCACGGTTTCTTCAAAATCACAAAAGCCAGAAGATCCACCACCATGGATAAGCACCAAAGGCTTTCCGGATCCATATATTTCATAATATAACTTAATTCCATTAGCTGGAAAATAGCCGAATTTACTGTTCGTTATGCTCATTGTTCGATGTCATTAGTTCGTTTATTGTGGTGCTAAACTATCTGCTTTCCATAAATTTTTTAAAGTTACCCAAAACGGAATCGGTGAAATTTTGCTGAAGATCCAATGCTGTTATCGTGTCGGGTTCAAATATTTCCCTTATAATTGTATTGTTATCGATAGCCTGAAATTCGACAATGCAGCTTCTGCCACCACTGGTGCTTTCGATATATTCCAATGGAATAATACGATTGTATACACCACGATAATCAAAGCCTTCGTAATCATCCCGACGTTCCATCCGAAAATTAAATTGCCCTCCTTCTCTAAAATCGTTCATAACAGTCGGACAATGCCAATCATCAAATGGAATGTTCCATTGTTTGATGAACGCTGCTCCGATCCAATGTTCCCAGACGTCCTCGATCGGTCTTTCTACTAAAACGACTGAAACAAGGGTGTTCCTGATTGAGTTTGCGCCTTTCATATTTTAAATTAATTTCCGTTTATTTATCCCTAGCTTTTTATATTTCAAGTTTCCGCTGGTTCTAATTTCTAATGATCATCATATAGCAACTATAAGACAATATTAATAAACGGTATACTAAATCAACTTGCCCTATGACAATAATTGTGAGCGGCTTTCTTTTTTTTAAAAAAGAGTTTTAATTTGACAAGTATGGTATATTTATTGTACAGCAGAATCAGAACATAATAACACACCGATTCAAATGAGGAAAATAGCGATTCTAGCACTAAGTGTGATCCTATTTGCAGGATGTAACAATGCACAACAATCAAAGTCTACTGATAAAACAGAAGATCAGGCCAAAGAAGAAACACCATCAATTGGCGGAGATAAAGATGAACATGGCTGTCTTGTAGGTGCTGGTCAAACCTGGAGCGAGCTTAAACAGGGATGTATCCAGGTGTTCAATATTGGAATGCGCTTGAATCCTGTTGATACCAAAGAAGATGATGCAGTCATCAGCGCATTTGCTGTTGCAAATGATGATAGATCAAAAATGGAACTGTTTTTGCCAGATGACAATAAAACAACCATTATTTTGGACAAAACCAAAGACAACCTGTACGAAAAAAATATTTATAAATATGATGCAAAAAAATCAGATTTATATATCAATGGTACGGTGAAATATAAAGGTGACGTTGAATAACATCCCTGAAACTTTATAGGACGTAAAGGTAATGCCAATGTTTATCACATTGGCATTTTTTATTTATCTTCTAAAGAGCAATTGCTCTATTAATTGATGATAAAAATGCGTACATATGGCCTCGCTTAATCAATCTCAAAGACTGCCTGTATCTCAACAGACGAATTTAAGGGTAATGACGCCGCGCCAAAAGTTGCACGGGCGTGTTTTCCATTATCACCAAAGATAGTGACCGCAAGATTCGATGCTACATTCATTAGATCGGCATGTTTACTATAGTGGTCTTCGGTATTAAAAATTCCTGTTAACTGCACACAGCGTTTCACTCGATTCAGATCTCCGTCTACTGCATCATTAAGGACAGAAAGTACATTCAGCATCGTAATTTCAGTTGCCTTTTTAACTTCTTGTTCACTTACTTCTACACCTAATTTTCCAGGTTTAAATATTTTACCGTCCTTAAGTGCAACCTGATTGATAAAGACCAAATTTCCAGAACGGACATAGGGTTGATAATTCCCCGCAGGCTGGGGAACTTTTGGTAATACAATATGGTTCTCTTCCAGGCGCTGATTGACAGACTGTTTGTCGTCCAAATCTGTTATTTTATCGTTTTTGCTTCGCTCCCCATTGTCTCGTATCCCTACCAAGCCTGCGGCAACTTTCGCAAAGCTGATTCCCTGCAGCTCGGCCAGATAACGTTCACTCTTGCTAGGTCTTTCGGGATTTGTCAATGAAGCAAGACTTGTTGTTCCCAGTACCGTATTTCCCTGTGGAATAGATTGATCTATTTTGTCATTTCCCTGAATACCCATAGGCACCAGAATCATCCCATGTACAGCCAGCGTATTCCAGAATGATTGCAGCGCCAGCTCCTTCCCTGCGCCACTACCCGCAGACATAAACACGGTTGCAGGCATTCCTTGCAAAGCATGTTTGGACCATAGATCCACTGTTTTTGCCAGGAATTCGCTCATAGCCGTACTGATATTACCAAAATAAACAGGCGATCCAAAAGCGATACCATCATAATTAGGCAGCTCTTCCACTGTTGCGACAGCAAGACCGCTAAGCTTTGGATTGGACGATTTCTTAACAAGTTTAACGACAGCCCGTGACTTACCACTGCGCTCAACACCTTTTGCAACTTCTTTTGCCAGTTCATACGTTCCACCATGATCCGAATGGATAAGTATCAAGACCTGTGTTTTGTGGTCCTGAGCCATTGTAAAATTCGTCATTAACATTAAAATCACTCCTATAAAGGAGGCACATCTTTTTCTCATTTTGAATCACATATTAAATCCAGCACAAAATTAAAAATCTGACTTTTATATATTCTGCCATAAATTACACTCAAAACGACATGTAGAAAAGCGCATAAAGCAATTGGGAGTATATAAATTTTCAATATCTTTAAACTAATATATATTTTTTTAAAATGATCGAAACTAATGCTTGCTTTCAAGTTGCGATAGAGAAGGCTCCCCATTTTAATTATAGCTTCTGTTTCCATAATTTGTCCCTTGTCGAAAGAGTTGACATCACTGCAATTCAAAAGGACCTTCAACAAATTAAAATTGAATTTACTTCTGAAATCGGATTGTTTTCCCCATATACAATCCATATGGATAGGTTTTTGGAAGGAAAATCGGTGACACTGAAAAATTTAGATTTCGAATACAACATTCTGTTTATCAGAAATTTGACAGAGAAAGACATGGATTCCATTACCTGTAAAATCTCTTCTAATAATGAAATCCTGCATGAACAAAAATTCACGGTAAAGATATTACCGATGGACTATTTCGGTGGATTAAGTAAATACCCTGAGTTATTGGCTTCCTATGTTTTGCCCAATCATGCCATAATCTATGAAATTAAAGCAGAGGCAGTCAAAATTCTTGAGAAAAATAGATTAAGACCAGCGTTTGAGGGCTATCAATCCAATAACAAAGTACGGATCTTACAGGAAGTAATGGCTATATATCAGGCGATTTTAAATATCAATATTACCTACAGTGCCATGCCGCAAAGCTTTGAAACTGAAGGTCAGCGGATTCGTCTGGTCGATCAGATCTGGGACACCAGATTTGGAAACTGTATTGATATTTCCCTACTATTTGCAGCCTGTCTGGAAGCAATCGATCTGAATCCGATTCTTATTGTTACACGCGGTCATGCATTTATTGGGGTATGGCTCAGCGACCAGCGGTTAGAGGCGATGGTCAACTATGATCAGGCAGCTATCTCAAAACGAATCGCTCCTGGAATTGACGATATCGCTTTAATTGAATCAACTCATCTGTGCAGGGGAAACACCTATACTATGCGGGAAGCAATGAACATTGCAGAAACACAGCTATTGCATGCAAACAATTTTATCCTATCCCTTGATATCAAACATGCTCGTTCACATGGAATTCTACCCCTACCTTTTACAGGAAGAGAGGAGCTGAACAAAGCAGGTATTAAGAGCTCATCGAGCCTATCTAACCAACAGGCTATTGATCACTTTAGTCTAGATGACAACAATCTGGATCTAGCACTTAGTGACACCAAAGACCTAACTAAACAAAAAATCTGGGAAAGAAAGCTACTTGACCTCTCGCTCAGAAATAATCTATTAAATCTTCGTTTCACGAAAAGCATGTTGCAAATCGTAGATCTGAAAATAGACCATCTGGAAGATCATCTATCAAACGGAAAATCACTATCCATTCATCCAAATAAAAATCAGCAACTCTTGCGCCGTTATAATCTATATTCAGAGCCCATGCATTTCTCCGAGCCGTTGTTTAAGCTCGCAGAAGATGAATTTCGGTACAATCGCCTACTGACACATTACCATCAGGATGATCTGGATATCATTTTAACACA
Organism: Sphingobacterium sp.; assembly: GCA_029239355.1. Lineage (GTDB taxonomy): Bacteria > Bacteroidota > Bacteroidia > Sphingobacteriales > Sphingobacteriaceae > Sphingobacterium. Next base: position 13,280 of record JAQZAZ010000063.1, read on the forward strand.
CTTGTTTCGTAACGCGAAATTGGCCGAAGAAGAAAATGGGAAAAGCACATTATACCTGGGGGTTGGTCTATTGAAATGGTTTGAGCCCAAAACCAAGCTGCAGGCCAGACTTGCGCCCATTCTATTGATTCCGGTTGAGTTATCCCGCCGGTCTGTGAACACCAAGTTTACGCTCCGAAGTCGCGAAGAAGATGCTATGATTAATATTACCCTATTGGAATATCTCAAGCAGGAATTCAAGCTTAATCTCAGTGCTTTGGAGACATTACCGATGGATGAGTCAGGAGTAGATGTCCAAAAAGTACTTTCCATTTTAAGAAAGTCCATGTTAAATCTGGAAGGGTGGGACATCCTGGAGCAGGTTGTTTTAGGAAACTTTTCTTTTAACAAACTGATTCTATGGCAAGATCTGTCCAAATATGCCGAAGAAATTGAAAAAAGTACGATTGTAAAGAGTTTGATTGAAGGAAAGCTTTCAGAAATGCTGGATATCACAGACGATTCGGAAAACCTCGAGCTGATGCCATCTTCACAGTTAACGTTACCGATACCAACCGACAATTCACAATTGGATGCTGTTCGTCACTCGAACGCAAATAAAAGCTTTGTCTTACACGGACCTCCCGGTACGGGTAAATCCCAGACCATTACCAATATTATTGCAGACGCCTTGGCAAATGACAAAAAAGTGCTTTTTGTAGCTGCTAAAAAGGCGGCGCTGGATGTGGTGCATCGCCGTTTGGAAAAAATTGGCTTGGGATCTTTTTGTTTGGAGTTGCATTCAAATAAATCCAAAAAATCAGATGTGCTTCGTCAACTGGAACAGAGCCTGGAGACACCAAAATATCAAAGTCATATTGATTTTCAGGAAGAAGCTCAACGTATTGATCAGCGCAAAGCGGTATTAAGTCGCTACGTAGACGCCCTACATCAGTCCTTCCCGATCGGCTGGAGTCTATATGATTCTGTCTCCTACTTAGACAGTAATCATATTGCTATCAACACAACATGGTTGCTGTCTTTACAACTGGAGCTTATTGATAAAAAGACTTGGAATGATTGGCAGGATTGGGCAATTCCTTTCGGCGAATTAACACGCAAATTACCTACGATTGAGAAACATCCGTTGCGTTTGATCCTGCTGAAAGATCAAAACTTTGCCCATAAAAATCAAATTGAAAAATCTATCGAAGATTATAACCTGGCATCAATTAATGCGACAAAAGTCCAAACGGATTTACATTTAACGCTTTCGGACAATTGGATCGCAAACAAATCTTCGCTATATGCGCTCCTCGAAAAAACTGCTCATTTTCAAGTACATCAGTCCATGGTGAATGTATGCTTTGATCCACATCAAAAGAATTTACTTGATCACTGGATTGAACTGCAGACCCAAAAGCAGGCGCTAGAGCAGCTCCTTATTACAGATTTTGGCAACCGAATACTCACAATAGACTGTAACGCTATTGAATCCAGCTGGAATCAATCAAAGCATTCCTGGTTTCTGCCTAGATGGCTGAAACAACGCAAAGTAAAGAATTTCTTAAATGGTTTTGCTACAAGCAAAATCGGTTCTGAACAACAAGTCGATCAATTCTTTAAACAGAAGAGTTCCTTCGATATTCTTTCAAAGAATTTGCGCGAGCCGCAATTTAATCCTATAAACGAAGCAACGAGCTATTATTTTGTTGGTAATGCGTTTAACCTAGACTCCTTATCAATGAACCAACATGAGCTGGGAGAATTAAATAATTTGGCGCAAGATCTCAAGTTTGAAAACTTTCAATCCTGGCTCAACTACATTCTCACAAATATAGATGCAAAGCTGCGAATCCCAGCTACTATCCTAACACTACAGCAGTATGCGGATAAACACCAGGCAATTTCGACATTTTTAGCGTATGTTCCGGAAGTTGAAGAATTAAACCAAATAAAACAGCATTTAGATCATCTTGATGACTGGATCCGATACAATTATTATAAAGATCAAGGAATAAAACTTGGATTATCCTGGTTGATCGACCTGCTTGAATCAAACAAGATCGATAAAAATGAGTTAAGCAAAGAAATGGAAAGTGTGCTGCATCTCAATTACTTCATCAAAGCGTTGGATCGGTCTACTGTTCTAAATGGTTTTGATGCAACTGTATATGAGGCGCAGATTTCACAATACAAAGCACTATATCAAGAATTTACACGACTGATGCGGGATCAATTAGTTTTGGAGCTAAGCAATAAAATTCCGAATCTATCTCAGGAAGCAGTTCATAGTTCGGAAATAGGCATTTTACAGCGAGCAATCCGCAGTAGGGGGCGTGGCGTCAGTATTCGCCGTTTATTTGATCAGATTTCGACATTACTTCCACGGTTAAAACCCTGCATGCTGATGAGCCCGATTTCGGTTGCCCAATATTTCGATGTCAATACCGATCATTTTGATCTGGTTATTTTTGATGAGGCTTCACAATTGCCAACATCCGAGGCAATAAGTGCTCTTGCTCGAGCAAAGCAGGCTATCATTGTCGGGGATCCCAAACAAATGCCACCAACGAGCTTCTTTGCCAGCAACAAAGTGGATGAAGATAATCTGGAATTAGAAGATCTAGAAAGTATCCTTGATGATACTCTTGCCTTGTCCATCCCATCTAAATACCTGTTACGGCATTACCGCAGTAAACATGAAAGTCTAATTTCTTTTAGTAACATTAACTTTTATGAAAACAAATTGCTGACCTTTCCTTCTCATGATGATCAGCATAGGAAGGTCAGTTTTCAATTGATCAACGGTCATTACGACAAAGGGAAAACACGAACAAATCCGAAAGAAGCGGAGGCTGTTATCCAATACATAAAACATCATTTGGAACATCACCCCCATCGTTCATTGGGTGTCGTTACATTTAGTCAGACACAGCAGAATCTAATAGAAGATTTGTTACAGCTTTTATTTTCCGAGCAACCTGCTTTGGAGGAAACCGCACTACAGGGTGAGGAACCAATTTTCATTAAAAACCTGGAAAATGTTCAAGGCGACGAACGTGATTTTATTCTTTTTTCAATTGGTTATGGTCCAGATGAAGAAGGAAAAGTTTCCATGAATTTCGGTCCATTGAATCGTGACGGTGGCTGGCGTAGGCTAAATGTCGCAGTAACCCGCGCCCGATATGAAATGCGCGTTTTCTCTTCATTGAGGGGAGAACAAATCGATTTAAGTCGTACCAATTCTGCTGGTGTGCAAGGGTTGAAAGCCTTTTTGAACTTTGCGGAAAGGGGTCTATTGCAAACAACAGAAACTGTTGCTCTAGACCAAGAAAAAAATACACTTATCCAATCTATTGCCAGGCATTTAGATAGAAATGGTATAAAAGTAAAAACGAATATCGGAACTTCGGACTACCGTGTTGATATTGGTATTATTGACCCTATGCATACGCAACAGTATATTTTGGGAATTTTGGTCGATGGAAAAAACTATTTCAGCACAAAAACGACAAATGACAGAGAGCTGCTTATTCCCGATGTCCTGCAATCTTTGGGATGGAATATCTACCGCATCTGGACTTTGGACTGGCTAAAGAACAAAGAAAAAATACTGACTGATATAAGAGCCGAAATTCAACGCACCATAAACGATGCTAAAGCGAAAGAGCCTGTCATCATTGACGCTTCGCAACCGCAGTCTAAGGCCAATATTTCAGTGATATCTGACGATGCCATTGTTTCAAGTAAAATGAAACCCTATATAAGTGCCCATGTCAATGCAATGGCAACAGCTAATGCAGAATCAATTTATGATGAGGCACATCAAGCAATATTAAGCAATCAGATCCTGGAAATCGTCCGTACAGAATCTCCAATTGGTCAAAATCATCTGTTTCGCAAAGTAATACGTCTATGGAATACAACTAGATCCTCAACAAAACTTACCCAGTATCTCAGTGAGCTTATAAAAAAGCTGCCAGATGTAAGGGAGGAAGTTGCACATCAAAGCTTTTATTGGGATCAGAAACAATCGACCGAAGAGCTGACTTACTACCGGAACAACAGCGTAGAGAAACGTGCCATAGAAGATATAGCTCCGCAAGAAATAGAAGTTGCCCTGATCGAGGTTATGGACAACAGCCTGAGTTTGTTGAGAGAAGATCTTGTCCGGGCCACAGCCCGAATCTTTGCATTTTCCAAGACTGGAACTCAGATTGATAATATGATCAATAATTCAATCGACAAACTTCTGAAACAAGGCTATTGGAAATCAATAAGTGGTCGAATAGTTTTGATAGATTAGTTCCACCGGAGTCAGAGGAGATGTCCAACTGATTTGAGTCGGACCATATAGATCAGGCCTAGTCACCTGATCTATATAGCTGATTGATGTAAGCAGTATAGATTCCGATGGGAATCTTCCCAGCCACCATTCCCCGTCGTGATAAAGGACAAGCTGCCAATATACTGTCCAATGAAAAAACAAATATATTCTCCACTGCATTCTTGAGCCTCCACTCTCCTTTTTCATGTATGTATTCCATGAGGTGCAAGGCCTTTCCCAATTCCTTCTCCTGTCCCTCTTCGATCATTTTTTTGATATATACTGTAAAAATCCGGATTATTGTGATAGGATTTCCTGTATTTTCAGGGCGTAAAATTTCTTTTTGCGCCAATGGTATTACTGAAATAATTATTTCCTGAGCTTGTTTTATATTCATAATTTATTCACATTAGGTGCGGAATTCGGCTCGAACATCATTGCCGTACAATAGCAGTTTTTAAAGCATGTATCTTTTAAATTCTGATAATTTACACATTGCTCACATTTTTTCCAAAATGATGGATCCTGTGTTATTTCAGAAAAAGTCACTGGTTGTAGTCCTAGTTTTGAGTTAATCCGCATTGTCGCCAATGTCGTTGTAATGCCAAATATCTTGGCCAGCGGATACTTCGTCCGTGTCAACCAAAATATATTATCCTTCATCTGTGTCGCCACCCCAAGTCTTCGCCAGCCTGGAGCTACAATCAAACCACTATGAGAGACAAAGCTGCCATTCGCATAAACCTCCAGATAGATGTAACCGACCCATTGCCCTTCTTTAGTCAAGGCGATGATAGCATTTCCTTCGGCTATTTTTTGACAGATAGAGTCAGAACTACGTCTCCCTATCCCAGTTCCTCTTGCTCGTGCGGAGGCATCCATTTCCTCCGAAATCTGAGCTGCGTATCTACAGTCGGCCATACTCGCCTGCCGTATTATTACATCAGTTATTTTCATAAGGACGATATTCAACATGCTTGTTTTTTTCTTTATCGTAAATACCTTTGGGCAAAGCAAGCCGTTGTATTGAACGTGGCAAGCGGGCTTCAAGGTAATTCCATTCAATCGAGTTGCATGCTTTTTTTAATTTGGAGAAGGTGTTTGGAAGTAATCCGTTTATCACAAACTGGAGTTCGGAGGTTCCCCGATCATGCACATAAGCCATGACTTGCATAATCCATTCAAAACGATGCCAATCCTTGGCATAAATGACATCTTCTGCAAACTGTGAGATCAATTTTACAATATTTTTGTAATCTCCTTTAAGTTCGGATTTTCTTAATCTTAGATTCAACTCAGGAATTACAGCGGCAATAAAATCCACTGTCTGTCCTTCATCCATTTTTTTTCTTACTTCCATTGTATCGTTTTTTATGTATACATGTTATCCACTGTAAACGGGATGAACCAAACAATATTCCAAAACAATAAAAAAAGGATTAATAAACTGATATACAGAAAGATAATTTTATTCTAAAAAAATATAAAAAAGAAACGGCCTTATCATTTTGATAGGGCCATTCTCAATTTGGAATAATCTCTACTTCATAGGAGCCCGTATAATGATTCCCAACCATCTTATTTTCATTAACCGTAATAAAGTATTTCCCACTATCAATAAAACGATAGGTTAGTTCTTTTCCAAATGGGCCATCTGCTGTTCCATTTGGAGAAAACAACTGGCTAATTCGAATATTGGCTGTATCCGATGGAGTCTTGATTTTTATCCGAACAGAATCTGCTCGATGAACGGAAATAAAAATTGTATCTGTCTGTCCGGACTTTATTTCCATATGCTTTACTAAACGGCCATCGTTAAAAGAAACTGATTTTTCTGCTGATTTCAGATCAGCTGAGTTATTTCGCATATTTCTATCCTGGTCTGACGGGGACTGACACGCTGCCTGTACGATGAGTGCTGCCGAGATCAAAATCGCTGATGATAATTTATTCATGATTTTTTACCCGATATAACAATTCTCAATACATGCTTGTTTTCATGATAGCTGATCCTTCGTAAATTGTCCAAAGGCCCTATTTTGATTTTACCGCAGCAGGGTTTACTTGCTCTATTTTCTTATAAAATTTATAGAAATCTTTATTCCAAAGGTTATTGTTATGCGTAAATCTGAAAACCATTTTGCTATAAGCAGCGTTAAATTATCAAATTTAATCAAATATGGGGGACTTATGAGCGTATACTAACTTCCAAAACTAATGTAATACAGCGGTACGTCACCAGTATAATTTTCTACACGATCAAGCCCTTCAAAGAATATGTGATCTCCCAGTTCCTTCCCCGACAATTGTTGTTCCATTTGATACAATAAATCCAGTGAGGTGAAATTCTTTCCATTGGAAGCTTGAATTCGGGCACTGATCTCCACTTGATAATTTCCATCGTCTTCATTATCTTCATCAAAAGCATCTTCATCATCCAATAATGTTTCGTTCGGATTCAAGTCTTCCATTCCCTTAATCCAACACATATAACATAATTCCATTTCTGGAACATCAACTACAACTTCAGCGGCGTCCCACTGCGCCCGTTCAGCTAAAATATCATGCTGATATTTTACGACACTAGCATCAAACTCATCGATACTATGATAGGATTTGGCTTGAAATGTCCACACAATAGTTGACATTACACGTTCCGGCAGGATTTGGCTGTTCCAAACAACATTCTTCCATGGGCTACCGACTTTCTCCCGCAAATAGCCAATATATCTTTTCAAATAAGACTTTCCTATGTTGTTGTTCAGCCCAATTTGTTGTTCTCCTTCTAGAAATTTATCGGAGAATGAACTCCAATCTACAAAATGCAACCGTGCGTAAGAGGACAGACTTTTCAACATCTCCATGGCTACTGGTTTGGACAGGTAATCCACATCCGTAGCTGCAGTCACTATATGACTAACGACCGCAACGGCAAGTGCATCCACCCCAGGTTTGCCGATGTCCCAACTTACACTGCCGATTTGATCTTCCCGTCCCTCCAAAACTATACCCTTAATCTTTATTCCAAGCAAATTAAAATATGCTGCTAGAATTTGAAAACAACTTTCCCTGTCTTCGATGGCAAAATCCCTTTTCAATAACTTTACGAATTCATTTCTGTACTCCGCCTGTCTGGGATAATTTCCAAACTGATAGAGATGGACTGGATAGCTGCCATCATCACTGGCGCTACCGAATACCGTAAACCAGTCACCAAAGACGATAACCCGGAATGCTGCCCCCAACGCCGTACCAAATTGCTCATCGTATGAAATATCATTCAGCAATTCTTTACTATTAACTTGCTCCGTCGAGGCATTATCCATTTCTCTCTCCTGCGCAAGTTCCTCTTGTGCTTCTCTTGCTCCCTCCTTTGCTGCATTCAATAATTCTCTAAAAAATTTAAACATGATCTTAAATTTGTTTTTGGCTAATGATGCCAGTTTACATTTATTAGCTGATCCAAAAATACACTGCATGCTGAATCATTTACATCCCGTCAGCAGTTTATTTAACATTTCAATTTGCTGTCGTAAAGCTGAAAATAAATATTTACATATTATTTTGAAATCCATATTAGCTCGAAAGCCTACGATATTTGTAGCTGGAGATTCTATATTTGAGGCAAGATAACGTGAATAAATATATTATAAATAAGCTTCATTTGGTTAAAAACATATCAATCTGCAGTCTCTATAAAATGACAATGATTTCAATGAAACAGAATCTACAGCTATAGGCTAATGCCTTCAGGCTATCTTAAAAAAGATCAGCTTTAAGATAAAAATATATGCTACAATAGACGTTTAAGGCCAACTATCGCCATTAGTAGGAACGCAATGTAAAGAGCTCGATTACCCGCTCGAGCGGCCGTCCGATAACAGCTTTGCCATCCTTAATAATGATTGGCCGTTCAATCAATATGGGATTTTGCAGCATCACATCAATCCACTGCTCGTCTGTCAAATGAAGATGTTGAAATTTTTCAAGGAATAAGGCTTCATTCTTTCGAATTAGCGCTAATGGTCTAAGTTCAAGTTTTGACAGAATTTCAGTCAGTTCTGCTTTACTGGGTACCTCGGAAAGATACTCCTGCACGTGCAAATCTATCGCATGCTGTTTCAAAAAATCCAGAGCTGCACAGCTCTTGCTACATTGTTTATAATGATATATTTTAATCACAATTGCTCGTTAAAATCTTTTTAGATTCCGAAAAAGGCTTCATAGTTGACCCAAAAATAGGAATAAGCTGGTGAAATTCGAAAAATTTCGCCAACTCAGCATCGACATTGTTATACAAATACACGATCCAGATATCGAACAGATAGACATCGACATAAGCACAACATAGTAAAAAATTGAACTGTAAATGACCATGGTTTGTAAAACGAATTTTATAATTTAGTAGTATGAACTCAGCTGAAAGTGTAACAGATTTCTACAAAAGACAACCGGGCTTTGCGAACCTAGACTTACCGCTTAATAATACGGGTATTGGTCACTTCAACGTATTTAGCAGAGAATCCTGTACAGTGGTCTCCCCTTATAACCGTCGTGATTTTTATAAAACTTCACTGATTATAGGTCGGGGCAAATTATATTATGCTGATAAATGGATACAGATCGATCGACCGGCGATGTTATTTGCCAATCCGGTTGTACCTTACGCCTGGGAGCCGGAGTCTACGACACAATCAGGATGGTATTGTGTTTTTACGGAAGAATTTATTCAACATAGTGAACGCATAGAGAGTTTAAAGGATTCTCCCCTTTTTAAAATCGGGAGCAACCCAATCTATTTTCCAAATGCAGAACAACTGGATGAAATCTCAACAATTTTCAAAAAAATGTTGTCTGAGATGAATTCGGATTATTCACATAAAGACGATGTCTTGCGCAGCTACCTGCATCTATTGATCCATGAGGCAATGAAGTCAAGCCCTGCTCAGGAATTTGGTTCATACACCAATGCATCTACCCGGGTATCGAGTCTATTTTTGGAACTCCTAGAACGTCAATTCCCGGTAACCACATTGGACACTGGTTTGCAGCTGAAAAGCCCAGGGGATTATGCCCATGCTCTTTCGGTGCATATCAATCACCTGAACCGCTCTGTAAAAGAAACAACAGGTAAAACCACAAGTGCGCATATCGCCAGCCGCATTGCACAGGAAGCGCGGGCGTTGCTTTTGCATACCAATTGGAATATCGCTGATATCGCCTATAAATTAGGCTTTGAATATCCTTCTTATTTTACGAACTTTTTCAAAAAACATACTGGAATGTCACCAAACCAATTACGGATGACGACTGTTTGAATAATATAATTATCTGTTTGATTCTCTTAAGTAAGACACAGGATACCTTCCCTACTTTTGTATTGAACAAAATATAACAGTTATGAAATATAGAAGTCTTGGAACAACAAACGAACAGTTATCTGCTATTGGATTAGGTTGTATGGGAATGAGTTTTGCCTATGGACCTACAGACGAAAAAGAGAGTATTGCTACACTT
>JAQZAZ010000064.1 GCA_029239355.1 Sphingobacterium sp.
CCCTTGTCGATATTTTTTATCGCATTGTGCACATCCTCTTTTCCAGCGGATACACCTCGTTGATTGTATTTTAAATCTGACATCTTAGCGCAAAAATAAGGAATAGCGCTGAATTAATGAACCTTATTTATGTAATTTAATCACTTATGATCGTACGCCAATGTGTGATGAGTTGTTCCAGGTTAGTTTTTGCATTTGCAGGACTTGTACTTGGGAGGCATAGATACCGTACGTTCTCTTTTTTTTCAAAATACTTTAAATATAAGTTATAGGCTTTTTGTCCATTAAAAACAACCAGTTTAATTGCAGGATTTGCTTCAAGCAATGCTATAATTGGATTGGGATGTTCATCTTTGATGGCTAAATCCATACTGCCCGGACGGGATGCTTCGGCACATACGTCCCATAGACCAATGCCGTTGTCGAGCAGCAGATTTACTTTGTCAATATAGTCTGTCGTATTTGGACTGTTATACAAATGTCTGATCACTTTCCAGAAACGATTTTGTGGATGTGCATAATATTCATTTTGCTCCAACGATCTGTCGCCTGGCAAAGATCCGAGGATAAGCGTTTTGGTATTGGCATTCACAATTGGTAAAAAGGATCTTTTGAGCATAATCAAAAATAATAATAAAAATTTTGGTTTTTAAATAAGAGATATTTTTTGCTATATTTATGATATTAAAATGATATCAAATATATATTAACAAATTATGGAAAAATTGATTAAACCCATGTCGGGCTATCTAGCCTTATTAATTGCGGTAGCTTCTTTTATAGCTGCCATATTTTCATTTGCCAACATCGAGGAAAGTTCATTGTATGTTGTACTTGGCGTCATCCTGATGATCGGAACATTTTTTATCCTGAAGGGATTAATGATTATTAATCCAAATCATTCACGTGTTTTGAATTTCTTTGGTCGATATGTGGGCACTGTAAAAGAGAACGGTTTGTTTTTTGTCAATCCGCTATATTCTACCATCAAGATCAGTTTACGTTCGGACAATCTGCAAGGACAGACATTAAAGGTAAACGATAAGATGGGAAATCCGATTGAGATAGGCGCCGTTATCGTATGGCAGGTAGGGGATACCTATAAAGCTGCTTATGATGTCAGTAACTATACCTCCTATGTGCGTACACAGAGCGAAGCAGCAGTACGGCATCTTGCGGGAAGTTTTCCTTATGATAATTTGGAAGATGAAGGAGCGGAGATCACTTTGCGTGAAGGCGGTGATACGGTAAATCATATTCTTGAACAGGAACTCGCCGATCGTCTTGCGCCTGCAGGGGTGATTATTAAAGAAGCTAGAATCAGTCATTTGGCTTATGCATCCGAAATTGCTGGTGCAATGTTGCAAAGACAACAAGCTGCTGCCATTGTCGCTGCGCGCTCAAAGATTGTGGATGGTGCTGTAGGCATGGTGGAGATGGCACTAAAAAAACTGTCCGAAAAAGATATTGTAGAATTGGACAACGAGAAGAAAGCGGCTATGGTGAGCAATCTGATGGTTGTACTTTGCGGAGAAAAAGCTGCAACCCCAATTGTAAATACCGGTACATTGTATCAATAAACTGAATAAAATGGCAGATAAGAAGAACTTTATGTTGCGGCTTGACGACCAGATGTACAAAGCATTGGAAAAATGGGCTGCGGATGAGTTTAGGAGTGTTAACGGGCAGATTGAATATCTTTTACATAAGGCGCTGCAAGAGAATAAAAGGTTGAGTACGGAGAAAAAGTCTGCCGATAAAAAATAAAGAATTAGAAACTAAAAATGTACCTTTGGCTTCGTTTCAAATGAAGTAAAGGTATATTTTTAGTTGTATAATTTTAAGAAATAAGATATGGTAATCAATCCGATCTATAATTTATTGGTCGTAAGCACAAGTACCATTCATGGTAGTGGATTCCTCGATTATATTAAAGACGATTTTATAAAATTTATCGATTCCGAAGAATTGCTGTTTATTCCCTTCGCCAGACCATCCGGAATTTCTTTTGATGCGTATACGGCCAAAGTGCAAGAGGCTCTCGGCGAAAATATAAGGGTAAGCGGATTGCACGAATTTCAGAACAAGAAAAGGGCTATTCAAGACGCAAAAGCAATTTTTGTTGGTGGCGGTAATACATTCTTATTATTAAAGACATTGTATGATCTGGATCTTGTGCATCAACTGCGCATACAGGTAGGGAAAGGAATTCCCTATGTAGGTACTTCCGCTGGATCTAATCTGACAGGATTGACCATTGGTACAACGAACGATATGCCTATTGTCCACCCACCTAGTTTTGATGCTTTGGGATTTTTGCCTTTTAATATTAATCCGCATTTTTTGGACCCTGATATGAATTCAACACATAAAGGAGAAACGCGAGAAACCCGTATTCGGGAGTTTCATCAATTTAATTCTCAATCTGTACTTGGACTACGGGAAGGCAGCTGGCTGAAGGTAAGTGGGGGAGAAATAAAATTGGAGGGGACATTGACTGCTCGGTTATTCAAACCGGATAGGGAAGCTGTGGAACTTGCGCCTGGATTAATTAATTTTTAAGATTTTGTAAAATCTGCATTGTTTTTGTGGCTTAACAATAAAATGAAAGCGGTCAGCAGCCTATTTTAGAAATAATAGCGTCTTTCCTTCTTAAAAAATACTTTTGTACATGATTGGATATCATACAAAATAAACTACTTTTGCGCTAAATCCATTAAAATATTCTTCCAATGGAACAAAATTCAGCATTGCACCCGGCAGATATTGCGGAAGAAATATCGCGCCTAAATAAAGGTGAGCAACATCAACATTTTATGGACTATCCGCTAGAGGATAGATTGGAAATCTTTTCTTTTTTGGAGGTAGATGTCCAATATACATTGATTAAATCAATGACCGAACAGGAATTGTCCGAATTGCTGAATAACCTGAAGCCGGATACGCGAAACGAATTGCTTTCCGAATTACCGGATGATCTGATCAAATATTTGATTAATCTCTTGAACGAGCGTGAAAAGCAGATGGCCCTGGAGCTGATCGGATATAAAGAGGATAGTATCGCCCGATTAATGACACCAATGTATGTGCAGGTACGCCCTTATTATACGGTGGATGATGTCTTTCGGCACATTAAAGTCTTTGGAAGAAAAGCCGAGACGCTCAATTTCATCTATGTTGTTGACGAAAAAAATGTCTTAATTGATGATTTGAAGATCGGCCAATTACTACTGTCTGATGGTTCCACAAAAATTTCTGATTTAATTGACTACAATTTTGCGTCAATTAAAGCTTCAACACCCATGGAAGAAGCATTCGAAATTTTTCAGAAGTACGACCGAAGTGCCTTACCTATTGTTACCGAGGCCGGCGTATTGGTCGGCATAGTGACATTTGATGATGTATTAGACCGGATCGAAGACCGTGATACAGAAGATATTCAACGTTTTGGAGGGATGGAAGAACTGGATCTGGCTTATACAAAAACACCATTACTTCAGTTGGTGCAAAAACGAGCCGGCTGGCTTATTATATTGTTTTTCAGTGAGATGCTTACGGCGTCAGCGATGGGATTTTTTGAAGGGGAGCTGGAAAAGGCTGTTGTTTTAGCGTTATTTGTTCCCCTGATTATCTCAAGCGGAGGAAATTCGGGTTCACAAGCGGCTTCACTTATTATTCGCGCCATGGCCTTAGGCGAGTTGAAACTCAAAGACTGGTGGTATGTGATGAAAAGGGAGGTTTCCTCTGGATTAATTTTGGGCGGAATTTTAGGCACCATTGGCTTCCTGCGGATATTGGCCTGGCATTTTCTCGGTCTGTATGATTATGGTCCTTATTGGGTGGCAATCGGTCTTACAGTGGCGGTATCTTTAATTTTTATTGTACTTTGGGGTACCTTATCAGGGTCATTTATTCCGTTTATCTTAAGGAGATTTGGTTTAGATCCAGCCACAGCTTCAGCACCATTTGTAGCGACTTTGGTAGACGTGTCTGGATTGATTATTTATTTTACTGTTGCAGCATTCTTTTTGCAGGGAAAATTATTGTAAGCCTGTCTAAAAAAGTGCTAAAAAGCATAAAATCAGTCCGTGATTTTATGCTTTTTTTATGACCTGAGTTACAAATTCAATCTTCGATACAATTTTTCTTTAATTCCCCCTTTTTGCGCGACATAAATTCCTTTTTTCCCAGAAAATATAAATGCGGCTATGCAAGCAATTGCTATTAAAACGACAGGTTGAAAACCAAAAAGCTCATAGCCCATAATAGTACAGGCCAATGGCGTATTTGTGGCGCCGGAGAATACGGCAACAAAGCCCATGGCGGCCAGCAGCCCCAAAGGGAGCGGGATAACAGTGCTCAGCGCACTGCCAAGCGTAGCTCCAATAAAAAATAATGGGGTCACTTCCCCGCCTTTAAAACCGGCAGAAAGCGTAAATGTAGTTAGCACCAGTTTGATGAGGAAATCATAATAATCCGAAGGATTGTTAAAAGCCTCCTGTATCATTGGAATACCTAAGCCGATATATTTTGTGCTTTTTAGCAATACCACCGTAATCAGGATGATGATACCACCGATAACGGGTCTGAATAGCGGGGATTTGATCTTTTTAAATTGAGCACTGAAGAAGTCCCCCGTGAAAGTAAACAACCGGGCTGTCGTGCCGAATAAAATCCCGGCAATCAGGCTAAGGCCAATATTGCCTAAAGATAATGCGGGTATACTATCATGTATAGGATAATGTGTATGCGGGATATTCCACAACTGGCAACTAATGTTTGCGATATAGGCTGTGAGAATGCAGGGGAGTAGCCCAAAATATCTTTTTTTGCCGATGAGCAGAACTTCAAGGCCAAAGATCGTACCGGCAAGTGGGGTGCCAAAGACGGCGGCAAAACCTGCTGTAATACCGATAGATATTAGGATGCGACGTTCGGTTTTGTCGAAATTAAACCAACGGTTGAGCTGGTCGGCTATTGCTCCGCCAATCTGGACCGCCGTTCCCTCACGTCCGGCTGATCCTCCAAACAGATGGGTGAGCAAAGTTCCGAATAGGACAAGTGGTGCCATGACGAGCGGTATCCGGCGCTGTGGATAAAGGTATTCTTCAATCAGAAGGTTGTTCCCTTTACTGGAAGGATTACCCCAACGCTGATAGGATAAGGCAATGATCAGACCTGCAAGAGGTAAACCGTAGATGACCCAGGAATTGTTCTCCCTATATGCGGTGACCCAATTCAGCGAAAAAAGGAATAATGCGCAGATTGACCCAATAATAAAGCCTACCATACAACAGGTAATCAGCCATTTGGAAAGAAAATAAAACTTGTTTTGCGTTGTTTGATCTGAAGTTTTGATAGCCATAAGTCTACTCATATAAAATTTGTTGTTTTTATACTAAAAGTAGACGTCATCAGCTTATTAAGGCGGTTCAAGGCAGACATCATTGCCATTATGTTATGCAAAGTTATAAAAAACGAATGATAATTGCAATCCAGCCCATTATCATGAGTAATCCCCCTAGAGGAGTGATAGGGCCAAGAAACTTTAGATTTTTTTTCCAATACTCCGCAAAGGAAAGAAAATAAATACTTCCTGAAAACAATAATGTGCCCAAGGTAATTAGGTAGTAGGCTACCCGCTCGGATTGATAGTCAAAGGATAGGTTTAGCCCAAGAACCAATAGCGTGATCGCTGCATACATTTGATATCGAACGCCTACCTCGAACGAATCCAGCTTTTCGGCCGATAGAATTTTTTTGAATGCATGTGCTCCAAATGCACCTAATATAATGGCCAAAGCGCCCAATAAAGCGGCGGTAATGATTACAATGTTATTCATAAATATAATTTATTTAAGAACTGATTTAGTCATGTCTATGTGGAGAATCCCGTAGTCAGGATAAGGTTCGGAATTTTGTTCAAATCCTAATTTCTCATAGAATGACTTTAAGTGAAATTGGGCACCGATTTGAATATCCTGCGGCCCGAACGCTTCTAGAATAGCCGCGATAGATTTCTGCATCAGCAGCTGGCTTAAGCCTGTTCCTCGCGCCTCCTTCACAACAATTACGCGCCCTATGGAAGCTTGTGGGTATGAAATTCCCGCTGGAACCAAACGGGTATATGCGACAATTTTTCCATCCTTTTCCGCCCAAAGATGTAGGCAGACATAATCTTTATCATCCAGTTCAGGATATAGACACGCTTGTTCCAGTACAAAAACTTCCGTACGCAATTTTAAAATGCGGTACAGTTCCCGGTTCGTCAGTTCGTCAAAATTCTTAAGTTTCCAATTATATTCCATGATAGTAATGAAGAGGGACAAATCGAGTTACCGACCCAACGCAGGATCGATTGGTTGGTAACTCGATTTATGTTATTTTAATGGGGTGATTATGCCAATAGGCTTTTTACAACCTCAGAGATTGTTTTCCCGTCAGCTTGCCCGGCTAATTTTTGATTGGCAGCACCCATTACTTTTCCCATTTCCTTAATCGATGAAGCGCCGGTCTCTGCGATGATTGCTTTGATAACAGATTCTATTTCCTCTTTGCTCATTTGTTTAGGAAGGTAAGCCTCGATCACTTTTTCCTCTTCTACCTCAATTTGGTAAAGATCTTCACGGTTTTGATTCTTATAGATTTCAGCAGATTCACGTCGTTGTTTTACCAGTTTTTGTAAAACCTTGATTTCAGCTTCTTGAGTCAGCTCTTCTGCATGGCCTTTTTCAGTTTTAGCAAGAAGAATAGCCGCTTTAATAGCACGTAATCCACGCAATGTTGCTGTATCTTTTGCGATCATTGCCGCTTTAATGTCTTGATTTATTTGTGTTTCTAATGACATGATGTTTAAATTATTTTCGATTGACAATCGTGCCCGTAGCCTGTGCTGTGGGCATTATTAATAGATCGTTTATATTCACATGCGCCGGCCTAGTGATGACAAAAAGTATTGTTTCAGCGATGTCGGTTCCGGTTAGGGGCTGCACGCCTGCATAGACGTTTTTTGCCCGTTCCTTGTCACCATGAAAACGAACTTCGGAGAACTCTGTTTCGACCATTCCGGGATCAATGGAACTAACTTTTATACCTTTGGAAAGCAGGTCGATACGCATTGCTTTTGTTAATGCGTCGACGGCATGTTTGGTGGCGCAGTATACATTCCCATTCGGATAAACCTCTTTTCCGGCTATAGATCCTAAATTGACAATATGTGCCCCATTTTCAGTTTCCATTAGTGGGATAACTGCTTTGCTCACATAAAGCAAGCCCTTGACGTTGGTATCGATCATTCTGTCCCAGTCACCAATATCGCCGTCCTGTATAGGGTCCAGCCCTTGGCTAAGTCCAGCATTATTAATCAACACATGGATTTTTTTCCATTCCTGTGGCAAACCATCTATTTGATTCTGGACCTGCTCTGAATCTCTGACGTCTAATTCAAAGGTATGAATTTTGATATTGGGATAGGTTGAACTCAGTTTTTCCTTCAATTCATCCAAACGATTTAGTCTGCGGGCACAAAGTAAAAGATTGTAGCCTTCCTTTGCCAATACTTCAGCACAGGCCTGGCCAATACCTGAACTTGCTCCTGTGATGAAAACTGTCTTTGTCATATATGTTAACTAGTTGAAATATTAAAACTCGATATTAACCGTCTTTTAATGCTAAAATGTAGTCGTGGAATCGTTTAGTGACTTATTTTGTAGCGATATAAATCGTACAGATACCAAACGTTTGAGGTTTTACAATCGTTTGGTCAAAGCCAGCCTTTTTATTTATAGCAACAAATTTCTGTCCATCGGGAAACTGAGCAACAGATTCCGGTAAATATTCGTAAGCACTGGCATCTTTTGAAAAGAATTTTCCAATGGTTGGGGTTACATATTTGAAATAAAAATTATAGAGTTGTTTTATTGGGAATTTTTTTGGATTCGAGAACTCCAAAATAACAGCTTTACCACCGGGTTTCAATACACGGTAGATATCAGATAATCCTTTCTCTAAGTTCTCGAAGTTACGGACCCCAAACGCCACGGTAACAGCATCAAATGTATTGTCATCAAATTGAAGTCTTTCCGAATCCCCTAATTGTACTTCGAACTGATTTTCAAGCCCTTTGTTTGCTATTTTCTTTTTGGCGACATCAAGCATCCCTTGTGAAATATCAACACCAATTATCTTTTTTGGATTCAATATTTTTATAGATTCCAATGCAAAATCACCCGTTCCGGTTGCTACATCAAGCATCAGCTGAGGCTTGATGGATTTTAGGGCATTAATGGCTTTTTTTCGCCATATAATATCAATCCCTAAAGACATGAAGTGGTTTAAGAAGTCGTAGGAATGGGAAATATTGTCAAACATATCCGCCACCTGTTTTTTCTTGCCATCATTGGCATCTTTATAGGGCTTTAATGTAGAAGAATCGTGCGTCATTTTACAAATATACGATATAAGAATATTTTTAATGCGTAAAATAGGATTTGTTTTTTGATTTAAAGCTGTGATTTTTCTGGCTTAATCATCGTGATTAGCCTCGCCCCTGACAAGAAATAAATGTCGCCATTTTGAATTTGTGGAATTTTGGTTATTCACAGTGGCTTAAGTTATCAACACTTTTTAATGTGCTGATTTTAAGAGCTTGTTTTTTATTTTCAACATGTTTTCCACAGATTGTGTTAATAAGTGGAGCGCTAAAACTGTGTCCTTCAAAGTGTTTTGACAGTTGATGGCTGAACAACTAAATCTACTGTTTGTAATTCATCATCGTGGTGAATTTTATTTTTTATACATTTGTTATCCCATCTTAAATTTAAGAGCTGGGAAGCTATTTCGGATATAATATCATGATGAACGAGAGCAATTTTGAGGCGAATAATACGGATAATAACAAAAGAGGTAATTATGGTGAGCGCCGTACCAAATTAAACAATATGGTAAGCGGCTTAGGTAAGCTACCGCCACAGGCAGTAGATCTTGAGGAAGCTGTTTTGGGCGCATTGATGCTTGAGAAAAATGCACTGAGCGAGATTATTGATATTTTAAAACCTGAGTCTTTCTATAAGGAATCGCATCAGAAAATTTTTGAAGCGATATTTGGATTATTCCAAAAGACCTCACCGATTGATATTTTGACGGTTACATCCGAGTTGCGGAGAATGGGCGCACTGGAAATGGTAGGTGGAGCTTATTATATTACTCAACTGACTGACCGGGTTGTTTCAGCGGCTAATATTGAATACCACGCACGGATTATTTCTCAGAAATATATTCAAAGAGAACTGATCAAAGTTTCGACTGAAATCATCAATAGCTCTTATGACGAGACCTCCGATATTTTCGATCTCTTGGACCATGCCGAAAAGAGCTTGTTTGATATTGCACAAAATAACTTGAGAAGAGATTCCCGGAAGATGGACGATATTATGCGTGAAGCTATCTCAAATCTTGAGATGTTACGTGATCGCACAGATGGTCTGACCGGTGTGCCATCAGGGCTAACCGCGCTTGATCGTATGACTTCTGGCTGGCAACCTTCGGATCTGGTGATTATCGCTGCACGTCCAGCCATGGGTAAAACGGCTTTTGTATTGTCTGTCGCACGAAATGCGGCGGTGGAACACGGTAAAGCTGTTGCGGTATTCTCGCTGGAGATGTCGTCGGTTCAGTTGGTTAATCGTTTGATAGCGGGGGAAACTGAAATTGAACAGGAAAAACTAAAAAAAGGTAACCTGGCAGATCACGAATGGCAGCAATTACATTCTCGTATCGGGCGACTGACAGACGCTCCGATCATTATTGATGATACACCTGCACTGAATGTATTTGAATTTAGGGCAAAATGCCGTCGTCTGAAAGCGCAATATGATATTCAAATGGTGATTGTCGATTATTTGCAATTGATGCACGGTAAAGCGGAAGGAAAGGGTGGAGGTAACCGGGAGCAAGAAATCGGTAGTATTTCCCGTGCTTTGAAATCTGTCGCAAAAGAGTTGAATATTCCAGTTTTAGCCTTATCGCAATTGAGTCGTGCGGTGGAGTCCAGACCGGGAAATAGTAAGCGGCCTATGTTATCCGATTTGCGTGAGTCGGGGTCTATTGAGCAGGATGCCGATATGGTACTTTTCTTATATAGACCAGAATATTATGGTTTGACAGAAGATGAGGAAGGGCGTCCGACGGCAGGTGTGGGTGAAGTTATTATCGCGAAGCACCGTAACGGTGAAACAGGAATCGTGCCGCTTCGTTTCGTCGGTAAATTTGTTAAATTTGTCGATCTTGAAGACGAGTTTTCCGGGATGGGTGGTGGTGACGGTTTTGGCGATGCGCCAGCCACATTCTCTGCATCTGCATTGAATCCGTCTCCAAATTTCGGCGATGACTTTGGTGGAGCAGGTTTTAGTGGTGGCATTACAATGCCTTCACGTATGAACGATATGCCTGACGATGCACCATTTTAAGTAAGTAATTTTACATCAGTATCCATAAATGAGAAAGCCGAAATAGTTGTACATTTCGGCTTTTTTTGACTATGTTCAATGCATTGTTGTCATTATTTTTAAAGTAGAATTGATTGTCGTAACTAAAACTTATAGGTTACTCCAGCACCAACAATTTGTCTAACCTGTAAAGCTGAGTTTCTTTTACCGACCTCTACACCATCTTTAATTATCGGAAGGGCAGTGTTGTCGTCATATACCAGTTGCACACCAGCATTTACCGTTATAAATTTATTGACCTTCATGAACAGATTTGCGGTATAATCTATATCTATATTCTGAGGTTTGTCGAGATAATTTGAATATAGCTTTAGAATATTTTCAAAGGAAACATTCTCCATCAGGTTTACTTTGTAATACGCATCAAAGGAGGCACCGAATTCAGTCCTTACTTTTTTGCCTGGATCTAACCCATATCGAGTAGAAAGAAGCGTATCAGTAACAAAGACAAACCTTACAGCTGCAGGAGATAGATTGAATCTTAGATTATCAGATTTTTTGTAGGCAAACCCCGGTCCCAAGCTTAAATATGCCGGAGCAAGGAATCGCGAAATACGTTGTTTCGGTGTTTGGGTATAATCAAATCCATCGGCAAACTGCGTATTAAAATTTAAGAAAAAAGTATATAACCAGTATTGTGAGGCTTGATGGCCCAATAAGCTGTTCAATACCAATCTGTCATCATTTTTACGCCAATCCGATTCTTTTTGGAATGTTAGTCCGTAGGCCGCTAAAACTTTATTATCCCAAGACCATTTATCTTTTTTATAATTGAAATCATAATTTAGGGTGAGATTTCCGGAAAATGAATTGACACCACCTGCAGCCCAATTGGAGAATGAACTCTGGTTAATCAAAAAGGTATTTTCACCTTTGATGGTCCATATTTTACTGGTGTCAGTAGGGTTGTCCTGGCTGAAACTTCGATAGCTAATTAAACTTAAAGCAATAAGAAAGATAGATTTAATTTTTTTCATACTTAAAAGTTGGTTTTCGTGCATTTGTTGAGAAAATAAATGTTTTATAACTAAACGATTAACTTTCTTTATTGTTTTGTAGCTTTTTGTTTGCGTATATTTTAAATAAAATCGGAACTTTGATAACTTGATAGATACTATGAAAATAACATTACTTTGTATTGGAAAGACAGATGATACTTACTTGATCGAAGGAATCGATAAATACATCAAAAGACTAAAGTACTACGTAAACTTTAATATTCTAGTAATACCGGATATTAAAAATAGCAAAAACCTTTCCGAGGAGCAGCAGAAAGACAAGGAGGCTGGACTGATTTTAAAACAATTACAACCACAGGATATGGTTATTTTATTGGACGAATTCGGCAAAGAATTCCGTTCCTTGGAGTTTTCGGCTTATTTGGAAAAAATGATGATCAACAGTGTACAGCATATGGTGTTTATCATTGGTGGTCCTTATGGTTTTGATCAAAAAGTCTACGATCGAGCAAATTCCAAAATGTCTTTGTCAAAAATGACATTTTCGCATCAGATGATCCGTTTATTCTTTACTGAACAACTTTACCGGGCATTTTCCATTATGAAAGGTGAACCTTATCATCATGAATAATATGGAAAAAAGTCCGTAACTTCATCATTAATAAAAACAGACTTATGAATTTACCGAATAAACGTGATTATCACTATAAAAGTGATGAAGGAGAAAAAAATAGCCAAATGAATAAATACATCATGATAGCCTGCATTATTATCGTGATTTTATTGGCAATTTATTTTGCATAATTTGATATCCTCTATTGATGGTACAAGTAAAAGAATAAATCTCTTACTTAATATCCGTATGGAGGATATCAGCAGATGATTTTAATAAATTTGATTGAAATGTTGGAAGAACGCTTAATTTTTCGGAGAAGCCTGGGAGGTCTTGCGCGTTCTTTTTGGTTCGGTGTTGTTTACAAATCCCCAGTTAGTCACATAGAACGATAAGGGGTTAATTTCTAATAATTTTTTCATTTTTTCTTTTTTTACCATATGATATTTTATTGTTTCGGTTATATGTTGTCAATAATCACGCCAAACTGTACTTGTGCCAAATTGATTCCGTAATTTGATTCTAAATTGATAATTGGGGAATAAAATAGGTGGAGCGGGAGGGACTTTGGAGAAGGTGTGTCCATGCAGCGTCAATGTTATAATAATTAGCCCCAATTATGGGGCTAATTATCTTTATCACATTTACTTTTTATCTATTTTATATAATTTACCAAGATCAGTGATGGCATATAGAGCGCCATCTATTCCTTGTGTAATGTCTCTAAACCGTTGCCCTTCACTACCAAGTAAGCGCTCTTCGCCAACTACTTTATTATCTTTCAAAATAATTCTGGCAATATGCGTACTACTTAAGCCGCATATAAATAAGTTATTTTTCCACTCAGGGATGTTTTGACCTGTGTAAAACGTAATTCCACTTGGCGAGAGGACGGGATCCCAGTAATAAACCGGCTGCTCCAAGCCTTCTTTTTGCTGTATACCAGCACCAACCTTACCTCCTTTATATTCTATCCCATAGGTAATGGTTGGCCAGCCATAATTGCTGCCAGCCTGGATTTTATTAAGCTCATCTCCACCACGAGGGCCAAATTCAGTTTCCCATAAATCCCCGGTTTCGGGATGAAAAGCAAGTCCCTGCGGATTTCGGTGTCCGTAACTATAGATTTCTGGTCGTGCATTTGCTTTTCCTATAAATGGATTTCCAGGTGCAGGCTGTCCATCTTTGGTAATACGCAAAATCTTGCCCAAGGCAGCATTTAGATCCTGCGCCAAAGGTCTTGTAACCAAATCAGATCGTTCACCGGTACTGAAAATAATATTTCCTTCTTTATCAAAAACTATGCGTCCGCCATAATGTAAATTGCCCTTATGGGCTGGAGTTGCTTGATAGATCACTTTTGCTCCTTCGATTGATTTTTCATCAGCCGAAAGCTTACCCTTGGCGACTGCCGTTAGTGTTCCTGCTGGCGTATTGTCTGAAAAAACCCAATATACCATCCGGTTTGCAGCAAAATCCGGATCTAGCCTCAATCCAAGTAATCCGCCCTGGCCACTGCTATTAACAGCAGGAAGACCTTTGATTTGTTCGCTTAATTTTCCATCGGCACTTACTATACGCATATCACCTTCTTTTTCCGTAATAAGTAACTTACCGTCTGGTAGAGTCACAATGCCCCAAGGTGACTTTAATCCTTCGGCTATGACTTTGCCTTCGAATGCTGTAGCTGTTTTTGCTCCGGCGATCCTAGTCTGTCCAGCAAAAGCGGGTTTGTAATCGGTATTTGCTTTTTGAGTTTCTACCGGAGGGTAGCTTGTTGTATCTGTTGCTGGGTTCGTTGTACTATCTTGGCTGGAACCTGAATTTGCATGATTGGAATTACAGGCAGTCAAACCTAACGATATTGTTAAAAGGCTTATTGTCAGTTTGGTTTTCATTGTTAATGACTTGTTTATGGTCCGATTATTCGTTTGAAGATATTAAAAATAAATGAGATGCTATCGGATATCGTGTAATAAATTTATCGACATTTTACCAAAGATCTAAAAAATAGGACAGATAGCATCCTCTTACATCCTGTGCAATGTGTAAGTAGGGGTACCTACAACTTATCCAAACATTGGGTCAGTATCTGTTGCAGCTCATGATCTTTATTGACAAAATAATCACTCACCTCCAATGTTGTACTAGTGTTTAAATTATAGATACATACAGGGACATAGTTCGGTTGAGCGGAAGTCTCAAAAGTCTTAAAATAATCTGCACTTTCTTGAAAAGTCGAAAACTCTTTTGACTCACAATGTTGTGTCTCTTGATTGTATGTGATGGTTATAAAATTCTTTTTCATTAGACGCTCCTTTACCTAGAATAACGAAAAGTAAAAGACAAAAGTTTTAATAATTTTTCGCTTTTTGTATTAAACGCTAATATGGCTTGCATCAACAGGTTTTCCAAAGAATATTTTTGCTTTGTTCTCAAAGTCCCTAGGGTCATCCGTGGTATAAAAAGCTAATTGACTATTTTTGGAACAGTATGTTTCTATTTCAGTATGCCTGTGGAGATATTCTTGCAGACTGTTCGCAACGATCGGCCCTTGAGAAATAATATTGACATTTTTGGGAACATATTTTTCGATGATAGGTAATAACAGCGGATAATGTGTACATGCCAGAACAATGGTGTCAATTTGATCGCTTTGCTGTAATAGTTCATGGATATCCTTTTGGACAAAATATTGCGCACCTTTTGTATTGATCTCATTATTCTCAACCAACGGAACCCAAAAAGGACAGTCATGTTGAAATACTTCAATTTCTGGATTGAATTTCTGGATCTCTATTTTATACGATTCAGATTTTACTGTTCCTGTCGTGGCTAGAATACCGATTTTATTTGTCTTCGTATAATTATGGATGATCTCTGTCGTTGGCCTGATGACGCCAAGAACTTTCTTTCCTGGCGGGAGATCGTTTTGCTGGATCGTTCTCAATGCTTTGGCCGAAGCAGTATTGCAAGCCAGAATAACGAGATTACAGCCTAGATCAAATAGTTTAAATACACATTGTTTAGTATAGGTATATACGGTCTCAAACGAGCGCGTACCGTAGGGGACACGTGCATTGTCGCCTAAATAGATATAATCATATTGGGGTAAAAGCTGTTGAATTTCCTTGAATACCGAAAGGCCGCCATAGCCTGAATCAAAAATTCCAATAGGACCAGAAGTTATTGTATTATTCATAACGCAATGCTATAAGTTACATCCACTTATAACATTGCGTTATAAGATTCAGTTTTATTGAAGCAAAGATGGTTTCTCTTTATATATTTTCCAAATTAATTCGCCAAATAATGTATTGGTCCAGGCAAACCAATGTCTGGTGAATTTTTTAGGGTCATTCTTATGGAAGGATTCATGCATAAATCCTGTGCCCCCATGTGTGCTAACTAAGGTTTTGATACAATTGCGGATCTCCTCATCATTTGTCGAAGTCTGTGCACGCATAATAATTGACATTGGCCAAATCATATCACGGCCAATATGTGGTCCCCCGATACCTTCGGCTGCGGTACCTTTAAAGAAGAATGGGTTCTTATCGGATAATACGAAATTGCGCGTACGTTGATAAATTTCATCATTGATGTCAATAGCCCCTAAATAAGGTAGGGCCAATAAACTCGGGATATTGGCATCATCCATCATCAAGTGGCTTGAATAACCGTCAACTTCAAAAGCATATATTTTTCCCAACGTTGGATGGTCAATAATTCCATATTTGTTTATGGCAGTTTCAACCTCGTTCGCCAATGATTCCATTTTTGCGGAAAGCTCTTGTTCGTTTTTGACCTTTTTAAGAATTTCAGCCGCTTGTCTCAAACTAACGACCGCAAATAAATTGGAAGGGATTAAAAAAGAAAAAATTGTGGAATCATCCGAC
Source organism: Sphingobacterium sp. (assembly GCA_029239355.1). Classification (GTDB taxonomy): domain Bacteria; phylum Bacteroidota; class Bacteroidia; order Sphingobacteriales; family Sphingobacteriaceae; genus Sphingobacterium. The sequence continues at coordinate 15,977 of JAQZAZ010000064.1, forward strand.
GGCCTAAAGCTTGAGCAGATCAAACCCACCGGATTAACAGGGTATCCGTAACCATCGACTTGCAAGGTGTCTGAACCTCTCGAAGTCGTACGTTCGAACTTATAAGGACCCAAATTATCCTTACGTTGCTGTTCAACAAAAGTTTGATAGATTTTATGCTGTGCCTCCAACCACTCTTCATTAAAAGGACTGCTATCTTTTGTTTCTTTCCAGTAATGATAAGCTAATCGAATCGGGTAGCATAAGGAATCGATTTCCCATTTCCGTTCATGGATCCCTGGTTTCATGTTGGTATGGTCACTGAACCATTCTCCTTTTTTTGTAGGGTCATTATAAAAAGCATTTGCATAAGGGTCGATGTTAATGCATTTACTTTGTTTTTGGATTAATCCGACAATAAGATCTTGTAATTTTTTGTCTTTTTTCATAAAGGGAAGATAGGGCCATACCTGTGCACTGCTGTCACGTAACCACATGGCATCAATATCTCCTGTGATCACATAAGTATAGTTTCTTCCATTCTGAACATAAGGGAACACAGTGGTATCCAATGTATTTGGAAAACAATTATTAAATAACCAAGCTAACTCTTTGTTTTTTGTGTTTTTTTGAAATTCTTCGATTGCATCTTCGACTACTTTGCTCGAAAAAAGTCGTTTCTCTTTAGGGGTACGCACGGTAGGAAAAGAATGTTCCTGAGCAAAAGAAAATTTGCTTGCAAATGCACCTGCTGTCAATAAGGTTGCGTTTTGGATAAATGTTCTGCGTTTCATGCTTATTGGGCTGATTTGTTGTTATACAAGGTTATTTATTAAGATGCAAGATATAAATATTTTTGAATATAACGAACAGCAAATACGATTTAGCATTATAAAATTGACTTCAAATGGTAATAAAGTCATTTTTATTCGGTTAATTTGCAGTTAGGAATACATTTTGCTAGAAGAAATCATCTGAAATAATTTTATGGGGCTTAATATATCAAAAAAAAGTAATTTACTTCGAATTGTGCTGGGAGGCATCGGGGTAGGTGTCTCGTTCGCAGGGTTTGGACAAATTAAAAGCCAACCTTATTCGTATCATTTCTATCAGAAAATGAACGATGTCGTTTATTCTACTGAGACAAGAATGCACACAACAGCCAAACCATTCGTGATCAAGGATTCTTTATTGCTGGCCAAGTTTGACTCGATTCAATCCAATAAACCGGTTGCCTCATCGAATTGGTTCATGCGTAAGATCTTTAACGAACATTTGGTTCAAGTGGAGAAAGATGATTATACCTTCTATGCTGATTTTTTGCCGGATATGTATATCGGGAAAGATATGCAGGGCGATAAACGTCGGACTTGGATGAACGGAAGGGGCTTTCAGGTGGGATTGAATGTGGGCAACAAATTTACATTTAATTCGTCGGCTTTTGAAAGCCAAGCTGTTTTCCCAAAATATTTGGATGATTATATTGTGGCGAATAAAGTAATTCCTGGTCAGGGAAATACCAAATTTCAGTCGAAGAATAAAATGGACTGGATGTATGCGACCGCAAGTATGACGTACGACGCGCACAAATATATCCAAGCGACTTTAGCTTACGACAAAAACTTCATTGGCGACGGCTATCGCTCGATGTTGCTCTCTGACTTTTCGTCGAATTATGCGCATCTGAAGCTAACGGGCACGATCGGGAATGTACAATATACTTCCATCTGGGCGTATATGAATGATCCAACGCATCCAAGACAGGATCTCACCGGAGTTTATCCTATGGAAGGACAAAACAATAGCCGGTTGGGAGACGGAAAGAAATGGGGTGCCTTTCAATATCTGGATTGGAATGTGACTAATAAATTATCTGTCGGTTTCTTCCAATCTGTCGTTTGGGCAGCACAAGATGAAGGCGGGAAGCGAGGATTTGACTTTAGTTATTTGAGTCCGATTATTTTTATCCGTCCTGTTGAGAGTAATAACAGAACATCCCCGGATAAGATGTTTCTGGGGCTGACCTCAAAATATAAATTGCCTTACAACTTGACTGTTTATGGCCAGTTTCTGTTAGGCGAATTTACGGCTAAGGAATTTTTTGCGGGCAATGGTTATGCGCATAACAAATGGGGGGCACAGTTAGGGGTAAGGGGCTACGACATGTTTGGTGTTAAAAACCTAAACTTCCTTGCGGAGTATAATACAGCTAGACCTTATACGTATGCACACTTTAAGTCCTATTCCAATTATAGTAACAACGCCGAACCATTGGCACACCCAAAAGGTGCTAACTTCAGGGAATTGGTTGGTCTGGTAAATTATGCTTGGGATAGATGGGACTTTTCATTACAGGGAATGTATACACAAAATGGATTAGATCTGCCTGATGGAAGCAATATGGGCGGAAATATCTTTCAATCGTATAACACCATCCCGAATTTGTACGGCAATCACATTGCCCAAGGGATAAAGAATAATATCTATTATGCGGATGCGAAAGCAGCATATGTGCTCAACCCTAAGTATAATCTTCGGTTAGAATTAGGTTATATGCAACGTTATGCTAAAGCACAATATGAAACGCCTGTCGTAAATAAATCGGGCGTAATTACCTTTGGACTTCGTTCGAGCTTTAGAGCGATTTATAATGATTTATAGGAAGTTTTTTAGAGTTGAAGCAACTATTGAGCTTATGAAAACATCATGATTATTCATTTTTTGCGTTTGGTCTGCGCTGATGCCATCAAAAGTAGCAAGAATGCCGGATTGGACAACATGTATAAAATACTAAATATCAATGAAAAAAATCCTTGTAATAAATGGCCCAAATTTAAATCTATTGGGTGTTAGGGAAAAGTCAATTTATGGAAATCAGGATTTCCTGAGTTATTTTGAGGAGTTGAAAGAGCGTTTTTCAACTGTTCAATTAGAATATTTCCAGAACAATTCCGAAGGAATATTAATTGATAAAATTCATGAGGTTGGCTTTGAGTATGATGGCATTGTCATGAATGCAGGCGCATATACACACACCTCCATCGCTATTGGCGATGCTATTGCTGCTATTCAGACTCCGGTCATTGAAGTTCATATCAGCAATGTTCATCAACGGGAGGAATTTCGTCATCATTCCTTTTTGGCTAAAAATTGTAGGGGAGTGATTTGCGGCTTTGGATTGGATAGCTACCGACTTGGAATCGAAGCACTGATAGTTTAAAAGCTTTACAGGAGCGATAATTGGCTGTATTTGACTTAAAGAACGCTTAGGGATTTAAAGGTATCTTGAATGCTATGGATGAAGATAATCGTTGAAATAAAAGTATTATTAGAGAAAAATAAGAAGCAATAACGAGAAAAGGCGGGAACTCCGCCTTTTCTCGTTATTGTAAAATCAATGGTATTAGCAGATAAGGCTTCTTATCGCTATCTCGTCTGCTTTGATCTGTGCCTTCATTTCCTCGAGCGAGTCAAAACGTTCATCGTGTCGGATAAAATGTAAGAATTTGACGCGGAGCGTCTTACCGTAAATATCCTGATCAAAATCAAATAGACTGATTTCAATCGCACGATTCATGCCATCAACCGTAGGCCTTGTGCCAATGTATCCCATACCCTTAGCAATGGAAACAGGATTCTCTTCTTTATATTCGCCTGTCGTGATGTTCTGGATGTGATTGTATATATAGACCTCAACTGCATAGATACCGTAGGCAGGAATGAGTTTATGAGGTTCATGCACCTGTAGATTGGCTGTTGGAAATCCAATAGTCCGTCCGATTTGATCGCCGCGGATAACTGTTCCTGTCAACTCAAAGGGATAGCCTAAATATAGATTGGCAGTTTTAATATCACCTTTGATGAGTGCTTCACGGACACGGGTGGAAGAGACTGCAATATCATTGATATCCTGCTCTGGGATTTCGTCTACGCTGTAATCGAATATCGAAGCAAATTGTTCCAAGTCGCCTAAGGAACCTTTGCGGTCTTTTCCAAAATGGTGGTCATATCCGATCACGATCTTCTTTGTGCCCAGTTTTCCTACAAGTACATTGCTAATATATTCTTCAGGAGTCTGATTGGAAAAATCACGGGAGAAGGGGATAATGATCAAATGGTCAATACCAACCTTGCTTAATTGGCTCACTTTCTCTTCAATATCATTTATTAGCCGTAAGCTATCATCATCTGGATTAATAATTAACCGGGGATGAGGAAAAAAAGTAAGCAATATGGTTTCGCCATTGATCTTTTGTGCAGCTTCCTTTAAGTGGACTAATATTTTTTGGTGGCCGATGTGAACACCGTCAAAAGTACCAATTGTAACGACTGCATTTTCAACGGGGGAGAAATCTTCTAAACTTCTGTAGATTTTCATTTATAGGATTTTTTGCAAAAATAAGATAAAGAATCAATAAAATGTGTCGATGATATTATTTAATGATTTCTTTATGACGTTTTATTTCGGCGATGAGCTGTTCAAGGTTCCAAGCGTTTTCAACACGGTAATCACCACTTTTGGTGCGCCTTAAAGAACTTAAGTGTGATCCACTCTGTAGTACTTTTCCAAAGTCATAAGCCAAGGATCTGATATAAGTACCTTTAGAACAGGAAATGCGAAAATAGACGTTTGGGAGTTCAATTTTTTCAATTTCAAAACTATTGATCCGCACCTGACGGGATTTTATTTCGACATCTTCGCCACGACGAGCTTTTTCGTAAACACGCTCCCCATTGATCTTTATGGCAGAATGCGCGGGAGGAAACTGTTGTATGTCGCCTTCAAAGGTCTTTGCTGCATCAAAGATCATCTGTTCGGTAATATGATCGATAGGGAATAGCTCATCAATTTCGGTTTCCAGGTCATAGGAGGGAGTGGTTCCGCCCAATGTAATTGTCCCTGTATATTCTTTATCCTCGGCCTGATAACTATCGATCTTTTTAGTCAACTTCCCAGTGCAAACAATCAATAATCCTGTGGCCAAAGGATCCAAGGTGCCCGCATGGCCAACTTTTAACTTTAATGGTTTCAGGGAGTTCCTGACTTTACCAACAACGTCGAAACTCGTCCATGTCAAAGGTTTATCAATCAACAACATTTCGCCTTCAGCAAAATTAAACCTTGCTGAGTTTTCACTAACCTCTCTGTTTTCCATGAAAATTTTAGATAATTTGTAAACTATGACCAGAAAGGAGTAATACCAGTATAATAACGCCAATCACTATCCTGTACCATCCAAAGGCCTTAAACCCATGTTTTGTTAAAAAACCAATAAAAGATTTGATCGCAACAATTGCTACGATAAAACCAATTAGGTTACCAACAATCAGCAGGTTCAGCTCTTCAGCCGTAAATGTATTCCCCTCTTTGAAAAACTTCAAAAGTTTAACGGCTGATGCACCAAACATCATCGGCAAAGCGAGGAAAAATGAAAACTCCGCTGCAGCTTTGCGCGTTAATTTTTCAGCCATACCCCCGATAATGGTACTTGCAGATCGAGATGTGCCCGGAATCAAAGCAAGACATTGGTATACACCGATCATAAAAGCCTGCTTATAGGAAATTTCGTCGGAATCCTCAACAGTAGGCTTATTAAACCATTTGTCCACAAATAGTAACACAATACCACCAATCACCAGCATGATTGCAACGACCAGTGGGCTTTCCAAAAGTGAATCAATGTAATCGTTGAAAAGTAATCCCAGCACCGAAGCTGGAATAGCTGCAATCACCAGTTTATAATAAAATGAAAGCGATTTGAAAAACCTTTTATAATATAATACGAGTACCGATAAGATGGTTCCCAATTGAATGACAATTGTAAATAATTTAACAAACGCAGAGGGCTGAATACCCATCAGAGCGGTTGCAATAATCATATGACCTGTGGAGGAGACAGGTAAAAACTCCGTTAATCCTTCGATAATAGCGAGGATAATAGCTTCAATAATAGACATTATTTTTTAATAAGATTATTCTTCAGTTTTGGTTGTTTTGGGACGATACAAGATCGCTACAAACCCTAATGCAAATCCAAGAACTACAACAATAGGTGCTAATGTGATTTTGGTAAAACTATAAATATCGGTTTCACCTGACATTAGCGCGAAGCCAATGACTACTATAACCAGACTAGCTATGAAAAGCTGATAATTTATTTTGGAAAATACGAAAGAACCTTTGTTTACAGATTCAGTAGATTTCTTTATTTGAGCCATTTTTATCTATATAAATCGTTAGATTGCGCTTTTAAATATTTAGTAACAGCAAAGTAGGTGCTAAGTCCTGAGATTAAAATTCCGATGAAGATAACCCCTAAAAAGATAACCGCAAATTCAAACCAATTGCGTAAAAACACCAATTCAGGTATCTGTTGCTGCGCAAATTTGAGCGTCAATATCAACAATAAGATCGCGATTAATGAACCAAGGAGACCATGGATAATACCGTAAGTGATAAAAGGCTTACGAATAAAGTTCTTGGTCGCACCTATTAATTGCATACTTTTGATTAAGAAACGTTGGGAATAAATGGCCAAACGTATGGTATTGTTGATTAAGGCAACAGCAATGATCAATAATATAACAGCAAAGGCTAAAACAATCATTCCAATGATACGCACGTTTTTATTGACCATATCAATTAACGATTCCTGATAAACCACCTCTTTTATTCTATTATTTTTAGAGATTTTTTCAATGAATGTTTTAATACTGTCTGTATTGGCGTAATTTTCCTTCATATAGACATCCAGTGAAGGCAATAATGGATTATGCCCAAGATACTGCACAAAATCTTCACCAAGATCTTCTTTCAGGTTTTTCGCAGCGATTTCTTTGCTGATATATACCGAACGAAGTACATAAGGATCTTTTTCAAGATCTTTTTGTAAGGAGAGTACGTCACCCTCACTAGTGCCATCGTTTACAATGACATTTAGGACAATGTTTTCTTTAACGTACTTTGAAAGATTTTTAGCGTGCACCAATAATAAGCCTAACATACCGGTCACCAACAATACCAGTGCAATGCTGATCACTGTGGAAACATATACAGACTTTGTTTTTCTTTTTTGTGTGCTTAATTCGTATTCTGACATAATAAGCAAAAATTTATTTGCGAAAGTAACTAATTGAGCGGAAGAT
>JAQZAZ010000275.1 GCA_029239355.1 Sphingobacterium sp.
ATTAGTTGTATTTAAAGATATGTCAAACGACTATGCTTTTATTACTAAATCTTGTGTTGACACGAAAGAGACTATTCAGTGGGAAGATGGTAATGAGTATCCAGTTGTAAAATTAGAGATTTCTCATACATCGCACCCTTTCTATACAGGTAAAATGAAATTGGTTGATACTGCTGGACGTATCGATAAATTCCGTAGCCGTTACAACAAAAAATAATTGTAGCAGATCTGTATATTACAATATTAAGAACTCGATAAATATTATTTGTCGGGTTTTTTTTGTTATTTTTACTTTGTGAAAATCTTTTTTGTAGATTGTTTTGATGCTGTCCGATCGTTGGATGAGCTTACCTCCCCGCTGGCTTCTTTTGATAAAAAGAGTTTATATCCTTTTACTTTTATTAAATCCTGTCTGGACTTGCGTGTCGGTATTTTGACATTAAGGGAGAAATGGCAGAAGCTGGCGATAACATTTGACCTGGAGATTGCTGAAGGTGACGGGATTGAGAACGGTGCTATTTGGGTAACTAAGCATGTTATTCCTACCGTGGCATTGCTACGGACTATTTCAAACTTGGAAATAGGAGATGTCTTGTCGCAAGACGGAACGATTATCGCTTTTCGGTATCACAAAGAGGGCCATCTTAAGCTCAAGAAGGTAGAAGATGATCTATATTTATTAAAAGGGGTGGAAGACCTGTTCTTATTGACGGGGACTGAAATAGCAAATGATTTTAAACTTCTGGCTAAAAGAACCTCTATAGCCACTGTTTCTTCTACTAATCAATTATTGGGTACAGACTTTTATATCGCTGATCAGGTCAAGATGGACTGTGCGACACTTAATTCTACATGTGGACCTATTTATATCGATGAAGGTGTCACCATTATGGAGGGAGCCCATCTGCGGGGACCTCTATACTTGGGAAAAGGGGCTATTGTAAAAATGGGCGCAACGATTTATGGGAATGTATCTGTCGGAAGGCAAAGTGTGGTGGGAGGTGAAGTGGGTAACTCAATCATTGGTGATTTCTCGGCAAAAGGACATCACGGCTACTTGGGATGTTCGGTGATTGGTGATTGGTGTAATCTAGGAGCAGGAACATCCAATTCGAATCTTAAAAATAATCTAAAGACAGTGTCAATTTATGATTATAAGTTGGGCGGTTTGAGAGATACGGGCTTATTGAAGTGCGGTGTTTTTATGGGAGATTATACGCGAACAGGAATAAATTCTTCTTTAAATACAGGAACAGTAATAGGAATTGCAAGTATGCTAGCAGATACAAGTTTTTATGCTAAATTTGTACCGTCGTTTGCCTGGGTGTTTAATGGGGATACACAAGTCTATAACTTTGATAAATTTATGGCGTATCTGGAAACCCTATATATGTCAAAACATGAAGAGCTGCCAGAACGACTAAAGAGGGAATTGAATCAACTTAACAAAAAATATAATTAAATCGTAAAAATCATGCGTAAGAAAATCGTAGCTGGTAATTGGAAAATGAATTTAGATTATCAATCAGGATTAAGTTTATTCTCCGAAATTATCAATATGGCCAAAGATGAAGTAATTGGAAATCAAGAATTGGTTGTGTGTAGCCCTTTCATCCATTTATCAAGTCTTGGGCAATTGTCTAAGAATGTTGCTAATGTGAATATTGGTGCACAAAATATTCATCAGGCAGAATCTGGAGCATATACAGGTGAGATTTCTGCAAGCCAGGTAAAATCTGTCGGCGCTTCACATGTGATCTTGGGTCACTCTGAAAGACGTGCTTATTTTGGTGAAACAGATGCGTTGTTAGCTGCGAAAGTAGATATTGCTTTGAAACATGGCTTGACACCTATATTTTGTATTGGAGAAACCAAAGAAGAACGTGAATCGGGTGATTTCTTTGAAATAATTAAAACACAATTGACAGCTGGATTGTTCCATTTGTCCAATGAAGCTTTTGCTGCAGTCGTATTGGCTTATGAGCCAGTTTGGGCGATCGGAACAGGACTTACGGCTAGCCCAGAGCAGGCGCAGGAAGTTCATCAGTTTATCCGTCAGGTTGTCGCAGAAAAATACGGACAAGAAGCAGCGGATAACACAAGTATACTTTACGGTGGATCTTGTAATCCGGGCAATGCGAAGGATCTGTTTGCACAGGCAGATATTGACGGTGGTTTGATTGGAGGAGCTTCTTTGAAATCGAGAGATTTTATTGATATCGCCAAAGTGTTTAACGGCTAATTTTTAGAAATGAAATACATAGAGGTTATCTTTCAAATGCTATCGGGTGAGGAATGGCAAAAAGATCTATTAGTATCTGATTTGGCAGACATCGGCTTTGATACTTTTGAAGATACCGAATCAGGATTTGCAGCTTATATTCCAGCTGCAAATCTTGATTTGCAAGCATTAGAAACGTTAATGCTAAATCTTGATGAAGGACTTGAAGTAGACTATAATGTTCAGGAAATAGAAAACCAGAATTGGAACAAACTCTGGGAGAGTAATTTTAATCCCATTGAAGTCGGTGGACAGTGTTATGTACGTGCTACGTTTCATGACGCAAAACCTGATTTCCCTTATGAAATAATCATTGATCCTAAAATGTCCTTCGGGACAGGGCACCATCAGACCACATCGATGATGCTCCAATATATTTTGGAGAATGATTTTGAGGGTAAGCAGGTGCTGGATATGGGCTGTGGTACGGGTATCTTAGCGATCTTGGCATCAAAAAAAGGAGCTGAGTCTGTGCTGGCCGTAGACTACGATGATATTTGTGTAGAAAGTGTTGCCGAAAATACAGCGCTTAATAATGTCAACAACATCTCTACGCGCTGTGGTTCTTTTGAAGTTTTAAAAGACCGGGTTTTCGACAGTATTTTAGCAAATATTAATCGGAACATCCTATTGGAACAGTTACCACAATATGCTTTAAGTATCAATAAAAATGGAGCATTGTACTTAAGCGGATTTTATGAACAGGAAGATTTGGCGATATTGCATGATGCCGCTGTGTCCTCCGGTTTTGAATTTGTCTCCAAAAAAGTTTTAAATAATTGGTGTGCAGCCAAATTTGTGAAACGGTAATAGAGCGATGCGTATTCATTTTATAGCGATAGGTGGTAGTGTGATGCATAACCTTGCCATTTCCTTGGCAAAGCAGGGGCACCAGATTACAGGATCTGACGATCAGATTGTGGAACCTTCCCGTTCCCATCTTATCGAAGCTGGCTTATTGCCAGATCAGCTGGGATGGTTTTCCGAAAAGGTAACGGAAGATATTGATGCAGTTATTTTGGGAGCACATGCAGAGGCAAATAATCCCGAATTAGAAAAGGCACAAGAACTGGGGTTGAAGATCTATTCTTTCCCCGAATTTATACAAGAACTTTCGCAGGATAAGATCCGTGTGGTGATAGCAGGGAGCTACGGGAAAACAACTATCACGAGTATGGTCATGCACGTGATGCGTTTCTTAGGTAAAGATTTTGACTATTTGGTAGGGGCACAATTACGAGGTTTTGATAAACTCGTAGATATTACCAAGAATAATAAGATTATTATTATCGAGGGAGATGAATATGTTTCGTCAAAAATCGACCCTAAGTCTAAATTTCTATATTATAAGCCTAATATTGCCTTAATCTCGGGTATCGTATGGAATGAATTTAACTCCAAAATATCCAAAGAGGAATATATTAAACAATTTGAAGATTTTATTGATTCAATACCTCCTAAAGGTACACTAATCTATAATAAAGAGGATGCTGTGCTACAGAAAGTGTTACAGGATACCAAAGACTGTAAAATCAATAGGCATGGTTATAAAATCCCCGACTATACGATTAATAAAGGAGTGACGTATCTTAATACAGCAGATGGAGATGTTCCTTTGCAAGTATTTGGAAAGCATAATTTGTCCAATATCGCAGGAGCCTATACGGTGTGTGAATGGTTGGGCATCAAAAAGAAAGAGTTTTTTGATGCGATAAAGAGCTTTAATACCTCTATCCGTTATTTGGAATTTGTCGCCAGTTCTGAAGGATCTGTAGTTTATCAAGATTATGCTTATAATGCCGATAAAGTCAGATCAAGTATTCATGCAGTAAAAGAACAATTTCCTAATCAGAAATTGGTCACAATAATTGAATTAAACTCGTATGATAGTTTAGATTCATCGTTTTTGTTACAATATGCTGATTCCATGCGCGAGTCGGATCTCTCTGTCGTCTACGTGAATATCAACTCCTGTAAGGAACTTAATAAGAATATTGAAAGTGTTCCTGAAAATATTAAGAGATGTTTTAATGATCCTGATTTAGAGGTTGTTGTAAGTTTGGATGGCTTGTATTCTTTTTTAGATGGTGTTAAATCTAGAGGTTATAATTTACTGCTTATGAGTTTAAATAATTATAACGGGGTTAACCTATCTGTCCTCGCTGATCGTTTTTTTAAGGATTTTTAAAGAAAAAATTATAATTTAATGTAAATTAATTTTTATTTGCTATTTTTGTTTAAAATATCTACCAGATGAATGCATTAGGAAAAAAAATTAGATTACTTAGACACCA
>JAQZAZ010000276.1 GCA_029239355.1 Sphingobacterium sp.
GAGGCTGGCGGGTATACAAATAGCGCTTGATGATTTTGGACAAGGTTATTCTTCACTGAGCTACCTTAAGCGCCTTCCTATTAATACGTTAAAAATAGATAAGCTGTTTATTGATAACATTGGCCTGAGTGCAGCAGAAAATGAACTGGCTGATGTGATTGTTATGATAGGACGCCGAATGGGGTTAACTGTACTGGCGGAGGGTGTTGAGACCAAAGAGCAGCTGGATTATCTGAAACACCATCAGTGTGATAAAATCCAGGGGTATTACTTTAGCGAGGCACTTCCAGAGGAAGAAGCGGTGGCGCTGCTTCAAAAGCGTTGATTACAGTGATTAAAATAATCAGCCGTATGTATCTTGCATAGGTTCGCTCGGTAAAAGTGGGGTGTCTTTTAAGGCTCCCGTGCCCTCTGCCTTGACCCGAGCCGCCAGTCATGTGATTATTGAGTTATTCCTGTACCCATCCTAAAAGTTCACTCTTTAACTGTTCCAAAATTTGCAAACCTTTTGTTTTAGTTTCTGCATCTCCAATCAAAGTACAGTTCAACGTGCAGACATTCCTAAATGTGCTTATAGATAACTGGAAATCTGGTGAAAGCCGATACGTTCCGGTCAGATAACACCGTATGATATTACTATCTTGAAAATGAAGTCTGTTGCTGTCAATCACACCGACATTTGTATAGGTAACGGGAAGCAATCGATAACCTCTTTTAACGACTTGTCTCAATATTGAGCGAGGAACTTTGTAATAGACAAAATCAAGAACCCGAATACCTGCAAAACAACGATAACGTGATTTTTGTAATTCCATTTCAATATGAATTTGCGCTAAAATAGAATTGAAAGTATGCTGAGGCGTAATTTCCACGACTATCATCCTGTAGATTCCGGTCATGTTTGCGATAGTACGGCTGTCAGAAGGTGGCCGAAACTTACGAAGATTAGCCGGACAAGGAATAATAACCTTATCTGTATTTTGTAACCGAGCAATGATACAGGCATACGCTGTCATAAATACATCATTAAGTGTTGCACCACAATTCTTAGCTTTTGTATGGATAGCTTTCAGATCAGCCGCTGCTATTATACTGTTTAGGCAGAAATATTGTGTGCCTATGCTATCGTGTAGCAAGGGGGACATGACAAATTTCTTGCCGTTCTTGGTCTGCTCTGTCGGAGGTTGGACATGAATATCTTTCAAGATAGTAGAAATCTTTCTATTGTTCTGTATTTGGCTGTTTGGATACTTTTCGTTGTATAAGGATGACAATAGATAGAGGTATTGTAAAAAGCCCTCTCCATCCGTCAAAATGTGGCTCATGCCAAAAGTAATGGTAGTTTTTAGCTCCTCCTGACAAATGAAGAGTTTGATTTGGGTATCCTTACTTAAATCCCACCGCAAATCAAACTCTATATTTTGGTGTGTACTAACAATCGCACAATCTGCGCTTAAGCCTTGATTAACAAAGCAGTCATGCCTAAAATCATATATATAGAAAACTTCGGGCACATATTGACTGGAAAGGTTCACCGCATTTTTTAAGCGGTCACCGTCAAGATGTCCCTCAATCTGCATGCGGCAATACATCACTGGATACACTCTGTTCCTATGGGCTGCTTCCACAAAATCCAAACACTCGCATTTCGTATTATCCTGATAGTCTCGTTTCATTATCTTATGGCAGAAATCAATAATTTTATTCTTAAAGCCTATGCCCAGGATACCCACAATGCCGGTAATAAAAAACACTATCAAAGATGTTTCCCATTTACCTTGGCTCATGGTAGCGCCAATCGTAGTGGCCCCCAATATAAGGGATAGAAATAAAATGCAGTAGGCGTTTGCTTCTTCATTGAGTCACCTGTATATCCCCGTTGTTTGTCTCTACCTTAATAGTAACGGCGGGATTATCACCAACAGTTCCGCTGGTCGTCCGTCCATTGATGGAAATACCCTCCTGAAAAGTGGTAGAGATAGTGCCATTCTTGGTCGTAGCCTCAAAGTTAAATTCTAAGTCTGCGGGAATGATGAGGTCAATGTTATCGTTCTTGTTAAAAAACAATAGGTCGCCGTCTACATCAGTATACGCCACATTCAGTTTTCCAGAATTGTTTGCCTTGTAACTACCGGAGCCGATAGCAGATCTTATATCAGCATTACCGCTGGTAGATGTATATGTAACATGCCCATTCAACTCAGTGCAGGTTACGTTTCCGCTGGTCGTTTCCAATTTGATTTGTTCCGCTTGAATACTTCCCAGCTTCAATGTTCCCCTAGTGGAGGATAAATGAATAGCGGCTGCAGTCACACTATTAAGCTGCACCGTTCCTGAGGTACTATCTACACGAAGCATAGACAAATCCAAATCAGAGTTGGATAAATCTATATCTCCATCTGTTGTGGTAATGGTAAGGTTTTGATGGTACGATGCAGGCAAATAAACTTCAATATACCGTGAAAATCCGGATTTAAAAAGCGGTTTATCTCCCTCGCTGATATGGATGCTGTCGCTGCGCTGATTTACTTTTGCATAATAACTGCTCTTATTAACCGTCATATATTCTTTGATTACAAGCTCATCACTGTTGCCCTCAAAAAAGGTGATTTTCTCTTCATCGTAAGAAATTGTTAATTCGGATACCTCATTTAGTGAAAATTGCAGTTCATTCGCCATTTGTGGAGATTTCGAATGAGAGCAGCCGCCCAGTACGAGTAGACAAAGAATGGATAGTATGTAAAAAGCCCTATGTTTTCTTAATTCCGTCATAAAACTACCTCTCTTTCAATTATAAATGAATCGTTCATTCATATATTTGATAAAAATAGGAGGGCGAATTGTGCCCTTCAATTTTTATTGCTTATATGCAGTTATAATGTTATCCATACAGATTTTTTTTGCAAGCTCAGTAGGGATATCACATATTTCAAATGAGGTAAAGCGCCTATCCATCGCCCACCAAGTCAAGATTTCAATGATTAGTGTCGTGGATAGTTCAAGATGCTCCAACGGTCTGACAATCCCTTTTTGGATGAAAATGTTTAAGTACTGTGACATCGTATCCATGAATTGCCTTCGGTATTCCTTGTAATGTCCTGCCAGAAATTTAAAATCAAGTTGATTTTTCTCAATGAACAGGCAACCGACAGCATAGCTTTCAAGAAAATCAAACGCATCTGAAATAAGAGCTTCAAAAGTGTAATCCGCAGTATCTGTTTCAAGATTTTTGGCAAAATCATCTGCCATCTGCTTAAAGAGGGCAACAATGTCATTTTCCAAGCCGACGAATAAGTCATCTGTAATGGGTCTGTCAAACTCCCGATTAATAAAATCCGGATCAATCGTACTTTTCAAAACAAAGTGTATAATTTCCTGTTTTCCTGCAAAGTCAAGATAAATCGTACCAACAGAAACACCTATGACCTTTGCTATATGGCTGATTTGTGTTTTGGAATAGCCTTGCTGCAAAAATAACAGTGTTGCTGCATCTGAGATTGCTTTGATTCGTTGGTTCAAATATCTTTTCCTCCTCAAAATGAATGAACAATTCATTTTTATAATATTCCAATTAATCCAAAATGTCAATACCCCATAAAGCAGGCCAGCTATCATACTGATTTAATGCCCAATGTCCGCTTGCATATCTGAACCTGTTTATCACTTATCCTTGGTTATTCTTTTTTAGTTGATGCTGAATTTAAAGGTAGTTTGGCTAGAATACGTATCTCCTTTTTTAAGAAGCACATCTTCTTTAAAAACTTCGTTGTAGCCTATGGGTAGTTTTTGGGTTTCGAAGCATACGCCGTAGTTTGGTTTTTGGATTTCTCCATTTGACAGTTTAATGGGCGCATCCGCAAAGTTCATGGTGTACATAACGATGCCTGGTTCTGTGGTTGTAATGGTCATGCATCTTTTTGAAATAGGGTCATAAAACTCTGCTGTTTTTTCTTCGTTTTTAAAAATCCATGGATGGTCGTAGCCGCCTCCGTATTTGAGCTGACTATCCTCTTGTTTGATATCTTGTCCAATAGGTTTTCTCTTTTGGAAATCAAAAGCTGGGTGATCCTCTACACTGAGAAGTTCTCCGTCTGGTATGAGCTCTTTATCTAATTTGCAGATTTTGTCTGCATTGATAAAGACCTCTTGCTCCAAAACAGAACGTTTGGCATTGCCTGAGAGATTAAAATAAGCATGATTGGTCAGGTTTACAATGGTATCTGCATCTGCCTTGGCCGTATAAGCAAGGGTTAATTCATCTTGGTTGTTCAGACTGTAAACTACGGTTACCTCTAAGTTTCCTGGAAAACCTTCTTCACCAGCTTCACTGAAATAAGTGAGAGTTAAAGAGGCCTCTCCGTCGCTAACTTCTTCTTTTACATCCCATATTTTTTTATCAAAGCCTTGGATGCCCCCGTGCAGGGTATTGCCATTATTGTTTTTAGCAAAGGTATAGACTTCGTCATTAATGGTTACCTTTGCATCGTATATTCTGCCGCCTATTCTGCCGATCAGAGCCCCTATATACCCTGGATTTTCTTCATACGTGTTGATGTCTTC
>JAQZAZ010000277.1 GCA_029239355.1 Sphingobacterium sp.
ATTAGGCCAGAAGTCGCGTTTTACCTGTTCGTTGGTCTGTAGTGCTGACTGGACATAATACGCCTTTGCCTTAATAATTCCATAATTTGCAAGACCTTGGTCTACGGCATCACGGATGGTAAGCTTTTGTGCAAATGAGGTTGAGGTCGCAAGTGATACAGCCAATGACAACACTAAATTCAATTTCAGCATAGGTTATATATCATTTTATGGAAACGAAGATAAGGAGCATGTCTGCTGTAAAGTCCATTTAAAATGATCTATAGCGTTTAAAAGTGACCAATGTAATTCGTCATTTATTTTTCGGTGGTTATAAACTTAATACTTTTACTTTGTAACAGATTTTTAACAAAATAAGGGAGTATGAGAAAGATTCTGGAAAATAAGATCATACAGGAAATCACATTGCTGGTTTTTTCGTTTATCCTGTTTACGCTGAATGACTGGATTCTGATCTTGAGCTGGAAAGGTTTTTTAATGGGAGTGATCTATTTTTTGATCTTATATATCCATGCACAGGTGAATCGTTTTTTTCTGCTGCCGCTGCTGCTAAAAAAGAATAAAGCTATACTCTATGCGCTATCCTCGATCGCCATACTGTTGGTATTTGCCTTGATCCTAAAAGAAATAACGGAAAACGTTATCTATAAGAACTGTTTTTTGTATAAAAACCTCGCTCAGAAAACATTCCATTATCAGGTCGGCGTATTATTGGGCTCGTTAATCTGTATTCTAGGCAGTATCCAATTTATCGAATTCTATCGCTATCAACGATTGAAAACACGACGGGAACTGCTCTCCAACCAAACGCAATTGTCCAATTTAAAAAAACAGCTGAATCCTCATTTTTTGTTCAACACATTAAACACCATCTATGGGATCAGCCTTAAATTTCCGGAGCGTACTTCGGAACTGATTATAAAGGTATCGCAACTGCTGCGTTATCAGATGGAAAGTAGCGACAAGGAATTTGTTTCAATGGATGATGAGATTGATTTTATTTCGAGTTATATCGAATTGGAACGCGAACGTCTGGGCTATCGAACCAAGATTGACTTTGATTATCAGCGGGAAGAGGGGGTTAAGTACCAGATCGCGCCGATGCTATTGATCACATTTGTAGAGAATGCCTTTAAACATGGCACCTGCAGTATAGAAGATTGTTACGTAGCAATTTCGATCAGGATTGAAAAAGGGAACTTATATTTGCATGTACGAAATTCAGTTCCCGTGAAAAAACGGAATGTATTTTCGGCAAAAATAGGTTTGGAAAATACGATAGCCCGATTAAAATTGCTCTATCCTAACCGCTATCAGTTAAATACAAATGCAAGTAAGGAGGAGTTTGAGGTGTCTTTAGTTATAAATCTTTAGCCATGGAGAAAAATCGCTGTATTGTGGTTGACGACGAACCAGCTGCACATTATGTATTGGTAAATTATATTGAAAGAAGCGCTGATCTGGAATTGGTCGCTCAATGCTATAATGCCTTTGAAGCACTGGAATATCTGCGCAATAATCGGGTTGACCTGATCTTTCTGGATATTGATATGCCTGAAATTACGGGAATGGAGTTTCTGAAAATGCTGGACAACCCACCTAAAACAATATTGACCACTGCCTACTCGGAGTACGCATTGGAAAGTTATGACTATGGGGTTGTCGATTATTTATTGAAACCCATATCTTTTCCCCGTTTTTTTAAAGCTGTACAACGTTTTCTTTCTTATACCAATAGCCTGACTCCGCAAGAGGAGGAGCCAAAAACAATTAGTATCCGTATGGATGGACGGTTGATTGAGGTGAAGCTTTCTCAAATCGATTTTATCCAGAGTTTTGGTAATTATGTAAAAATTGTGACACCGGCACAGACTTACCTTACTGCCAGTACCACCCAACAGATCTTAACGCAGGTACCTGCGTCCAAATTTGTCCGCATCCATAAATCGTATATTGCCTCTATCAACAAGGTCAGCAAGTATGAACATGGTATGGTGCAGATCAATAATATGAGTCTGCCCGTTGGGATTACTTTCAGAAGAGAATTACAGGAACGCTTAGGGAACAGGTAAAATCATCCTTCAGCACTTACATGAGGTTGATGGAGCACCGGAAAATTTACTGAATTTGCAATAAAACAATATTCATTGGCTTTTTTGTGGAGCGCTATTGCTTTGGCGATCATTTCAGGTCGCTGTACACGGATTGAGGGGCTAAGTATGACCTCTTTAAAAAAGCCCTTGCCACTTTCTTCCTCCACCATTGTTCCTGTGGCATGATCAATATAAGATTCCACGATAATATTGTTGACTGAACAGAAATGAAGATACCATAGCATGTGGCAGGAGGATAAGGACGCAAGTAAGAGATCTTCGGGATTGTGCTTGTTGGGATCTCCACGAAATGCCGGATCAGAAGAGCCCTGGATAATCGCTTTGTCCTTTATGCTGATCTGGTGGCTTCGTTCATAGTTTTTATAATGATCTGTACCACTTCCTAAATTGCCCGTCCATTCAACCGTCGCTTTATATTGATGTTCTTTCATTGAGAAAATATCTTTTAACAGCTAATCTGCTATTAAGTTATAAAATATCCGATACATATTTGTTT
This sequence comes from Sphingobacterium sp., assembly GCA_029239355.1. Classification (GTDB taxonomy): domain Bacteria; phylum Bacteroidota; class Bacteroidia; order Sphingobacteriales; family Sphingobacteriaceae; genus Sphingobacterium. The sequence goes on from JAQZAZ010000277.1 coordinate 2,611, forward strand.
TAAAACAATTAGTAGAAGCCTTGGTTCGGATTTAGGGATAAGCTATATTTGTCGTATACCAATCAGCATTATCATATGGATCAACATCTATTAGCGGAGAGCTTCCTGAATCAGATTGATCTTAATGCAGAGGAGATGGAGCGTCTCTTTTCTTTTGTCAAATTGAAAAAGGTCAAGAAAAAACAATTTTTATTGTTGGAAGGAGATGTGAGCCGTTATGCGCTATTTGTCGTTTCAGGTTGTCTGCGCAGTTATTGTGCGGACGAAAATGGGAATCAATATATTCAGCAATTTGCTCCCGAGGGTTGGTGGATAGGGGATATGTATAGCCTCGTAACAGGCCAACCTGGACATCTCGCGGTGGATGCTGTATTTGATTCTGAGATCGCAATGATCGCAAAAGCGGATCTGAATAAGCTGTACAAGGAAATCCCACAATTGAATATTTACTTCAGAGTACTTGCAGAAAACGCCTTGGTGTATTACCAAAGCCGTGCGATGGAAAACCTTCGTTTGACTGCTAAGGAACGTTATGAACGATTTTGCATCCGGTACCCTACCTTGATCGCCTGCCTGCCGCAAAAGCAAGTGGCAGCCTATATTGGTGTGACCCCCGAATTCTTAAGCAAGATGCTGAATCAATAAGGAAGCTACCATTTTTCCTGTAGCAATGTTTCCAATTGACTGATTTCCTCTTGGTACATTGTTTTCTTACGTGTTCCAAAATAAAGTGTGTTCTCAACAGGAGATTGACCTTCCCAGACCAGCTTGATTTTGCCCGAAGCAATGGCCTCTGCACATAAAAAATCAGGAACAATGGAAAAGCCTTTGTTATTGCTGAGACACCGTATAATGGAACTGATATTAGGCACAATGTAATTGGGGCTGAAATCTGGATGTTCGCCAAAATGTGTTGACCAGAAATTTCTGAGGTGATCCATATCCGCAGCAGTGCTGTACCAGAGCTGTTTTTTTAAGAGCTGAGAAGCTTCCTTAATCTTACTGTCCTGCAATAAGGCTTCTAAGTCAGCAGTATCTGTCTGGCAACCGGCAATCAATACGATGCGTTCTTTCGAAAAGGCCTCATAAATCAGATTCTGTTGATTGCCTTTTTGCGGTGTTATAATCAAGTCGAGCAAACCATTGTCCAGATCCTGTTGCATCTGCGGGTATTCGCCAAATTTAATGATGAGGTTAAATGGAAGTTGCGCAATATGCTCCTCTAAGGTGTATTGGAAGGTTTCAAAGCACATCCCGATGCTTATGGTAATACGTTCATCGAGCGCCCGTTTGTGAAAGTGCTGTTCGCCTGTCTCAAGCTTCTTAAGCGGATCAATTATATAGTTGTATAAAATTTTACCTTTCTCGGTCGGCACCATTCTACGTGCTGAACGATCGAATAGTTTGTGCCCAGTAAAAGCTTCCAAAGAGTTGAGGTGCAGGCTTACACCAGGTTGCGAAATAAACAATTCTTGTGCTGCTGCAGACAGTGTGCCAGTCTCATAAATCGCCTTAAATGTACGAAGCCATTCTAAGTTCCATTTCATATCTATTATTTTAATGATACAAATATACAATTTAAATTATTTTTATTATCTATAAAAATGATAGAAATTTGTGTTATCAATAATAAAAATAATAGAGATGAATATATTTATTATCAATGGCGGACAGGAGTTCGCACACTCCGGTGGTTCTTTTAATACCACAATTACAAATTGGACGGAACAAACTTTAGTTAAAAATGGATTTAAAATTCGTGTGACCAATGTAAATGATGAATTTGACCCCATGGTCGAAGCTGAAAATTTTAAATGGGCGGATATCATTGTTTATCACTTTCCTGTATGGTGGTTTCAGGTGCCTAACCGTCTAAAGCTTTATATAGATGAAGTGTTTACAGCTGGACACAATAATGGAATCTATC
>JAQZAZ010000278.1 GCA_029239355.1 Sphingobacterium sp.
AATCTTTAGATTTTGAAGAAACATCACTATATTCGAATTGGCAATCTGACAATTTTTAAGAACACCCAACTGTCAGATCAAGTAGTGGCTATTACACATAAAGACAGTTTATTCATTAAAGTGCTATTCCCACTCTGGAAATAGCACTTTCTTACTTCAGGACAACAATTATTTCTTAACGATTTTCCCATCTTCATAGAGTGTATACTCTTCGCCATCGGCCTGTTGCAATACCGTTTTTCCGTCGACAAAAATATTGCTAAATGTAAAAACAGGATCGGTTAATATTTTACTGTTGTAGTCCATCAATCCCCAATGCTGTGGTGATTCCATATACATGATTCTATTTTTACCCACAACATCCAAAACCTGATATTTAAAAGGAACCACAATAGCGCCGTTATGATCAATAAATCCTTGTTTGCCATCTTTCGCTACTTTGATGATCGTACTATCAATCGCCATAAGACTGGCATCCAAAAAGATAGACTCATACTGAGGCGGAACAACCTCCACTCCTTTCTCATTGATCAAACCTACACGTTGTTTACTATCTTGTACTTCAAAAAAGCCAAAATGTGGTTTTGTCGTAGTACTGAAATAGTTGGGCTGTACAATAACCTTTCCTGTTTTATCAACAATGCCAACAGTTCCTAAATCGCTATTAGCATCCGTTCGATGGAAAGTCGCAAGACTTTCGCCATCAAATCGTATAAATTGTTCGTAAGCAGTATCTGGATTTTCCCAAATGTCTTCTGCCATATTATACTTTCCCGGTAATTGACCGATAAGTAAAACAGCCTCTTCAACACCTTCTTTAACAGCTTTGGTTACATCCTGTCCCCGACAAGAGCCGTCCATAAGTACAATTGTTGCCACTATGCCTACGATTTTATATGGATTGTTTTATTCTCATACTATTTCAAAATTATGCTTATTTATCAAATGTTATATACCCCATATACTTTAAACAGATACATTTTAAAAACGGAAATCTTCGACTCAACATTATTTTCTTATCTGCTACGGCATTTCTTCAAGCTTGTTAAAACCTGTTGTTATCATCTGCTGCAATTGAGGTGTAAACAATTTCGTTGAAAGCGGCATTTTCTTGGCTTCGCTATTTAATCTCCATTGTGCACGCTTCTCAAGCAAAAATTGCAATCGCTGTGCTGTTGTCAATCCTGGCAATGTATAATATATACTATTTTCACCTTCTTTTCCTTGCATTTGAATATATCGCCCTGTAGTTACCTTGAATTTATTTCTTTCCTCAAAACCTCGGATAAAAGAGCTATCCTGATCGGCGATATCCCACATCGGATCACGAGGGCAGCAGACAGAACCATAGCTTTCCTTCCAATATACTGTTAATAGGTTTTCCGGCAATATAGGTTTAGCAAAATCAATCGTTGGATTTTCTAGTCCCCCAAGCCGGATGCTATCAACTTTAACATCATCCTCTTCCCGTCTGATATAGTAATAAAAATTTGTCGTTTCTGGTTCCACGCACATTCCACTTTTTGAAGCCATTTTACTGACTTCGCTGTAAAACTTCCAATCAGGAACAATAAGAATAAATTTTTGCAATTCGGGATAAAACGCCGAAGACTTCTTGAAAAGTTCTATTGGGATCTCTGCGCTCAAATAAAATACATCTATTGAATCTTCGTTAAACTGCAATGGCAGATCCAATAGATAATTGCCCTCTAATCGTGCCACCTGACGATCCTCAATCTTCATTACTCGATCATACTTATGAGCCAGCCAATCCGGTCGTACAGTTTCCTGTTGATTGAGAGGCCTGATAGCTTGTTTTATGGCTTTACTTTTACAGGATACAACAAGTAGAAGTAAAACCAGCATTAAATAAAACTTATCAATTGTTAAGCACGTTCTCATTGGCTAAAAATTATGTTTCATTAATTATCTTATTGCGCAGCAGCAACCTTTATCCCCACCTTATTTAAAAACTCAACCTGTTTCTCCAAACAAGTATCTGCCAAGACTGCTATTTTAGCTTTTTCATCTGTAATATCTCGTAATAAGGCCTGTCTAGCACCTTTTTTCTGCTCATCCACATATTTGACCAACAACGTACCATAACCATCCACAATTCTCGTCATGTAAGCTATTGTAGTCAAATGGAAGCTTGTCGCCGCTTCACTAGGCTTTAATGCATTGACTTCACTCTTTATTCCTTTGACATAACTGCTCAGCGCCTGCACCTCTTTTAGCTTCATTTCGTAGGATAATTCATCCGTTTTATCCGCATCATATTCTCCTTCCAACAATTTATTGTAGCTTTCATCCAACTTTTCTTTACAACTATAGAAAAGGCCGGCAATCTTCTCATTATATCCGAAGTCCAAATTACTACCACAGGATGTCAATGCGAATGTACTGATGATTAATGTCAAAATAATAATTCTCATATCTCGATTTTTTAACAAATAACGTATTTTCAAAACAAGCTCTTTAAGGCAGTTAATATTCGTTACCTGCTTTTTAAGATTCGCTATCATTTGGGTACAATTTTACCCCAAACAATAGGGCCGATAATTACCCGATTAGCAAATACTGTAAAACAAGTCAAGCGCAACAGCTTGTTTCTTAAGGAAGAATTACGGAACTTAGAAAAAGAATCTAGACCAAATCAGAAGACCGATAATTTTAGACGAGTCAAGAAAATCGATGACGAATCAAGAAAAGAACTGAATAAAACACGATGAAACCATCATGATTTATTCAAACCGAGTGAAACGAGCTCATTTATACTGATGAGACCAACACTTATAAATAATTTATACAGATGAAACAATTAGCTTTATTGATCATGTTCATCGGAATGTCGAGCATGGTTATCGGACAAGAAATTAGCCGTTCAACTACCCAAACAATTACGCAATCTGGAATTGGACTTGGTTCTGTCATTGCCGTCGTCACTTCGTGGGACCGCAACAAATCTATTCTCTGGGCACTGATCCATGGTATCTTGGGGTGGTTTTATGTTATTTATTTTGCATTTACACGGAGCAATAATTAATATTTCTGCAGATCATATTTTCAATACAACCAACAGTGTTACATCCTTCTGTAAACCAGAAAACAAAAAGCAGTCAACCAAAATCGAAAGATCATGAGCATGGTACAAAATTTCCTTCGTGTCAATTTGGAAACATTGAATAGTTTTCTCACTGATAGTCGTTCATTAAGAAAAATGGTATATAGCAAAGAAGCTATACATTTGGACAATTTGATAGATATTGACAAAGCTTGGGAAGGTATTTTCTTTTTATTGACAGGAGAATCAATCGGCACATACGATCAGGCTTCTCCACCGTTATCCTGGCTATTAGTTGGTCCCAATGATGTCGATCGCAATCAGGACATGGGCTATGGCCCAGCAACCTATACAGATATAGAACAAACTAAACAGATTGATTTAGCGTTACAGGAAATTTCTATAGATGAATTAACGCAACGTTTTGACTCGGCTACCATGCTTGAAAAAGATATATACCCAGATATCTGGGATGATGAAAATGCATTAGAATATCTGCTTCAATACTTCGAAGACCTAAAAACATTTTATCAGATGGCCGCCCTGCATCATGAAGCAGTCATCCTATTTCTCAATTAAAAAGCAATTATTTCACGTTAATAAAAATGATAAAATAACTATGCATATTTCTGAAAAGAGAAGTATCCACATTGAAGAACTAAAGGAAGTAAATAACAGCGTCGTTTCCGACCTGGTCGCATTAACATTGGATATTGTCCAAGGAGGGGCCTCAGTGGGATTTATGCAGGACATAAACGAAGAAAAAGTAAGTGAATTCTGGAACAGTGTCCTGGCAAAGGTCCAGCAAGAAAAAACAGTGCTACTTGTTGCAAAAGACAGCTCATCGGACCAGATCGTTGGGACCGTGCAATTACAAATAGACCTTCCCCAAAATCAACCGCATCGGGCGGACGTAGCAAAAATGTTGGTGCATTCAGCCTTTCGACGTCTTGGTATAGCTGAAAATCTATTGCAACATCTTGAATTAATTGCAAAAAAAATGAGAAAATCACTACTGGTATTAGATACTGTAACAGATAGCCCGGCTCATGCTTTGTACTTAAAATGTGGCTGGAAGGTCGTGGGAAACATTCCAAATTATGCACTTTTTCCTAATGGTAGCCCATGTAGTACAACCTACTTTTATAAAAACCTTGAATAGTATTGCTATTCGCAAAAAAACCTCCAATAACTGTTAACTTATTGGAGGTTCTGTTGACAAAAACGATGATATTGCTTCTGACTATTTTTTGTACCACACCGGACCAGGTTTGCTTCCCATTTGGAAAACAAGGGTAGCTCCAGACATGATCTGCTCATGTGTGATATAACTTGTTTCAAGAGGCTTTCCATCCAAAGTAACCGACTGGATGTAAATATTGGTTTTATTTACATGATCCGCTTTGACAGTAAACTTTTTCCCATTCGCAAGTTTAAATTCGCTATGT
>JAQZAZ010000279.1 GCA_029239355.1 Sphingobacterium sp.
TAAAAATGAAGCCGTCTTTCAGGACGAGGTATTGACACGCTTTGAGCTTTTCAAAAGTTTGTTTTTAACATTGCCATTTCAACGTGTTAAAGATACAGGAACTTTATTGCCATTTTTTGCAAAGCAATGCGAGAAGGGTGTTGACCAACATTTGACTCCAGATGAGATCATAAAGAGCTTTTTTGATCAGCATGAAGAGTTTTCTTCAGAAGAACAACGTATTGATTTATTGTTTCGTTTTGTCCAATATATAGAACGTCAAGTCGTATTGTTTGATGCAATAGAGGATTCGTCATTTCAGATGGTTGGTCGGGGCGACGATGAAAATGTATTGGGTGCATTGATCAAAAATGCCGAAGGCAACGGTGATATGCGACGGAAAATCGTCTCTAAATTAAAGGATTTTTCAGTTCGTTTGGTACTTACGGCACACCCTACTCAATTTTATCCAGGGCCAGTATTGGGGATTATCAATGATTTGATTGATGCGATAAAGACTAATGACCTTCACAGTATACATTTATTGTTGCAACAGCTTGGCAAAACGCCATTCATCAATAAAAATAAACCCACTCCAGTAGATGAAGCGGCTAGTTTAGCCTGGTTTTTGGAAAATGTATTTTATAAGGTAGCTTCGGAAATACAGTCTTTTATTGACGATGAATTGGATGTTGATACGGAGGAGGTAAAACAGCTGATCGAGTTGGGCTTTTGGCCAGGTGGGGATCGTGATGGAAACCCGAATGTCAGTGTTGAAAGTACCAAAAAAGTAGCGGCTTTATTGCGTACTATTTTGTTTAGATGTTATTACAGAGATTTTCGTATTGTTAGACGCCGTATTACATTCAGAGGGGTTGAGGAATATATGGATAACTTGCAGAACTTATTTTATGAAAATAGCTTTAATCCTATTGAAAACCCCGAGGATGAAACAGATAATATCATTACAAACTTAAAGGCAATCAAAAATGTGCTAGAAGAATATCACAATGGTCTCTTTGTTGAGATTGTGGATGATTTGCTTCGTAAAGTAATGACATTTGGTTGTTTCTTCACAACATTGGATATAAGGCAGGATAGTCGTATCCTCCGGGAAGCAACGAATTACCTGATTCAACGGAATCAGGAGGCTACAGGCTTGCCATTGGATTATTTGGAACTGAGTGAAGTCGATAAGCAGAAGGCGTTGAAGTTTAAGGAATTGGATCTCACGGTAGGCGAGGATGCAGATCCGTTGACGAAAGATACTTCGGGTGTAATCAAATTGCTTAAACAAATCCAACGTTCAGGTTCTGAACGTGCAGCACAGCGTTTTATTATTAGTAATTGTCAACAAGCAAGCGATATCCTCGGTTTACGCCAGTTGTTTTTGTGGTCCGGTTGGAAGAAAGATGCGTTGACGATCGATTTTGTTCCATTATTTGAAACAGTGGATGATTTGACCAGAGCTGCAGATGTGATGAAGACCTTGTACAGCAATAAAGAATATAAGGCACATTTAAAACGTAGAGGAAATAAACAGACTATTATGTTGGGCTATTCGGATAGTACAAAAGATGGTGGTTATTTGATGGCCAACTGGTCAATTTATAGAGCGAAAATAGAGTTGACAGCGATTTCCCGAGAATACGATGTTCATCTGGTCTTTTTTGATGGTAGAGGTGGGCCTCCAGCGCGCGGTGGTGGTAAAACGCAGCGTTTTTATGCTTCCATGGGTAAAGAAATTGCAAATGATCATATCCAATTAACGATCCAGGGACAAACAATAAGTAGTCAATATGGCTCGTTGGATACGGCCCGTTTTAATATAGAACAGCTTCTGCATGCGGGGATTATTTCTGATTTAAAACAACGTGTAGGCGATACATTAACGAAGCATCAACAAGAGATTATTGATAAATTGGCCGAATTAAGTCATCAAAAATTTATGGGCCTTCGTACCAATAAGTTGTTTTTACCCTATTTGGAAACGATGTCACCATTGAAAGCACTTTCATCCATCAATATTTCAAGTCGGCCTGTAAAACGGAACTCTGGACGGGAGTTACGCCTAGAAGATTTACGCGCGATAAGTTTCGTCACTTCGTGGAGTCAGTTGAAGCAGAATATTCCTGGATTTTATGGGGTAGGGACTGCCTTGCAGTGGGCCGAGAAAAATAATCTATGGAAGGATGTGCAACAATTGTATATTTCCTCGGGATTCTTCCAGACTTTGATCGACAACTGTATGATGTCCATGACCAAATCTAATTTTGATATTACAGCCTATATGAAGGAAGATAAAGTGTATGGTGAATTTTGGAAAAACCTCTATGCTGAATATCAGATTACCAAAGAGTATCTATTAAAGCTTAGTGGCACATCTAAATTGATGGAAAATTATCCTGTAGACCGTGCTTCCATTTTGGCGCGAGAAAGCATCGTATTGCCTTTGCTAGTGATCCAACATTATGCGATTCGTGCACTCAATTCGGATAAATTAGATGAGGCACAGCGTGAGGATTATTCAAAACTGATTGCTCGAACAATATTCGGTGTGATTAATGCAGGAAGAAATGTTGCTTAATTTTTGTTTCTTTTCACGGATTAGGTTTCGAAGAATGTATATTTTATCTACTTTTGTATAATTAACAAAATTGATATGAAGATTAATAAGTTATTTATTGTAGCTGCTTGTGCGAGTACTTTATTTGCGTCTTGTGGTGAAACAGCTGCAAATAGACAGCGTCAATATGCCAATGCATCTTTAGCAGATGGCGATGCCTTTGCCATGATTAAATTCGTTGGAGAGAATGGCAACTATTTAGTAAATCTTGCTGATGTGGCTGCAAAGCAATCCGCATCAACAGAGGTGAAGAATGTAGCAGCTAAAATTAAAGAAGCTTATGCTACTGTATTGCCTGAGTTAGATGGTTTGGCAAAAGAATTACATGTAGGCGAGGCACAACGCGGGGTACCAGCGCTTCAAGTTCCGGTTTCAATTGCAGGATCAGATACTACTGCGGTATTCAATGATAAAGCATTCTTGGCATTGGTTGTGGAAAAACAAGGTGAGATCAACAGCAGATTATCTCATGAAGAACATAATACGAACAAAGCGGTAATTCATATTTCAGAGGAATCTTTGAAGAAAGTTGAAGAAATCTATAAATTGGCTGGTGGGAAAGTTGAAGAACATGGCCATCACTAAGTAAAACTACTATACTGGAAGAGGAATATTTACTTAGTAAATATTCCTTTTTTTATGCTTTTGTTTTCCCCATTATCATCGTGAATGGTAGTCCCTCCAAAGTTCATCCTTTAGCTGTATGCTTAAATTGACCTTTATTTTGAAATGAGAAAGGTGCTTTGTGAAATACAAGAATTAAAGAAAGATTTGTTGAGTTGTTAAATTAATAATAACTTAACATTGGTATAATACAATTATTAATTACTGTGTTTATTTTAGCATGATTTAATCAACTAATAGAAAGAAACAAAAACGTGAGATACGCTGCTATAGATATAGGGTCCAATGCGGTCCGCCTTTTGATTGCTGATATCATTGGGCACAAAGAGCAATATAATTTTAAAAAGAATACACTTTTGCGGGTTCCATTACGTTTGGGGGATGATGCATTTATACATCAGGAAATTTCCCCTAGAAAGACAGAGAGTTTGATAAAAACCATGAAAGCATTCCGTGAATTGATGGATGTATATCAGGTGGAAGATTATATGGCCTGTGCGACATCGGCGATGCGCGACGCTAAAAACGGAGCTGATATTGTTGCAGAAGTTCGGAAGAATGGAATCAATATAGATATCATCGAGGGTGCTAAGGAGGCGGAAATTATCTACAATAGCCATTGGGATAATAAGATTGAAAAGGACAAGGTATACCTTTATATTGATGTAGGCGGCGGAAGTACAGAATTATCTTTATTTGCCAATGGCGTCTTGGTGAATTCCAGGTCTTTTAATTTAGGTACAATACGTATTTTGGACAATCAGGATAATCCCGAAACCTGGGATGAACTCAAGGAGTGGGTTCGAAGCAATACCCATATGTATAAACAGGTTATTGGCATCGGGACTGGAGGAAATATCAATAAATTAGCACGACTATCCGATGAAAAAGTTGATAAGCCGCTGTCATATGCTAAATTAAAAGCTGTTTATGAACATTTGGCTTCATTCTCTTTAAAAGAACGTATTATTTTGTTGGGACTCAATGAAGACAGAGCTGATGTCATTATTCCGGCAAGTGAGATTTTTTTGACAATTATGAAGCATGGCAGACTAAAACAGATCATTGTACCCCGGGTTGGTTTGGTTGATGGTGTAATTAGAACCTTGATCAATAGGAATTTAGTGAAATAAAGCATTAAAAAGTATTTTTCGCCTTGCAAAAGAAGTAAAAATCTTTATTTTTGTGATACCAAAGGCGAATATGAGCCCAGGTGGCGAAATTGGTAGACGCACCATCTTGAGGGGGTGGCGCTCGTATGGGCGTGG
>JAQZAZ010000065.1 GCA_029239355.1 Sphingobacterium sp.
TATGCGCTCTGATCAGGTAGAAGAAGCTTGGGATGTGATAAAAACGATTCAGGAAACCTGGGAAAAAACCAAAGACCCATCTTTCCCAAATTATGCTTCAGGAAACTGGGGCCCTGATGACAGTGATGCACTGGTAGAGCGGCAGGGACATCAGTGGGTTTAAAATCTAATTAAAAGAGAATGAATATTACAATATTTAATAGTCTGGATGATTTATATAAAAAAGCAGCAGATACATTTGTTGAGCTTTCTAAAAAAGCAATCCAGAAGCATGATAAATTTGTGGTCGCGTTGAGTGGTGGCTCTTCACCGAAAGCCATTTTTAGTTTATTAGCTACTCCCGAGTACGCAAATAAAATAATTTGGAACAAAATCCATTTTTTTTGGGTAGATGAAAGATGGGTTTCTCTTGAAGATGAGAAAAGTAATTTTAAGATGACTTGGGAAGTACTTTTGAGTAAGGTTCCAGTCAATGAAAATCAGATTTTCCCCCAGTATAAAGAGGGAATTGAGCCTGAAAATTATGCTAAAGAATACGAAACTCAAATCAGAAATGTTTTGGGAGCTGACGGTATTTTTGATTTCATCCTTTTAGGAATGGGAGATGATGGCCACACAGCATCTCTGTTTCCAGGTGAAAAGATTTTACAAGAAAAAGAAAAATGGGTTGATGCCTACTATCTAAAGCCACAGGCAATGTTCAGAATTACTTTGACTGAACCTATTATCAATAAAGCTGAAAATATTCTGATTGTTACATTTGGTAAATCCAAGAAAAACGCTTTGAATGAAGTTCTTAATGGAGTATATAATCCTGAACTATATCCATTACAGTTAATTGAAAAGAAAGCAGGAGTCCAGATTTTCACCGATAAAGAAGCTGGAATTTAATGTCATTTAACTATAGTGGACATCTAGCCAAAAAGGCTCCCTTATCGATTAATAAGGGAGCCTTTTATTTGAAAAAAATAGCCTACCCATTTTCTACTCTTGATTTTTCGTAGGCGAGAAGTTCATCTGCGCAGAGTTTTCCGAATTTATCAGCCGCTAATGGGCTATCAGCAGTGATCAATTTTCTGTCAACGTAACAATCGCCGGCAATTTTTTTATTCAAAATTTCAACGCCAAGTTGTTTGAGTTTTTCACCATAAAACCAAGGCATCTCGCCCGGTTGGTATCCACTTTCTGGCAAAGTCTTATCCATTTCATCAGGAAACGAATTGATCTTATACCCCTTAAAGGGAAACTCAGTGTCTCCACAATCTGCTGCGCTTAAGAGCGCTGCCGGGCCATGGCAGATTGCCAACACATATTTATCTTCAGCTACTGCCCATTTGATAAGTTCTTTTACATCATTATTTTCAGGTAGTCCGAGCATTGCGCCATGCCCGCCTGGGATAAAAACGGCCACGTAGTCAACATATCCTTTATTCGTGTCAGCTATAAAATCCCGCAGGTTGTGCGGGTTTGAAAATTGCGTATTATACTTGTCGAGGATTTTACCGATGTTTTCATCTTCATAGGGCATAGCCCACATTTCAAATTTTACAGGATCACCGGTGGGGGTGTAGAAGTCAACCTCAAATCCAGCCTGTTCGAAATGAAGAATGGGAACCAGTGTTTCGACCGGATGATTACCCGTTGAAAATTTCTTTCCATTTTTCATTGTCATATAGCGCTCTTCTGTACAAAGCACAAGAATCTTCTTTCGGGTGTCCTTGTTGGCATCACTGTACTTTTTTTTGCTGTAATTTGTCTTGGTCGTAACCATCGCCTTCCTTGAAAAAAACGAAGGTTCGTAGCCAATGCCGTCAAATACAGGTTCTTTGCTCAAATCGTTTGAAAATAATGACATAGTAATATTTTTTAGTATTTGTAATTCGTGCTATTGATTAGCTTCGAATGTCAAACTTTCCACATTTTATAAATCTTTAAGAGATAACAATATCAAAGCCCATGCTGTTTCGCCTAAAAAATATTTGTAGAAAGTAGCAGCGCCCAAAGAAGGTGAGGGAATTATAGGAAAGTATTGGACACAAACAACAAATAAATCAAAAAGAAAATTTGCCGATGACTTATTTGTAAAGGTTGCGGAAGTCGTTAATTATGTCGGATTTAAAAGCGGGCGACAACATCGTGATGTATAAGCCGAGAGGAGAAGTTACCTGTCTCTATTCTTTGGATAATCGGGTTATTTCTGCATCAAGTGCTTGATCCCAGATAAATTTCATATTAAATTTGCCCCCTGCATTAAGATTAAAAATGGCTTTATTCCATTTTTTACCATTTCCTTCTGTCGTAATATGGTGTAATTCTCTGATCCAATTTCGAATATCTCTGGAAATATTCCTTACCGAAATATTTTTTGTTTCATTGTTATCCGTGATATATTCGCCATTGTAACTTACTACACCTGTTCCAACAACTTCAATATTTAATGTTGCATGATTCCATTTTTCATCATCTATCGCATTTACAATACTTTTTCCAATATTTAAATAAATCTCATCTACCGTCATAAAGTTGAATTTTCTGAAGAAATATAGTTTGCAATTTCAATTTGAAGTCTCTTATTCGTATCGTATTTTATCCTTTTGATAATCTTACTACTTCATCATGAAGCTCCTGATCCCAGATAAACTGCATGTCAAACTCACCGTCTGACTGTAAGTAAAAAATAGCTCTATTCCATCTGTTTCTATCATCCTCAGTTGTCATTTTATGAAGTTCCAGAATATCAAATGTTAAGTCAAAATCGAACTGATCAACGTCTAGTTGCTGTTTTTGATCATTTTTATTGACATAATTTCCCGTAAAACTGGCCATTTCTCCAATAGCTTCTATGTTTAACTCTGCCCCAATCCACTCTTCGTTGATCACAGAATTAATATTGCTGGCAATAGTACTATAAATATCATCAATTGTTTTCATATCGTTTCAATTTTAATTTACGTGTGTATTTCTTTATGACAGACAATCTTATTTAGTCGACATTATTATTCAGGCCGCTATTTCTTTAGAATTCCTTTATTTCCAACCTTTCCTGAGAAAAGGATATGCAAGAGAGATGAGGAAGATGTGGGTACCATACATGATTCTTCAAGTCTTGCTACTAGACTTAGCTGTGGTAAGTCTATATAAAAATATTAAAATGAAATATAATTTTCAAGATTTTCATACGAAGAATTAAAGTTTAGGGACAATGGAGTTTATTATTTTGTTGGATTTCTAAAAATCGAATATTTAAGTGTTGGGCGAAAAAATAATTCGTATTTTTAATTATAGTGAGCGAATAGGAGGAGTTAACGAATTATTTTTATGAAAACACAAAGCTTAGTAATATTCCTCTCTTTAATTTTTTTTATAAATATTAATGATGCGTGTAAAGAGGCACATACCCATCTTCCTGCCAATATCAAAAAGGAAAAGCCATCAGATTCTTTCACTTTTATTATTCCATTAAGTTTCAACAATAAAGTATATTCTATCCAATTATTATGCGAGAAAGATAGTGTTTATACAAATGTATCAAGCATTACGAGTAATCTTTCTTTACCGAAAGAATTTTATACAATATTGCAGGACAATTTTAATTCTTCAACAGATCTTATTAGTTCTGATTATAAATCTGCTTACGAAAATTATAATAAATTCAAATTTAAGAGAACGGATTTTGTAGAATATGAAAAAAAAGACATAAGAGAGTTTTCTTCCAAGCTTTTATATGTCTTAGATGTTGACCAAGATGGATACGAAGATATTTTACTTCTCGATCTTCAAAATAGTGTGCGGGATAACGATGTATATGTTATGTTCAAAGGGGGGAAAAATGGAATTTCACTTGAAGCGAATTTTTTCGATAAAGCTGCTTTCTACGGATGGGATAAAACAGGGAGATATCTAATAACAGGAGTGAATGATACCGGAGAAAGAAAGCTTTATAAAAATCAAATTATCGGAGGGAAACTCAAGCGCATTGACCAATGTACAGAATATGTGGGATCAGCTAAATTTTGCTGGTAAAGTTTTTTAAAATTATTAAATTTTTCTGCTTGTCGAATAGCTATTAATATGATTTAGTGACAGTCGCAGTTCTAATAAGCTAGCTCAATCTGGAAACTCATAAGTGCTCATGCAGATTGCTATATGCCAAATCATATCCAACATAAGGGGAATAAAGGCCGTGGCGAAATGTTTTCGAGGTTTTAACGAAGAATGAATCTCCCGCCTGCGCCATTAAGCTTTCAAATACGGGGTCATTCTAGCGAACTGCTGTATCGCGCAATGATGTATATATTATAGAGACATTACAAATTTTATTTCTAAAACTGAATGAAAAGTCATTATCAAAATGTAAGTAGCAACGGTGAAATATATGGTATTGGAGTCCATTGCCATTGATCATGATATCTGTTAATAAACCCTATTCCAGGCCAAGGAAGGTGGGACGCACAAACCATAGACTTTTGCTTATGACATTGTTCCAGTATATTTTTTCGGGTGTTGATCCCCAAAGAAAAATCAGCATCCCATTGTGTACCCCAAACCGGATTAGAGATCAGCACAGGACTATGAACCAGATCAACCAGATGCGTAATGGATAGCTTACCCGAATAAACCGTAATTATGATGTGTCCGGGAGTATGTCCCGGAGCTGCCTGCGTTTTAATACAGGAAAATAATTCATCACCTGCATCAAATATTTCTAAACGGTGGGTAATGGCTCCTAATATCTTTTTAACCAGTGAAACAGAACCATGTGCAAACTCAGGCCTCCGGCTGTTGGGGAAATTCGGCTCCTGTGCAAACCAGAATTCCAGTTCAGTCCGTGAAATATAGAATCTTGCATTTGGAAATACCAGATTATCATTTTCGGTTAATATGCCCCCAATATGATCCCGATGAGCATGCGTTATCAATACATCTGAAATATCACTGGCTCCGAATCCGGCACTTTTCAGACTATGTAATAATTTTCCTGCATTTTTTTTATCATAAAAGCCTTCTCCTGTATCTACGAGTATTAATTGTTCATTCTTCCGGATAAGCATCACATTAATAGGAGCTTCGTAGATATCGGCAGGTAAGTGCAGTCGGTTTAGCTCCTTTTGAAGATCTGCAGGTGCTGCATCCGTAGCAATAATGGGTTGATATGATCCTATATCAAAATATCCATCGGAAAGAATATAGATTTCCAGGGTATCAAATGGAATCTTGAGGTGACAGTAGTTTGTTTGCATATTCATTAGGGTACTGCGATTAATTAGCGTTTTGTTTTGTTTAAAAAAGGGAATATTCGTGGTGCTAATCCAACCAAAACATGTCCCATTTCCGGAATAGCGATTGTGGCAAAGTCTGCCACAAGATTTTGCAATCTTGCGGCAATTTCCTGAGTTGAGCGGATTACATCCTTATTTCCGCCTATGAGTAACACAGGTACCGTC
The DNA here is from genome assembly GCA_029239355.1 of Sphingobacterium sp. Lineage (GTDB taxonomy): Bacteria > Bacteroidota > Bacteroidia > Sphingobacteriales > Sphingobacteriaceae > Sphingobacterium. Next base: position 5,445 of record JAQZAZ010000065.1, read on the forward strand.
AAACGGCTGAGTTCATCATCTGAAAAAATATATTCTTTTTCTATCCTCGCATTAAAATTGGTTTGTATTAAATCCAGAAATGCTACAATCTTACTATCCACACGCTGGCTTCCCAGGACCAATTTATTGATTCTGATACGTCCAGTTCTTCCAAAAAGGGAATAGAGTAGGGCTTTTATGATAAATGTTGTTTTGGTAGGAACTACTCCTGCAGGTGCCAACAAAATCAGCCGATCGACTAATTCAGGAAAGCTTATTGCAAAGCGTAATGCCAACCATCCCCCTTGCGATAATCCGATTATTTTTGCCTTGCTGATATTGAGCTTGTCGAAAACCTCTTTTAGCCATTCCGCGAAATCTTTTGTTTCATAAGAAGGTCTGGTTTCCGCACTCTTTCCTGCCTCTCCGATAATATCTACTGCTATGACTTTATATTGTTTTGAATATTCGGCTATGTCGGATAACCATGACGTTGCATTAGAAGACGCACCATGCAATAAGATGACAATTTCTTGATGTTGACTTCCCGATTCCAAAAAATGGGTGTCCCCATAAGTTGTTTTCAGTATACCGGTTTTCAAATGCAGGGGCGTATTTTTTATTGCATCGTCGTAGGCACGAATAATTTTATTTTTTCCTTCAGGGCTTTTAAATATTGATTTATTCATGAATGATTTGTATAGGTTGTAAATGAGTATTATATTAACGTCCTGTTGCTTTATCGCCTCTTAAAGTCATGACCGTACTTGTTATCATAGCTGCTTTTTTACCATCACTGCGAAAAATATCGCATTGATAATGGCTTAAGTTTTTTCCATTATGTAAGGGTGATGCTTTGGCGGTGAGTATATCCTCGAAAACGGGTCGGTAAAAATTGATTTTCAATTCTACGGATGTAAAAGTTTCGCCCTCCTGAATAAGAGTCGAATGTGCGGTTCCGATGGCTGCGTCGGCCAATTCGCAAAGCAGTCCTCCGTGGATGGTTCCCTGTTGGTTACTGTGCAGTTCTTTTGTAGTATTGATCTGTACGGTCGCTGTACCTAAACCAGCTTCTATAATGTTTATGCCCAATGTTTTTGATATTGGTGTCGGGTAATGCATATGCGTATGCATGTCGTCGGTAGTTTCATTTTTTATCAATTTATTTAGGTAATCTAGTATTGATAGTTTTGTCATGTACGGTGTTATTATATTCATGTTAAATAAACCAATCGGTCTTTTTATTAATAAAAAAATTATATGGTTTCCATACTTCCTATTATAGACTGTATGGCGTGCAAATGGTGCAAATCATGCTCTGCAACAAAATGCATCAGGTCAATGATATTCATTGGCTGTTGTAACCTCGGATGCATACTTGTCTTCAATAAGTCTTCTTCACTTAATTTTTGAAGCATTACAATTGTTTTGTCTCTTTCGCTGACCAGGTTCTTAATAAGCTCTTCAAACAACATGTTGTTGAAAGAAGACTGATCGGTTGCTGTATTTTTTAAATCGGCAGGGGATATATCCGGTTTTCCTTCTTTTATATCTCTAAAACGGATTCGCCATAGATCTTCTAAAAGGATTAAATGTCCTATATTCTCATTGACAGACCATTTATCTCCCATTTTGCGGGTTGAAACCTCTATAGGACAACTTTTCAGGAGCTTATTTAGAACAGCCGGAAAATGATCAAGTCGTTGTAAAAATTCGTCAAAATATTCCGAACCTGTGTTTGAATCAAATTGTCGGTCGAACCATCTGACAAACGATTGTGACTTTACTTCTTTCATTAGTATAAATTTAAAGGTTATTACTATTGATCCACGCTTTGGCAGGTATTATCCACTCTTCTAATGCCCTGAACAGAAAGCCGTGTTTCAGACCTGTGTTGAGGGTCATTTCTTTAAAAGATTTTAAATCAGAATTTTTAAACCTAAGTTGCCTTGATAATAATTCAGCGTCAACATCGGTTTTTTCATTAATCGATAAAATCTTCCCATAAAGCCGGAACTTTCGATCTTCGTTCATTGAATCATTTTTAAAGCTTGAGCCAATAAAAACAAATTTCAAATCTGGATTTCTAGCATAATAGGAGATGTATTGAGCTATATACCCTCCTTGGGACGTTCCAACAATTGAGATATGGTTATAGGGAACTCCATAGCTGTGTAAGCTGTCAATTGTAAGGATCACCTTTTTTGCATACATCTTGGGATCAGTGCCGGGCTTTCTTTTTTCAGATAGTATGACAGAATTTGTGGATTGAAGTTTTTGTAAAATAGTTGTATATGCTGCTGGTCCGTATTTAGGATGGGATTCATTTAACGCATGTCCTTCCAAAAATTTATTATGCAAAAAAAATACATACCTTTTTTGAGCACCATTTTGAGCATTAATAGCAAACGGAAGAAATGATAGATAAAGAATTATTAACCTAAGAAACATAAAATTTGAATAAACAGCGTATTTTAAGTTAGGAACAATATAAAATTTTATTGTTCCGTATCTACAAGATGCTTTTTTGAGGCTGTCAACGCATACACCATAGGGATCTTATCTTCAAGATGAGCAATTCTGAACTTACCAGGTTCAAATTCAATTGAATTATTGAAATTATTGTAGGGTGAATAATCAAATTCTTCAATGGAATTCATTTCTAAACCATTTTGCATCAGACTACCTATTACTTCGGCTAAGCCGTGGTTCCAGCCAATTGATTTGACTTCAAATTCCGCTTCTTTATCTGCATAAGTTCCTTTTTCGGTTTCTATAATGGCTCCGGAATTAAAATACCTGTATTCAATTTTTTTAAACACCGAATCAAACATCCAGACGACAGGATGAAATTCTACAAAAACAAATGTGCCGCCGGATTTCAGGAATTTCGAAATGATCTTTGCCCACCGATCCAGATCCGGAAGCCAGCCGATTGTCCCATAACTTGTAAAGACAATATCAAACTGACGATCCAGATGATTGGGCAGATCATAAACATCGCTGCAAATAAAAGTTGTTGAAACATTGCTCTGTTTTGCCAGTTCCCGTGCTCGATCTATTGCTACATCCGAAAGGTCAACGCCGACTACGTCCGCTCCCAGGCGACTTAAAGAAATACTGTCCTGTCCGAAATGGCATTGTAAATGCAATACAGATTTACCTGTCAAATCTCCAAGTAAATTAAGCTCTATATCTTTTAAAGAACTTTTCCCCTTCAAAAAAGCATCCAGGTTATAAAAGTCAGAATTGATGTGAGCTTCTATTCTGGTATTCCAAGATTCCCTGTTTATTTCCAAATAATGGTCTTCTGCATTCATATTTATTTATCTAATGAGGTGAATTGATTTTTTGCCATTCCTCGTAGCTGAGTACGCCAAGTTCTGGCTGACTTTTGCCGTTCAGAATATGGATAAACTCCAGTTGGTTTCCGTCTGGATCGTCAAAATAAAGAGCAAGTGCAGGCATCCAGGCAAAAACCATTGGTTCATTGCTGCCATTTTTAAGGAAATTATAGGCTTTTAATCCGTTTTTCTCTAAAAATGTATTTGCATCTTTTAAAATAAAATCTTTGGAACAGCTGAATGCAAAATGTCTTGTCTGGAGATTAACCTGTTGTTCCCAAAGTCCGAGCATTGCCTCTTTATTTTCTCCGATCCAAAGAAACGCAATTGGCCTGGTTTCATCATAGTGTGCAAACTCAAGTCCCAATATTTGAGTATAGAATTGAACTGCGTTTTCCAAGTTGCTTACTTGAATGTGTGTCTCATATAACCCTTCAATCATTTTTTATAATTTATTTTTAATAACTATAGTGTTGTGATTATGACGGCAATTTCATCTTACCATATGAATAATCGGATAATCTTTACCAGAGCCGTCTTTTTCTGATCTTCCTGCTTTTCTGAACCCTAAATTTTCGTAAAATCCGACGGCCAGATAATTTTGCTCATTGACGTCAACCTTTTTTATGCCTTTCGTCTCATCCATAATTTGAAATAAGCGCTTTCCATAACCTTTACCACGGTAGTCACTGTGGACAAATAGCATTTCTAAGCTTCCTTCTGATAGCGATGCAAATGCTACCGGTTGGCTTTGCAGCATAAAAAGGTATACTTCAAGATTAGGCAGATAATCCTTTGGGATGACTTCTTTAAAATAAATAAAATCCTCTTCGGCAAGAAAGTCGTGAGTAGCTTTGACCGCAGATTCCCAAATCTCCATAATTCTGGGATAATCTTCTATGGTTGCGAGCCTGATTTGTGTTGACATAATTCTAAAAAATAATAGCTATAAATATATTAAATATTCAATGATGGTTTTCCTGATGCTATTGTATAAGCCTCTTTCATCACTTCGGAATATGTTGGGTGGGCATAACTCATTATAGCCATATCATTTGCGGTTACTTCATATTCCAATCCTACAACAGCCTGTGCAATCAAATCTGCAGCCCGTGCGCCGATAATATGCACTCCTAAAAGTTCGCCGTACTTCGGATCGGAAAGTACCTTTACAAAACCTTCCGTTTCCATTCCTGCTCTGGCTCTGGCATTCACGGCAAATGGAAATTTACCGATATTATATTCCACTCCCTGTTTTTTTAATTGCTCTTCGGTAGCGCCTACAGAAGCAACTTCCGGCCAGGTGTACACAACTGAAGGGATACGGTCATAATTGATATGAGGTTTCTGACCATTGATCCTTTCCACTACAAATACTGCTTCTTCTTCTGCCTTGTGAGCCAGCATCGCGCCACCCACGACATCTCCAATTGCATAAATGTTTGAAGCTGTAGTCTGAAGCAATTCATTGACCTTCACCGTACCATTGTTATTCAATTCCACGTTGGTATTTTCTAAACCCAGACCGTTTACATAAGATTTTCTGCCGACAGCAACTAGAATATAATCGGCGGTTAGATCTTGTTCTTCTCCTTGTTTATTTTTAAAATACACCTTAGCTGTGTTGCCAAGATTTTCAGCTTTGTAGACTGCCTGCTGAAGCTTGATTTCCACGCCTTCATTAGTTAATATCTTCGTTAAAGCCTTTCCTAATTCACTATCCATCGTAGCAATAAGATTATCAGCATATTCTAAGATAGTCACTTTGGTTCCGATTCTGTTGAATATGGAAGCCATTTCCACACCGATTACACCACCACCAATAATCACGATGCTCTCGGGTTTTTCCTGCAATCCCAAAGCTTCGGTAGAGGTGATGATCCTTTTTTTATCGATAGCAATGCCCGGAATTGTGGACGGTTTTGACCCTGTAGCAATAATAAACTTATCTGAATTAATTACAGTTTCAGTCTTATCATCGTGTACAATTTTCAAGGTTTCATTATTAACAAAAGAACTCGAGCCGTGAAAAACCGTGATCTTATTTTTTCTCATCAGGAAATCCAGACCTTGTGTGTTTTTGGTCACTACCTCATTTTTTCGCTTAAAAAGCTGTTCAACGTTGAGCCGAAGATTTGAATATTCAATACCGTGTGCTCCGAAACTATTAAGTGCATCTGAATAATGATGGGTACTGTCCAGCAACGCTTTGGTAGGAATGCAACCTACATTGGTACAAGTGCCACCCAGAGTATTATACTTTTCAATGATAGCAGTTTTATATCCTAACTGTGCGCTTCTGATAGCAGCTACATATCCGCCGGGACCTGACCCTATTACGGTAATATCGAATGTTTCCATTTTATTGTTTAAATATTTTAATTGTCAAAAAAAATAAACCAATCGGTCTTTTTGTAAGCAAAAAAAATTACGCTTTCAAATTTCTGATCAATTTCTCTAAAAAAGACATCGCTATATTCAGTTCTGTCATATGGTTGTTGACCTTTGCCTGCATAAACGCACCTTCGATCATCGAGATCATCACTACAGCAATTTCGGTCGGATTGGTATCTGCTTTTATTTCATTTCTACCGATACCACGTTTGATTTGATTTTCGATAGATGTTTTCCAAAAGTCCAGGGCTTTTTGTACGCGTTTCTGGAGTGACGGATGCGTGTCATCAGCCTCAGTAGCAGTATTTAAAATTGGGCAGCCTGCCTGTAAATACGGATATTTGAAATAGTTTTTGTACATGTGGGGATAAACCAGCAATCTTTCGATAGAATCTTCAGTTGCTAAAATACGTTCTTTCATATGCTGCGTTACCTTACCAAAATTGTAGTCGAATACACTTAATGCAATCTCATCCTTATTTTCAAAATTACCGTAGATACAACCTTTCGAAAGACCGGTGGCGCTCATGACATCATTTATGGATGTACCTGCGTAACCTTTCACGTTAAAAACGGTCGAAGTTTTTTCAATGATCAGCTGTTTGGTATTTTCGGATTTTTGAGTTTTCATCAGCAATAATTCTTACTGAAACAAAGTTATACAAAAAATAAAACAATCGGTCTTTTTTTTTAAAATAAACAGAACAGATATGATAAAGTATGCAATGGCCGTTAAATAGAGACTTTTAGTGAATGTTTCAGTTTCTAAAAATCGAGAAAAATCTGCCCATACAAATAAGCTTCCGTAGGAAGGAACAATAGGGATATTTAATTTTTTTAACATATCTACCACTACATTGTATCCCTTGGTTAAGGCGTGTCGTTGAGCATTCAAAAAATCCCATATAAACTCATGATCTCCAAGAATAGTTTGTAATAACCACTGTGTATGATTTGATACCATGTGAGGGAGATTTAAATTATTAAAAGCCGTTAAGAAGGCTTGATTAAGGGAGTACATCATGCCGACTCTCATTCCTGAAATACCAAGGTCTTTAGAAAGTGCGTACCACTGATGTAATTATGGACTGTTTTTCTTATGAATGATTGAGAGGAATGAAGTAAATGTTCTAATCATCAGCTATAGCAGGATCTTTTGTATTCACTGTTACAAAGCCATAGATCTCGTTGACTATAAAATGAATTTTTCTTTCCATACACCAATTAGCAATAGATTCCAGCTGCAATGCGGTATATAATCCTCCGGTAGGATTATCAGGATTAGTAACCACCAGCAGTTTGAAATTTGAACCTTGGAGCTCGATATCTTGTTTGGCTTTTTCCAGATGTTCAATAGACAGAATAGGTCCATGATGGATAGCATCACTATCATGATGTGTAATTAAATCATATCGTTGAACGCCTGCCTTGTTCATGATGTTGCGGCCGTACACCGGGTATGCAGGAGCTGGAAATACTCTTTTTACTGTTATAAATAGTAGAAATAGATTAACTTTTCGGTATCTTCCACATACCTATAAAAATTTCGCTTTATTATGCTACGCAATCTACCTGCGGACTTTTTTATGCCTGTATAAGCCTTATATTTTTTAAGAAATTTATCTATCTAATAATAAGCGGTCTACCGCTATTTTTATGCTCTTTTTTTAATGCGCAAAAAGGCTTCAGTATCGCAATTGATCTTTGTGTTAATGAAAACTTAAAAGAATGAAGACATGAAAGCAAATATCATCAATAAGCTAATGGAAATAGAAGCGAGCGAAGGAGTACATATTCTTTTTGCCTGTGAATCAGGAAGTCGTGGTTGGGGATTTCCGTCAATTGATAGCGATTACGACGTTCGGTTTATTTATGTAAGAAAAGTGGAGGACTACACCCGCTTATTTCCGCTGGCTAACGAAATGCGGTTTCCGATAGTCGATGACCTGGATATAGCAGGCTGGGATCTTTTTAAAGTACTTACATTATTATATAAGAGTAATGTAAGTCCATTTGAATGGATCCAGTCACCAGTGGTCTATTACGAGCTTGACGGATTCAAAACAAGTTTTAGGACAATGATCGAAAATTATTTTGACGCACGTAGGCACGCCCATCATTATTTAGGGATTGTCCGTAGTAAAATTGACGATCTTCAACAAGAAACAATGAAGCTCAAGAGCTTATTTTATATCTTAAGGTCTTTACTTGCAGCAGACTGGAGTATTACCTATCGCAGTTATGCACCCATGACGTTGGCAGAACTATCCGTATTATTGCCCGATGTTGTTAAAGGTGAAGTTATGGAATTGAAGGAGTTGAAGGGCCGAGCAGATGAAGGGTTTATATACAGTTGTTCTGCGACCATAAGGAGTTATATTGAAACGAGGTTAATACATTTAGAGCATCAAGTAAAACAGGTTCCCGTATCCGTATCGGATAAAGAAGGACTGGAGAATTACTTTAAAATCCTATTAAGATGACTATAAACGAACTTCGAGATAGCGGGCTGATCCTGTTTGAGGCCGTTGTCGGCAGCCGGGCATATGGATTGGCCACAGCATCTTCCGATACCGATATCAGGGGAGTATTTTATCTGCCCCTGGAATATTACTTGGGCGGTCAATATATCGCCCAGGTGGCAAATGCCAGCAATGATGAAGTTTACTATGAGCTTGGGCGCTTCGTGGAACTCCTTTCAAAGAGTAATCCCAATATATTGGAGCTTTTGGCTAGTCCTGCCGATTGTATATTATACAAAGATCCAATAGTTGATCAATTTAAAATGCAGGATTTTATCACTCGAGAGGCAGCTATGACCTTTGCGCAATATGCGATGGTACAGGTGCGGAAGGCAAAAGGGTTGAATAAGAAAATCAACAATCCGATGGATCGTGAACGTAAAAGTTTGTTGGATTTCTGCTTTATTATAACTGGTAATGGTAGTTTATCGTTAAGCGCATGGTTAGGCAAGCGGCAGTGGAAACAGGAAAACTGCGGTTTAGCGAAGATCGAACATGCAAAGGGCATGTATGCCTTGTATTATGATCAGATCCAGGCTCTGGGTTACAAAGGTGTCGTGGCTACATTGGAGAGTAATGAGGTTTCCTACAGTTCTATCCCTAAGGAAGAAACACTTTGTGCGTATCTTTTTGTTAATCACGAAGCTTATTCTTCGTATTGCAAAGCTTATAATGAATATTTTAGCTGGGTTTCAGAACGCAATGAGGCGCGCTTTGAAGGGACAATGAATCACGGGCAAGGCTATGACGCCAAAAATATGATGCATACCATACGTCTATTGCAACAGGCGAAGGAGATTTTGTCCAAAAGTGAACTGCAGATACGACGTCCCAATAGGGAAGAGCTCCTGCGCATCAAGAGTGGTGCCTATTGCTATGATGAACTTTTCATCTGGTCACAAGAGCTTTTTCAGGAAGTACAGGAACTTTGCTTGCACAGTTTACTTCCGGTAGCGCCAGATCGGGTTAAGCTAAGGCAGCAATTGGTTGACATGCGCAAACAGCTGTATCAGGTCAATCTTTAATTCCTAATTCAATTCACAACGGTGATTTGCTGGACATGCTACAAATGTTTTAACCTCTGAATAGTAAGTTGTCATCAAATTAATATGCCCAGCACGTCCTCATTGCTCTAGTACTGATCGTCAATTTTATCGTTGTCTGTTTAGATATCATTATGTAAATTTATTACGTCATAGGCCATATATCATTTTAATTTACCCTATTTTTTCACCGAGGATACCATAAATACGAATTTCAATACGATATAAGACAATCAAATGGAAAATTTGTAGTTGTTATAGAAGGAAATTACAAAAATAAGAACCATCAATTAGGAGAAAATGTAAAAATAAATTTACTTTTGGTGTTTGCTCTTTTTGTAAGAGTGTAGTTTGTTTTCGGGTAAATTCCAAATAATTAAAAATGAAAAAGACGCTTTTGTTCTCTCTTTTGTCGGTTTTCGGCTTAAGTTTAACGTATGGACAGCAATTGAAACCTTTATATAGTAAAACTGATACTTTACCAAGAGTTGTTTACAAAGATCTTAATGAAAGACCTTTGCCTAAGCTAGAGATGCAAGGGAAAAATTACTTAGGCGATGGCATGCAGTCCTTAAAACCTGAAGGAGTTAAGTCAGTAGATATTAACAAAGAAAGAGGAACAGTGATAATCGAATTGACACCTGAATACGAACCTGTTTTAATGAGTTTGTCAGATATTACAAAAAAATATACAAACGTAAAATCTGAACACGTAATATTTCGGATTGAAGATAACTTTGTGCAGAACAACCCGAATGAAGTTCTTGTCGATGTAAGCAATATTATGCTAATTTCTGTTTCTCCTGTTAAGTTTATCGGCGACCTAGAAGATCTATATATGGTGACATTAGTACCGAGGACGGATAAGAATGTTGAAAAATTGAATCAAATCCGCATTCGCTAAACATATTGAAGTACGCATACAATAAGTCATTATCATAAATGTAGTGCTACAATAAAATCGATTTGTAACTATTCGAACCGCTTCCCTCAAATTAAAAGGGGGGAAGCTTTTTGGGGACTATTCTGAATATAAATATACTATAAAACCCGTTTTTCAAGGATAATGATATTTCCTTCATTACTCATCTTCTGAAAACCCAATTTTTCAGCAAATTTCAGTGCTTTAAGATTCGTTATTTCCGTCTTTGCTACCAATACATTTACCTGGTACTTTTCTTTTGCCAATGCTATCAACAACTCAAAAGCTGCAGACATTATTCCTTTTCCCCAATATTCGGGCAGCAGAGAACCACCAATCTCAATTTTATTTTCTTCCTGATTCCATTGGTGTAAGGCGCAGTCACCAATAACTATATTCTCATTTTCCACAGTTCGTATACTGTAGACTTCCTCACAAAGCGATAGAATATGTTCTGTAAACTGGACAGGATTCATATGCTCCTCATCAGTTGTCCGATCCTGAATGGCTGATTCATCTCCAAAGTACAATCGGTAAAATGACTCAGCATCTTTCACCGACATTTCTTTCAATATGATCTTTATACGGTCTCCGTCCGCTTTCATGACCTCCATAAATTATACACTTTATGTTTATTTATCAATAACTGCTGGTCGCAGATCTTTCAGTTCCCTCAATACAATATTCAGATCAGTTTGAGGTTCGGGAATCCTATTCAACTTTCAATACGATAACAGCCGCTTTACGCGGCGGGAGCCTCGACCAGTCTTCAGTAAACCTACCCCATACTTTATCTTGGAAGTTCAATACATTTCCTTTTTTCAAGCATCTTGGCTCCAAAACCATTGTTTGCCCGATAAGTATGTGTTATTGAGAATGCTTAAAGAAGAACAACAAGTTTTGCTAAAGCATAGAATAGTTTTCATATAGTATCTAGCCGTATAGAATTCTGCTTTTGTTTGGTGTGGTAGTAGGCTTTGTTCAGAAGGTAACACGCGTAGCCTACGTCCTGTTTACTTTGAAGGTAAAAGCTTATCCACCCTGAATTTTTAAATACATGATGGTCCTTAATTTTTCCTTCAGTCATTAGCGATTGCTTTAGCTCTTTATTTAACAAGATGTCCAATAAGCCATTGCTATGTACATGTGCAAACTCCTTTCCCATATAGTTAAACTCAGTCCCACCATATTTATGTATTCCAACCGTAGTTCCAGGCATTTGTGCCACATTTTCTTCCAGATCGTCGATCCAATCCAATAAGTTAGGCTTGGTAAAAAACATCCAGAATCTCATGAGACTATCAAATATAATGGCGAATAAAGGGATATCCTTTAAAAAACCGACTCTTTTTACCACAAAAGAAAACATAGGCTATCTCTCGCTTAGTAATTTAATATGCTCCATTACTCTAAAATGGACATTTCTGGTGATACTTTCTGCCCATAGATCGTAGTACCAGGTAGGGAAGACATGAAGGTTATACCAACTATTCCCAATAAGAGTAGTGGTACCGTTTCCATTGTCCTTTAATATAAATTCGCCCCTTTTTATATCTATATGTCCCATAATTTCAGGGTCTTTGGGTTGATCAACGATATCAAAAATTAAGTTTTTATTGATATCAAATTTTACAATCTTCTCATCAAAAATATATCCATTGCTAAAAATACATTTTCGGTTTGCACCCAGTTTATGCTCACTTACCGTTGTGGCCATGGGGCTCGGCATCCCAATTTTAAAGAGCCAATAGTTTTCCTTTTGGGATATTGGATCGAAGGCGACCACGTGTCGCCATACCTCTTCTGGACTTGCCTGAATCAATAGCTCATCAGAAACCATATTTTCGTGATGATGGTCGCTCAGGGAGTCAACAATGAAAATTCCAAGTAAAAGGCTTACAATGCTTATATTCAATTTTTGATTTTTCTTTTTAAACATAGCCCTTCCAATAAAGGCACCTGAGATGATAAAGCCAAAAATAAGAGGTGAAACAATCAGTAGACAAATAAAGCCCTCACCTAAGAAGAAAAAGCTCATTAAAATGGCGATAAGACCATTCAGGATAGAATATCCGGTTATTTGTTTTCCCCTTATAGCCATGTCTTTCCAAAACCAAGCCGTGATAATACCCATTAACATTGGAATAATCACAAACTCTGAAAAAACAAGTATACCAGTATCCTTAGGTGCCAATGAAGATTGGATACCAATGATTAGGAATGCGAAAATGTTGGCTATCAAAATTCCTTGAAGTATTTTGGAATTTAACACTTTAAATAAATTTTTATTCAAACTCATCCTATTTGATCGTTTATTGTGGTATACTTTAAATGTAATTCCCTAATAAGAATTTCAATAAATGACTGGGTAAGCATTCTGAATCAATTGGCTTAAATTTAGTCCTGTCTTTTCGCAGATTCATCTATCAGTTTCATGAGATGATCGACAGTTTTAGCTACTTCTTCTTTCTGCACGACTAATGTTTTTTTTTCTAGACCCGGAGGAAGAGAAATTTTGCCATTAAATTCCGGAAGAAACAAATTAATTTTTTCCTGATCCATTTTATTGAAATTAAAAAAAGTCCATTTTTTGGTTTCGTCCTCTTTTAATGCTAATAAGTTAGCTGAAGTGATCGCCATTTTGTCTTTTTCAGGCATGGACATTACCAATACTTGAGGAATAAAACAATACGCTATCCCATCAATTTTTGAGACATCCATATCGACATAATTGATCATGGAATCAATTTTAACCCCGTATTTTATAAGAGAAGAATAGAGTTCCTTGGTCAGTTTTGTTGCTTGATCTATCCCCCCCATGCTTTCAATTATGCGGGGCGATGTTTGACTTAGAATACCTTCGATATCTCCGGAAATAGATGCTTTTGTCATGATAGACAGTGCTTCCCTGAGCTGCGGATCTTTTTGCGCAGAGCTTGTATTATGAAAAATAGTTAATAGCGTAATTAATAAAAATACTCGTTTTCGCTGGATGTATTTAAACTGGTTGAACCAATTGTTGCTTTGCATAATGGAAAGAGGTTAATTTCCATTGAATTTACAGGTTTTTATTTACAAATCAAATTTAGATAAGTGTCTCCGTATTCTGCACATAATGGCGTGCTTTCCCCAAGAATAACTATATAGGTTAAGTAGTCTATTTTGATTACTGTAATATGCTACGATTCTTCACAATCTAAGTGCATTTTTTGTTATCTGTACCACTTTGAATTACAAAACTTTCTACTTTTCGGTATCTCCTACGTACCACTAACGCTTTTATTATCCAAGATCCCGTTTTGTAATAAACAGAGCAACAGCCTCCTTGTTTAAGCCAGCCCCTTACTATAAATTATATCGCTGACTATGAATGTGATAAAAATTAAATCAAGCTAGCGTATTGATTTTTTGCTAATAATATTAGTAATTTTGAATACAGCAACTACCGAAAACAAGAGTCGTCGTAAACGACCGATTAGAGAATTGAAAAACATGGAGAGGAGTATAGTACATTGTGATCTCGATACATTCTTTGTATCGGTGGAACGCTTGCAGAATAGCAAGCTCATCGGAGTACCTGTGCTCATAGGAGGGAGTAGTGACCGTGGGGTAGTTGCATCTTGTTCCTATGAAGCCCGTAAGTATGGCGTGCATTCCGCTATGCCGATGCGGCTGGCACTGCGCATGTGTCCCGAGGCCGTTGTGGTGCGGGGCGATCATGATATGTACAGTCAGTATTCCAGTATTGTGACGCAGATCATTGAAGAAGAGACACCCATCGTCGAGAAAGCCAGTATCGACGAGCACTATCTCGATGTCTCCGGCATGGACCGCTTCTTTGGCTGCTGGAAATGGACGCAGGAACTCCGCCAGCGCATTATCAAAGAGACAGGTCTTCCCATTAGTTTTGGTCTATCTGTCAACAAAACCGTTTCAAAGATTGCCACCGGGACAGCCAAACCCTGTGGCGAAAAGCAAGTACAAAATGGGACTGAAAAGGGCTTCCTCGCGCCGCTATCCATCCGCAAGATTCCCATGGTCGGTGAGAAGTCCTTTACCTTGCTGCGGAATATGGGCATCTCCAAGATTGGCACCTTACAGCAGATGGAGGTGTTCACGATGCAGAAAGTCCTCGGGGAGAACGGGATCAACATCTGGCGCAAAGCGAATGGCCTGGACGATTCGCTGGTGGTACCTTTTCGTGAACAGAAATCCATGTCCAAAGAAAACACCTTCCAGCAAGATACTATCGATATGAACGTCCTCCGTCGTACCTTGATCGGTATGGTCGACACGCTGGCCTTTGACCTTCGCAAAGATCAAAAACTAACGAGCTGCGTTACCCTCAAGATCCGTTATAGCAACTTCGATACCCATACCCAACAGCTGCAGATCGCTTATACCAATTCGGACAGAAAGCTTACCGATGTGGTGCTTTCCCTGTTCAAAAAACTCTACAGCCGCAGGATGCTGATACGCCTAATAGGGATCAAGTTCTCGGGCTTGATTTACGGTTCCTACCAGACCGACCTCTTTGATGATAGCGCCGAGGAGGTCAACCTGATGCAGGCCATGGACAAGATCCGGAAACGCTATGGTGCCGAATTTCTGATGAAAGCCATCTGTGCACCGCCACCGGAGAAAGGAGGGGAGCATGCTCTTAAATCTACATAGCTACTATAGCCTGCGCTTTGGTACACTGAGCCTGCAGGATCTTATTTCGGGCATGCTGGCTGGTGGGTATGATACCGCCGTGCTTACCGATATCAATAACAGCTCCGGATCGCTCGACTTTATCAAACTGGGGCGAGCGGCAGGGCTGAACCTGCTTGCAGGCATGGAGTTTCGCGACGACGATCAGCTCTGTTTCGTGGCCATTGCCAAAAACGAACAAGGCTTCCGGGAGATCAATGAGTATCGGACCAAGCTCAATATGGAAAATCGTCCTACACCTGAGCGTGCGCCAGAGTTTGAGCAGGTGTTTATCATCTATCCCTTTAGCAAGCTCAATAGCTTTCCGCTACAGGATTTTGAATACATCGGCGTCCGACCCAGCGAACGTACACGTGCCCAGCTGATGGACCGAAAACTGCTCGATCGCTGTGTCATCCTAGCGCCAGTCAGTTTTCGTAAGACCGATTATACCTTACATCGGCAGCTCAGGGCGATTGATAATAATCTGCTGATCTCGCAGCTGAGCAATGATCAGCTAGCTGCCGAGGACGAGGTATTTATTCCCCGGGTCAAACTGATGCGTCTATTTTCGGATCTGCCGCAGCTGCTCGCCAATACGAATCGTATCCTCGGGCAGTGTTCCTTTCATTTTGATTTTACGAGCGTGAAAAACAAGACAACCTTTACCGGCAACCGCTACAATGATAAGCAGCTGCTGCATAAGTACTGCGTGGATGGTTTTTCCAAACGCTATGGGCGTAATGACCGGATCGCGACCGAACGCATCCAGCGTGAGCTCGAGATTATCGAAAACCTGCGTTTCTCGAGCTATTTCTTGATTACAGACGAGATCTGCCGTTACGCCCGCGGACGCAATTTTCACTATGTAGGCCGCGGATCTGGAGCCAATTCCGCCGTTGCTTATTGCCTGGGGATCACCGATGTAGATCCTATTGCACTCAATCTTCCCTTTGAGCGTTTTCTCAATCCCAAGCGCAAGAGTCCACCAGACTTTGATATCGATTTTAGCTGGAACGAGCGCGACGAGATCTATGATTTTATTTTCAATCGCTATCAGACAGGTCACACGGCCCTGATGGGTGCCATGAGCACCTTTCGCTCCAGGAGTATCCTACGTGAACTGGGTAAAGTATACGGCTTGCCCAAGGCCGAGATCGACCGCCTGGTGCATGAGCCCGAGCATATGCTCAATAAGAATGAGGTGACCAACACCATTTTAAGCGTGTATAATCGCATGGCCGATTTCCCCAATCAGCGCACCATACACGCCAGTGGCGTATTGATTTCCGAGGAACCGCTGACCTGCTATTCAGCCATGGACAATCCGCCCAAAGGATTGCCCACCATGCAGTTTGATATGTATGTGGCCGAAGATATCGGTTTCGAAAAATTTGATATCCTTTCGCAGCGCGGTATCGGCCATATCAAAGATTGCCGTACCATTGTGCGGGAAAATCTCGGTGTTGTCATCGATACCGATAATCCAAAGCGATTCTTCGAGGATGCCCATATCGCTGCACAGCTCAGGTCAGCCAATACCATTGGCTGTTTCTACATCGAGAGCCCGGCCATGCGACAGCTGCTGACCAAGCTGCGCTGTGATGACTACCTGACCCTGGTGGCAGCCTCGTCCATTATCCGTCCGGGAGTTGCTAGTTCAGGTATGATGGGCGAATACATCCGTCGGCATCATGACCCGACAACGGTTGTCTATCCACATCCGGTATTTAAGGAGCAGCTCGAAGAGACCTACGGCGTGATGGTTTATCAGGAAGATGTGATGAAAATCGCTAATGCCTATGGTGGACTCGATATGGCCGATGCCGATGTGCTCAGGCGCATGATGTCGGGCAAATATCGCAGCAAAGACCATCTGATCGAGATCGAAGATAAGTTTTTCTCAAACTGCAAAGCCAAGAGCTATGACGAGCAAGTCAGTAGGGAGATCTGGCGACAGATGGAAAGCTTTGCCGGCTATTCCTTTAACAAGGCGCACTCCGCTTCCTTTGCCGTGGAGAGTTACCAGAGCCTTTTTCTCAAGACCTATTATCCCTTGGAGTTTATGGTTGCGGTGCTCAACAAT
>JAQZAZ010000066.1 GCA_029239355.1 Sphingobacterium sp.
TAAGTAATCGGGCTCGAACCGACGACCCCTAGAACCACAATCTAGTGCTCTAACCAACTGAGCTATACCTACCGTGATTTTGATGTCACAAAAGTAGTACTATAGGCCATATCTTCCAAATGTTTTTTAAACTTTTTGATTAACCAATTGTCTATCAAATGGTATATTTTTGCCGAGCGATATTATATGTAGCATAAGACAGTGTTCGTACAACATTTTCTGTCCAAATATCTATAATTGCAGCTTGGTCTATTATTTGTATTATAATATTTATGGGAAAATTTTTGAAATTTTTATTGATCGTGGCCATTTTGGCAGTAGGAGCTTGGTTTGTCTATCAAAAATACAACAACGGGCCTAAAGTAGAGAGCAAGCACCAGCTGCTGGTCGATCGCATTGAGGCGATGGGTAAATTGGAGCTTGTTAAATATCGTTACAGTGATGTTGTTGAACACAAAAACATTAATACTTTTTTGCCTACAGCAAGCGTATTACTCATTGTCAAGGCAGATGCTGTAGGTTGTGTGAACTTAACTAAACTGACGCCTGAGGATATTAAGGTGATAGGAGATTCTGTTTCCATCAAATTGCCGGCGCCAGAAATATGTTATATTAAGATCGACCATGAGGCGTCAAAGGTTTATGATACCAAAATGGCATTTCTTAGAGAGGCCGAATTGGTAGATGAAGCGTATAAAACCGCTGAAAAAGCTGTGGCAGATGATGTCAAAAAATCAGATATTCTGCAACAGACAAAATCGAATGCGATAATCGTTTTCAAACCTTTATTACAAGGCTTAGGTTTTTCGAAGATCAATTTATCCTTCGACTAATAATCATAATAATGAAAAGCTAGACACTTTCGTGTCTAGCTTCCTACAATAAATCAATCTCCGACCGTCTCCCGACGGAAGAGTACAAATAATTATGCTATTATCGGAGATTGAACAATAACTAAATCAAATTGGTTTTATTTTTTTGAAGAAGTATCAGGCTGTGGCGTTGGTGGGATTTCTCCGTGGGACTCACTTGAAGTTGTATCTCGATATTGAATCGTTGTTGTATCATTTGGTACAGAATCCCGCATTAATTCGCTTGATTTCTGATCATTGGATTGTGTACCATTACATCCAAAAACAGTTAGTACCACAACACTACTGATCATTGCTTTAATTACTTTACTCATGCTTTTATAATATTAGTTCAAAATTGCTTTAAAGTCTATTGCTTTTGTAAAGAACACTATGCAACAAAAAAAGGTTGGAGTTTTTTTATTTAGATTAACCATCCCGCTGCAACAGGATTCAATGTCATGAATGGTATGAATTTTAGAAAAAACGTTTTACACTTGAACGCTGTTCCTAATGCATAGTAATATAATTCACGCTATTTAAAAGTCTGTTTGAGTTCTATCAGAGACTTTTCAGTAGATAAACAAAATTGAAAAAATATGGCAACGAAAAATGAAAACCGACTAGTTGGAAGGGAAATGGAGAAAAAAAAGAAAGTTAAACTTGGCGCTGAGGGAGAGATCTTGAAAGATGTAGATCATAAGGATCGCGGAGATGCTGAGGCGGGTGTAGATCCCCAGGTGGACCAACTGAATCAAATGCCTAACGATCCCACAGACAGGCCAAAAGAAAAAAAACAATAAAAAAGTGACCCAATTAATGGGTCACTTTTATAATCCTGAAATTCCTTCGAACTTATTCAAAAGCGGGTTATTTTTTCCCGTGCTTGTCGATCGCTTTGATCAATTCATCTTTCGTCATGTCATGACGCCCGGTAATTTCTAATTTTTTGGCCATTTGCAAGAGCTCATCCTTTGTTTTATCAGAAGTACCATTCTGCTCATTTTTTGAGGCTGACGTATTTTTTCCATTGCTCTTGTTCATACTTTTTTCACTGTCCGTGCTTTTCCCACGGGACTGCCCTTTAGCAGTTGCGTGGTTTGTAGTTTTTGTTGTGTTCATAATACCTTGATTTATATCCTATTTATTGATTGAACATATCTATAACAATAATAGTTGACGGTTTTAGTACCTGAATATTTCGTAATTATACGTTTTCTATGCTTTTAAAACATGTAAACCTAACATCATTGAGTTTTTGACTCTATTTCGAAAACGCCCTGACAATTGCTTTGTTAAAAGAAGGTAGATCTTCTGGGGTCCGGCTAGTAATTAAACCATCGTCAATGACGACTTCCGCATCTTCCCATTTAGCACCAGCATTGATCAAATCTATCTTTATCGCTTCTACGGAAGTCATTTTTTTATCCCGAACCAGATCAGCATTAATTAACAGTTGCGGGCCGTGACAAATGGCTGCTATCGGTTTACCACGCTCCCAGAATGCGTTGATCAAAGCTGTAGCGGTCTTATTAGTACGTAATTTATCGGGATTAATAACGCCGCCCGGCAGTAAAAGCGCATCATACTTATTTTCTTCCGCATTTTGCAGATCGATATCAACAGGATAATCTTTTGACCACTCGTCACCATTTTTGGATCTCACTTTAGTTTTTGAGGGCGATATAATATCAGTCTTCGCTCCAGCAAGTTCTAAAGCCTCTTTTGGACTGCTTAATTCAATCTCCTCAAATCCGTCAGCCACCAGGATTGCAATCCTTTTGTTTTTTAATTTTTCCATATACTTGAAATATTAGTGTTGGTTTACCAATTGAACGGATGAACCTGCCTCAAAGTTTGTATTAATATTAAAATCAAGGGTCTACTTTTTGCAGCAGGTAGTATAGGAGTGGTAGGTGTGGTTGGGAAAGGTACTGTTACCACCTTACATACCCAACTGGAACAAATCCTAAAACGTAAAACGGTGGACGATGAACCGATCAAATAATAAGAAATGCCTATATCAGATGTCGATAAGGGCATAACTGGTTTCATTTCCATGTTGTGCTTTGAGCACCGGGACTGCTACATTGTAGATGGGAATACCTGCAGGCGATAGTGCCTTAAATTTTCCAGCATGAGCGTGACCATGAAAGGCAGCAGTAACTTTCCGCCGTTGCAACGGCTCAACAAGATGCGTAGAGCCAAGAAATGGATAAATTTCTTTTGGTTCTCCTGTAACGGTCTCCGCTATGGGCGCGTAATGTAGTAGGGCAACTTTTTTTATATCGGAATATTCTTGTTCAAGCCTCGCAAGTGCACGATCGAGTAGCAGTGATTCGTTGACAGCCTCCTGTACGAAACTCTTCATAGCATCTTCACCAAACATAGAAAGCATATAGCGATCAAATCCCCCTCCAAAACCCTTTACACCTGCAAAGCCGATATTCTCGATTACAATAGCCTCGCCATCCAATACTGTGACCTTATTGTCTGTCAAAATCTGACGGATTTGCTTTTGGCGCCCTTTTTCGTAATCGTGATTTCCCAAGACAGCAAGTACAGGAATCTTAACGGTCTGCAATTCTGCTACAAGTAATTCGGCTTCCTCTTCGTCGCCAGTATCAGTTAGGTCGCCGCATAGCAAAAGAACCTTTGCTTTTTGTGAAATCTCTTCAAATATACTTTTCCATTTGCCGTGTTGGCTGGCATTCATATGGATATCACCTATTGCCGCTATAGTCGTTTTTTTATTCATCTTAAACAGTTTTTATCGTATATGATTTATAACCCCAGTCTTTAATATCGATCTGATATTGTGTTTGGTCGATTAAAGGGCCTAAGCAAACCTTTTCCAGGCAGGGGGGAAGCTCGTATTGCTCCCGTGCACGATTGATCAGTTCATCAAAGAGATCTTTTGGTATAATTTCTCTATAGTCATGAGGATAGGTAAATTGAAAAATAATTATCTGAGCAAGCAACAGATGCCAATGCTGGTCCATACGCAAAAGCAATTTCTCCCAATCGAATTTTTTTCCATACTTGAGCCAAATATGGTTAATATCTGCACTGTCATGCCTTTCCCTATTTTGAACATATAATTTACACCATACAAGTTCCTCGGCTGGTATATAACGCACTTTGGTATCAAAAAGAACACTTTCAGCCCCACAGTCAAACCAATCCTGATCGACTGTGCAATTATGGTTAACACTGTCGAAAATAATATCGATAAAGTATGGATCTTTATAGATCTTTGCCAACCACCTCACATCCGTTAATTCGGTCTGATACCCGTTAGCAGAGAAGTATTTAAGAATTTTAGGATACTCACTGCTCTTGCAAAAGATATCCATATCCTTTGTAGGCCGTGTAATTCCCGTATAATGGAACATCGCTAATGCGCCTCCCACCATAAACTGGCTTTCGCTCTCATGGAGCAGTCGAAGTGTGTCCCGAAAGAAGGTAATACATTCTTCGGGTGGATTATCAAGATGGATCATGTTTCATGTTTAGTCTGAAAACAGTTAAATAATCGCAGAAGTTTGTAGGCTTTAAGGATTGCGTATTTTGGCACGGCCCATAAGTATAAATACTCGATTTAAAAATCCCAGCAACTTGTTTGTGCATTCCTACTGTTCTGTAAGCAAAAGAATATATCGTGCCAATAGGATGGCTCAGTTAAAAAAGAACTTAGCTTAAGGAGAAGGAATATAATGGAAAGCTTATTGGGTATAGGTGAAAACCTGTCGATGATACAAATGGGAATCAGAGCATTAATTATGTTCTTTATAGCGCTATTTTTGGTCCGTTTTGGGGGAATGCGGATTCTAGGGCGAAAATCGGGTGTGGATTTTGTCATTATTATTATGCTTGGCGCCGTCTTAGCAAGAGGAATTGTTGGTGCTTCGCCTTTTATATCGACAGTATTCGCTGGCTTTGCCATGATTGTAATCAATAAAATCTTAGCCCATATATCAACACGAGTACCTTATCTTGGTAATCTGATGAAAGGCAGACCAGTGGTACTGTACAAAAACGGACAGATACAATGGCATCACATGGATCGTTTAGGTGTAAGTAGAACTGACTTATTAACCAGCTTACGTTTGGAGACTCATAGCAAGCATCTTGATGAAGTAGACATCGCAATGATGGAACCCAATGGCCGTAGTAGTTTTACCTTTAAAACAAAAGCATAGTCTATATTTAAATCATATATTATGAAGAATAAAACATCATATTCGTTCTTTTACCGTAATGGTCTGAGTTTGGTATTCCTGGGACTTTTTATAGGGACTCTTTGTCTGCAGTTACTGACGGGATGGAAAGTCTATAATGAGGAATTACAGGAAGCGCACCAGCCAGCCATTGAACTCTTGGCTTACCTAGGGACCGGACACTGTATTTCGGCTACATTCGAAAATTTTGAAAGTGAGTTTTTGCAGATGGCGATGTACGTTATGTTAACTGTCAGCTTACGCCAATTGGGTTCTTCAGAATCCAAGAAACTGGATGAACCAGAAGAAGTCGATCGCGAACCTCAGCCGCATCCCAATGCACCCTATCCTGTGCGAAAGGGCGGATGGATATTGAAACTTTATAGTTCTTCTTTGTTTATTTGCTTTGCTTTGCTATTCTTTTTAAGTTGGGTAACACATTTCTATGGGAGCTGGCATCACCACAATACGGAACAGCAACTAAAGGGCTTACCGACAGATAAAGCAACTACATATTTTGTAATGCCTGAATTCTGGTTCGAAACATTTCAAAACTGGCAAAGTGAATTCTTATCCGTATTGTCAATAGTTTTTTTTACAATATTCCTCAGGCAGAAAGGGTCACCTGAATCCAAACCTGTTGATGCTCCGAACGATGAGACAGGTAAAGGTTAAATACCCGGAGGGCTCCAGTTTATATACGTAATTTAAATAACATGATCAAAAAAACATATTTAACTGTCAAGCTTAATTTAATTTTCAGTATCACTTTGGCCGGTATTATTTTTTTCGCCTGTGGAGACGGTAAGAAAAGGGTCGAGGCCGATGTGAATAACAGAACAGACAGCGTTGGTAGAAATAATCGCGGCGTACCGCTAGATAATATTCATCGCAGCCGACCAAACGATAGTCTTAGAGAAAAAGAAAGTAAGAATTCAGGGCTTCCATTGGACAATCTTGACAGGGCCAAGGACGCCAAATAACTTTCTTTACGGCGTGAAATGAGCATGTATATTTTTGTAACAATCTGATGGCTTCCATAAACAACGTAGGTCTCGGGGTCAATCTGTTTTTTTAGGTCACTGGTGGAGTGATCACTTTAATGTATTGAGCATTTGAAGTGTCTTGGACAGCCAAGAACCGAATTATCGCAACATTCATGCAAAGCTTCAGCATAATCTAATTTCACTTTAGATTACCTTTAACGGTAATATGCCCATCCGCGTAGATTTTCAACTTCGTTGGCATTGGTCAAATCCACTACCATATTGAGACCCAATTCGAAAGACTGTAAACTGGCTGAATTAAGTTCAAAAATAGGGTAGAAGATTGCATGTTCATTAGGAAGGTCAACATTCCCTTGCAACCACCTGTATCCTTCTGCATGTAAATTATCTATGAAGGTGTCAGTAATAGCATTAAGATAGCGCATCATTTTTTTGATCCACTCGAGTTCCGCATCGACATGCTTAGGATAATGTTCTTTAATAAAATCGAGTATCAATTGCTCCCCTTGGTCATTTAATCCATCATGTATCATTGCAAGGCCCATGCTCCGCACTTCCTCCTGGTAATAATCGTTTCCATAGGAAAACTTGATTTCACCAGCAATCGGGCTAGCCTCTATTTTGGCACGTAGGGCCATTTGCCTATTTAAGAGTTCGTGTATGTAATCGAAAGGTTGTTCCATAAACAGCATTTGTATTTAATTAAGGAGGACAAAGTTCATCTTACTTTGTCCTCAAACTTGGAAATTGTGGAGTAGTTTGTATATTATTTTAATGTAGGTTTGGGTGTTTTTCCTTTAACTGGACTTGTTGGTCCGGGGATTTTACTATTGGATGTGCCAGTGGGTACTGTACTGTCTGTTGATCCCACGTTTTTTATCTGATCAAGATGTTTCTCGAAAGCACTGACCTTCTCGGATGCAAACTTGCGTAGGTCTGCATCGGAAGTAGCCGTACCACCGCTAGCATCTTTAAATAAGGTAATGGCCTCTTGATGGCTCTTCACCATCATATCAGCATATATACGATCAAAGTTTGCTGGATCGGCATTATTCAGATCATCGATCATCTTAGTATAATTTTGATTACCGGGCGTACTTAATTGCCAGTTTTTATTTTTTACCATCGAAGACAGCTCATTACCTACGGTAGTATGATCGTCCAGGATCATTTGTGCATATTGTTTAATGCTTTGATTCTGAGACTTTGCCAATGCAATATTCGCTGCTTGCAGTTCAAAATTATTTGCTGCCGTCGCCTTGCTCGCGAAATCTAGATCGCCCTGTTGGGTGTTTGTACTAGTCGTGTCTTGTGCGTGCAAGACCGTGCTAAAAGTCAAAATGGCTATGAATAAGCCAAGAAATCTTAAAATGGTTTTCATAATACTATTATTTAATTTGTTAAGGATTATTATTGTGAGTGCCATTTCGCCGGCTTCTATAGTTTATAAGGATATAAGCCGCTACGACGATGAACACAATACCGATAACTATTGATGTAAACATAAGCGCTTGTTTTTTACTTAGGAACAAAGCTCAGGAATCTACAGTTTGAAGAGCAGTTATTTTAGGTATTTTAAGCAAAAAATGTCATCTATACGTATCGTTAGCGTATTAATCCGCTGTATTCCAAAACAATAAATGTTTCTTCCAGATCATCTTTCTCCTACTTAGCTAACAGATGAGCAGATAAAGACCTACACATTCTATTGGTTGTTAAAAGAAAATACTTAAAACTATTTCCAATTAGTCGCTGTTTCTGTTCAAGAAAATCAATTTACCATACCAGTTTTGATAATAAAACAGACAGCTATGACACGGTTGCTTTTGGTGGATGACCACAAACTTGTAAGATCTGGATTTCAATTAATTTTAGAGGCTCAAGAAAATATCAACGTAATTGCTGAAGCAGAAAACGGGGATAAAGCATTGCAATATCTTGCGCAAGTACAACCTGATCTCATCTTAACAGATATTCATATGGATGTGATGGATGGTCTCAAATTTATTCGGCACGTAAAAGCCCTATATCCAATTGTTAAAGTCGTTGTATTATCAATGGATGATAAAATCCAAACGATACACGAGGCTTTAAATTCAGGCGCTGATGGCTATTTGTTAAAGAGTTCTCATGTTGACGAGATCTTATTTGGCATTACACAAGTTATGAATGGAATGCAGTACGTCAGCGCAGCACTGGGAATAGAATTGATAAATTATTTAGCCCAATATATAGATCCACAAATCGATAAGAAGGAAATAATGGTAAAATATGAAATCTCTGAACGAGAATTATCAGTTCTGGAATTAATAGCAGAGGGGTATACGAATGCTGAAATTGCCGATAAAATTTTTCTTAGCAAGCGAACTGTAGAAGGTCAACGCCAACTACTGCTCGAGAAAACTAATTCAAGAAATACTGCTCAATTGATTCAATTTGGCTTTCAAAAAAAGTTGCTCAGTTGACATTTGTTTAGTTGATCTTCACTGTATTTGTACTTGATAATATACTTCGTGTTTTATACCACAAAAAAAGTGTTTTTACTTTAACTAAAGGATAAATGCGTGATTCGTGGATTTTCTGAATAGTATGTGAACCAAAAAAGTTTAAGTCCTGTTTTAAACTAGCAGATGCAAATGTAATTGATATATAATACAACATTTTTTAACATTAAATTTTAAGATTATGGCATTAACAACAGGAAATGAAGGTGAAATCACCAAAAAGATTGAAGAGCAAACCTCTAAGTTACCGTCAACGCTTTTTTTGGGAGCAGCATTGCTTTCTATGGGTGTGTCGGCAGCGCTTAAATGTATGACTAATGATAAGACGGCCTTATTTGTTGGACAATGGGCTGCACCATTTTTATTATTAGGTATTTACAATAAAATTGTAAAAACCGAAGGACACGACTAGGGTCTTTTGGCAGAAAAAAATGAATGGAAAAAGGAAGAATTGGCTCAACGACGTTGGGCCAATTCTTTATGTAAATAATTATTTAAAACTTAAAAAAATGAATAGAAGAACAGCTAGGGCAATATTGGAACGGGCATTTTGGCACTTATCAATTTCCTTCCTTGTCAGTTTTTGAAACATCTTTCCTTTGCTGGCGAAACTTTCGTTTAAAATCGTGGTTTTCTTCAGCCGCATCAATAGAGTGTGTACAAGTAAGCTCACCTTCTTGAAGTGCCAGTTTGGCAATGTGTGCATAAAATTTTGCCAATTGATCCAGTTCTTCTTCGCTTAGGTTCTCCAAATTTACCATACGATTGCTCGTTCCTTCATGGGAAGCAATTATTTCGTTTAATTTTAAATGAATCGCTTTTGAGTCTTTATTTTGGGATTTTTGAATCAAAAACACCATTAGAAATGTAATAATTGTTGTTCCTGTATTGATGACCAACTGCCACGTCTCAGAATAACCGAAGATTGGGCCACTCACTGCCCACAAAATTACCGTAGAGGTTGCCAGGATAAATGCTGCAGAACTTCCAGTCGCATGTGTTGCCCAGTTTGAAAACCGTTCAAATAAATTTTTTTTTGCTTTCATGTTTTCCGTTTCTTATTTGGACGTTTGCGTCGAGTGATTTGTTTGCTCTTTTACGGGATAATATTAAATGATTTGCCGCAAAGGCTTCACCTGCATGCTCACAATTGAAGTTCGCATGGGTTGGGATACAATAAAGGCAATTGCCTGAGCAATGTCTTCAGCATAAAGCATCTCCATGGATTCGATTTTATTACGCTGCTCTTGTGGTGAATAAGGCTGCATATCAGACCCAACAGAACCAGGTTCAATAAGTGACACCTGAATGCCCTTAGGATTTACTTCCTTACGCAATGATTCAGTGAAGGCTTGGATACCTCCCTTTGAGCATACATATACAGAGCTTTCTGCTTCCCGAATATCGGCACTCATAGATCCCACATTTACAATGTGTCCTGAACCCCTGGGCTCCATGCGCGACAGCGCAGCCTGAGCGCAAGAAAGATAAGCAAGGATATTGGTTCGTAATAAATAGGCCTGATCAGAATAAGTTCCTTGTTTGACAGATTGAAAGGCGATCGCAGCATTATTAACTAAGATATCCAGATGATCATACATATTGTCAAACTTTTCAAACAGTTGTTGTATCCCCGCCTCAGTAGCTAAATCTACAACAATACCCGATAAAGACCCTGACGTATGTAATGCTTCAAAATCATGCAGTGTGTCGTTGAGCTGCTGCTCATGATGCCCACATATAAAAACATTGTTACCCATAGCGGCTAATAGCAGCGCAGTGGCTCGTCCTATGCCTGTAGTACCACCAGTAATTAATATTTTCTTGTCCTTTATCCACAAGGGAAGAATGGAATTCATATAGTCATTGAGATTGCTTGTCATAATTTTCAATTTAGTTATCCTGATTTTGGAAATGAACAATGCCAATATGCGCTTGGTTTGATGCTATATACGAAGGCGTATTTTTTCTTTATTTTACGTATTTAAATCAGAAACGATTGCCGAGTGCTGTGGTTCTTAATAGAAGAGAGAATTAGTTATACCATCAAAGGCTGGGTATCTCTATCTCCCAGCCTTTAAATGAATCTTATATGAAACGCGACGGTAATAATAAGAGCTTTTGGCAAACTACTGATAGCCAAAATTTTTCGACTGATTTAATAGATGTGACATTTGATACTATTGTTGTAGGCGCTGGTATCACCGGCATAACCCTAGTAAAGGAGCTCCAAAATAGAGGAATAAAATGTTTACTATTAGATAAAGAAAATCCAGGCTTTGGAACAACTGGGGGAACAACTGCGCACATTAATAACTTCTACGACGCATCCTACGATGAGATCATAAATAGCTTTGGCGAAGACGCTGCTCAGCTGTTGGTCAAAAGCACAGATGATACGTTAAACTATATTAAGACGAATATTTCGAGGTATGGAATAAATTGTGAGTACAACGCATGTGACTTCTTTCTTTTCAGTGCCGAACAAGGTCAAAATGAACAACTTGATAAGATTCGCGCTGCTCACCAACAATTGGGAATAAAAACGACCGAAAGTAATACCCTCCCTTTTAGTTTGCCTTTTGAAAAAGCAATCAGAATTGAGGGACAAGGGCAATTTCATCCTTTAAAATATATAGAAGGATTATTGGAAGCGTTCTGTCAAGATGGAGGTACTGTATTGTTAAACCAACCCATTCATGATTATACGAATAAAGATGGTATGGTTACCGTGAAAACGACTGACTCAGGTATCCTGTCTGCAAAAAATATTATTTGGGCAACACACGTGCCTCCGGGGGAGAATAGGTTTGGTTTGTTGGTCGCACCTTATCGCAGTTATGCCCTCACGGTGCAACTTAGCCAAGCCCCAAAAATGCTTGCGCAGACCGCAGATCTTTATGATCCCTACCATTATTTTCGATACCATCGTAGCGAAGACAAATACTATCTGATTGCTGGTGGGTTTGATCATAAAACGGGTGATGAAAAAAATACAGCGCAACATTTTAGCGATTTAAAGGCTTTGGTCGATAAGCATTTCGAATACGATAAGCTTATTGCACAATGGTCTTCTCAATATTATGTTTCAGCAGACGGGTTACCTTATATAGGCCGCATGCCTAATGAAGATAACGTATATATTGCTACTGGATATGGCGGAAATGGAATGACCTTTGGATCAATGGCATCCTTGGTGATTCCTGATCTACTGGAGCAAAAGGAGACTCCTTTATCAAAATTGCTATCGCCTTCTCGTATAAAACCCATCGCTAGCGCGAAAAGTGTATTGTCTGAAGGATGGAGCGCTTCGAAGCACTTTATAATGGATAAATTGTCGACGGAAAAAATTAAAGCAATGGAAGATATTGCTGTCGGTGAGGGTAAGATTGTCAACTATGAAGGTAAAAGATTCGCAGTGTATTGTGATGATAGTGGAGCTCTACATTGTTTGAGTTCGATTTGCCCCCACATGGGATGTACAGTTAGTTGGAATCCTTCAGAAAAATCTTGGGATTGTCCTTGCCACGGTTCCCGTTTTGATATTGAAGGTAAACTTTTGAACGGCCCAGCAACTTCTGGCCTAAGAAGATTGGAGGGGTTAGATCTCAAATAGTCATCTGTACTTTCAATGATGCTATATTGCCTACTTAGCACAATATAGATCATTTGGCAAGCACGATGACAAAGAAATTTGACCCAACTTTTTACTATCCAAAAGTGTCCCAAATTATGGGTGTGGACTTTGCGCGATGTGACACGGTTGAATATGCCAGTGACAAAATCGATGTGAGAATGTTGGCTAAATAACTAATAATTTTCAAATTTATATAGTATATTTGGCGCGCAGATAAATCACTGCTAATATTTAATACATCAATCATGAGCCAAAAGTTTACGTACAATACGCGATTTCCTGCTGTTGAAGATTTAAGAAGACAAGCAAAGAAAAGAATTCCAAAATTTGCATTCGACTATTTAATAGGAGGTGCCAACGAAGAGCTCAATCTTGCTCGGAACGAAAGTGATTTTGACAATATTTTATTAAAGCCGCAATACCTTCAGGTGAGTGAGGAAATTGATATGTCCGTAGAGCTCTTTGGTCGCCGCTATAGTGCACCGTTTGGCGTTTCACCAATTGGCTTACAGGGGTTGATGTGGCCAAATGCGCCAGAAATTTTGGCAAAAGCAGCAGCCGAAAATGATATTCCTTATATTTTGAGTACCGTATCGACTAGCAGTATCGAGCGCATTGCCGAAGTATCAGGGGGAAAAGCTTGGTTTCAACTTTATCACCCTACAGAGAACAAATTGCGTGATGATATTTTAAGACGACTGACGGCGGTCGAATGCCCAGTACTTGTCGTTTTGGTCGATGTTCCTGCCTTTGGACTTCGCTATAAAGAGATTAAAAGCGGCTTGTCCATGCCCCCAAAAATGAATATCGCGAATATCTTACAGACATTTGCTTGCCCGACTTGGGGCATCGAAACACTTCGACATGGAATTCCATCTTTTGCAACCTTAAAACCTTATATGGAAAAGGGGCTGGATCTTGCACAATTGGGACAATTTATGAACAGAACTTTCACCGGTAAAGTTGATAAGGAAAAGATTAAAGCTATTCGGGACTTATGGAAAGGACCGCTGGTCTTAAAAGGAATTGCAACTGATGAAGATATGCAGGCTGCTATTGCCCTAGGTGTAGACGGTGTTATCGTTTCAAACCATGGTGGTAGACAGCTTGACGCCAGCGAATCATCGATCAATTCGCTAATTCATCTCACAAGCAACCCGGCGTATAAAAACAAAATCAAAATTATGCTGGACGGTGGTATACGATCAGGAGTGGACTTGGCCCGTGCACATGCTGTAGGGTCTGAATTCAACTTTATGGGGCGACCATTTATGTATGGCGTGGGTGCCCTAGGAAATGCTGGTGGCGAACATACCATCAATATGTTCAAAGCTCACCTGTTTCAAGTGATGAAACAGCTTAGCATTTCAAAAATAAACGAATTTTCAAAACGATTACAGAAGGTATTGTAGCATTACGCAATAATAATAAATTAAAAGCCGAATTAAACACAATATGATCTGTGTTTAATTCGGCTCTTTGCGTGCTGATAATGACGCTTGTTACCAATCTATTGTACGATTGTCGTTGTCTCCAAGCCCCCATTGCTCATTGACTTGACCATTGGAGTCTTCGGGTCTTGCAGTTGCTGAGCCGGCAGCTATGCCTTGCTCAAGTTCGATCAGTTGTACCTTAACCAGAGGGGCGGTATAGGCCATTTTCTTTTTCATAGTCTTTTATTTAATGAATTATGTGTGTTTTTTAAATCTATTCCTTCGTTTAGCTACAAGGTATTTTCTTCTTACCAGCACCTATGCCTTTAATAATTGTACGGCCATCTACAAGTTGAGTTACTTTAACTGTATTATTTTGTGTGCTTCCCCAAGGAAAAGTATTGAAGGCATTACCATTAACCAATACAAGTTCATATAACGGTCCACCATTGATCTTGCTGCCAAACATGGTCACTTTGCCTGTTCTGCTGATCACGAGCTTGATCAATGGATTAGCGGCCGTTCCTTGCATATTATAGACTTGATCAATTCTCTTGCCTGTTTGCACGTTTGTTCCCGCATATTTACTTCCGTCAAGGAATTGGATATTCTGTGCTGAAGATGCCCCAACTTCAAATTGGATTTCACTCTTCGCCAATTTCACACCATTAATTTCCATATTGAAAGCATTGTCCAGCTCGGTGATATCAAACACAAACCCGTAGTCTGCAGCAGGGGCAGTGAAGTTTTTGGAGATTGTGGTACCATTTCTATAAAATACCCCGTCAACCCGGATTCCGGTTTTGCCACCAACCGTTACTGCGGGATAGCTCCAGTTTAATCCATCACTAGTCACATCTTGTGTACAAGTTTTGAAATTAAGCTTCAGATCATATTTCTGTCCAGGGTTGATATTTACATTTGGGATAGTCACGTTTGACTTGGTCTCGCCGTCGATAGTTAAGCTCCCCAATTTTAAGGTTCCTGCATTTGTTGCGGGGTGGATCAATAGGGAAGGAGTGCTGACTACCGTACGTAACCCTATCCCCAAAGCAGGAAATTGTGCAAGTACACCAGCATCATTTAATCCATTGTATGTAAGCGCTTCATCCGAAAGTTTTAGGTTAGCAGATAAATGACTTGGTTTAAATACCGCATTTTCAATTTTGGTAATGGCACCAGTCATATTCGCATCCATTGTCAACGTTGTTGTGATTTGACTGAAGCGGTGTTTTAAAACAACGTTTAAGTTGTTCACTCCACTGTTTAGTTTCAACTTGCTTGCAAAATACATCAAATCGCCACTGATATTGTTAAGACTCGCTGTTGTTAATGTACCTTGGCTATTGATACTTGGTACCGTACTTGTGCTATTTGTCGAATAGGCAATAAAAGTATACGTTTTTCCGGCATCAAGAACAATACCTTCGGCAACTGCTTCTCCGCCATAACTATACGTTTTCTCAGTAACGTAATTGCCTTGTTCATCATAAACAACAACTTTGTATTTCACACCGGCATCCAAAGGTTTTTCAGTCACCTGAGGTGTTGTAGCTGTGGTACTTGATGAAGCGACCAATCCCTTTTTAACTGCTGCAGCCGAGCTGTTTGTCAGTACAACATCGATGGAAGTGCCATTGCCGAAAGGAACCGTCATTTCCTGTACCTCGGAAGCGTCCCTTGCAGCGGAAGCGTTAACGGAACCTTGCTTTTGTCCTACAGCGTTGCCTTCGCCTTCAATATAAGCCGCAACCCCCTGTAGATTGATCTTGACCATCGTTTGTTCAGCCGCGATTGTGTTTTCATCACTCTTTTTACAAGAATAAAGAGTCGAAGCAACCATTATAATGCATCCCAGCATTATAAAATTTTTAAGATTGCGGTAATGTTTCATTTTCATGTTAGTAGACATTTTGATTTTACTTCGTTTCTAATGATTTTTAATGAATTATTATTTTATTATTATTAATTTATCAACATAATTAATATTGACTAGTGAAATATCTCATACGGTGCTAATAAGTACCTAAATTTATTTTTGCAATTATATACACAACAATTAGCTTAACCACTATTATTTTCAATAAGTATTTTTTACTGTAGAGAAAGTTCTACAGATTAACAACAATGTTTAAACATTAGTTTTTAGTACACATAAAGGATTATTTATTGTTTCATTTAAAATTTTATTTGAATATAATTTTCGTATAAATTAATTCTATGATTTACTATTTGGAGATAGCGCGCGTCGAAAGGATATGAGGATACAGTCGAAAAATAATTCAGGACTTTCAAAAATCGGATAACGCACGGAGGTCATCTATAGTTATGTACCAGACCATAATGCGTACAATCTTGATATATCAATTCAAAGCTTTAAAATGAAAAACTGTCCTTAATTTCATGAAGGTGATTTTGTAATCAGGCGCCAATTCTAAGCCATAAGAGTAATAGGTGTTTAATTGTAGGTGAAGGCAGTGTATCCTCTGCTTTTCGTTCAATTTAACGGTGCAATTATTGTCAAAAAATAAATTTTTAAAATATTTTTCTAAATTTGTATAACAATGCGGTTAACTGTTATCATACTGATCACCTATATTTTGGGACTTTCCTTTTTCCCATGCAGTGATGCGAACATTCGCACCGGTGGAATAGCTATGGAAACACAATTAAACGAGCCTCATCATCATAGTGATGAGAATACAGATGCCTGTTCAATTTTTTGCTATTGCAACTGCTGTAGCGGAAACATTACGGCATTTGAATACCAATTGCCTAAAATTGCAGGTATTCCGATTTCGATTTATTTTAACAATCGTATACCGGTTCTGGACACACCTATTCTTTCTAACTACTTCGGAACTATCTGGCAGCCGCCCAAGGTAAATGCTTAATTTCAATTTTTAATAACTGCACGTTAAAATCATTGGAAAAATCCGCTTCTCCAATGAATGTTAGCGGGTAATATTTAGCTGTGGCATTTATTGTTGCAAGGAAATAAGCTATTTTATATAGCTATTATTTAAGCATTAATCAAATATATTGTGTTAGATAGTATAATTAAATTTAGCATCAAGAATAAGATCATTATTGTCTTAATGACTTTATTACTTATTATCTGGGGCGGCTGGAGCGCAACAAAACTACCGATAGATGCAGTTCCTGACATCACCAACAATCAAGTTCAAATATTTACTTCTTGTCCAACCTTGGCAGGGCAGGAAGTCGAACAATTAGTTACTTTCCCAATTGAACAAAGTATCGCTACGGTACCAAAAATTGAGGAAATCAGAAGTATATCCCGTTTTGGGCTCTCGGTAATTACTGTCGTCTTTCAAGAGGATGTAGACATTTACTTTGCACGGCAGCTCATCAGTGAACGTCTAAAAGAGGCCGTAGACCAAATTCCGCAAGGTATCGGTAAACCCGAACTAGCTCCCGTTAGTACGGGTTTGGGAGAGGTCTATCAATATATCATTCACCCCAAAAAAGGCAGCGAAAGCAAGTATAATGCAAAGGATCTACGGACCATGCAGGACTGGATCGTTGCACGCCAGCTTTACGGTACACCCGGTATCGCTGAGGTCAATAGCTTTGGTGGTGAATTGAAACAATATGAGGTCGCTGTTGACCCTAATCGTCTTAAGGCGATGAATATCACCATTCCGGAAATTTTTACCACATTGGAGAAAAATAATCAGAATACCGGTGGTGCTTATATCGACAAAAAACCGAACGCATACTTCATTCGTGGCATTGGACTGGCTACGTCGCTGGAGGATGTGAAGAATATCGCGATTAAAAAAACCGGTGCTGTACCTATCTATGTCAAAGATGTAGCCGATGTGCGTTTTGGACATGCGGTCAGGTATGGCGCCCTGACATATAATGGGGAAGTGGATGCTGTGGGTGGTGTAGTGATGATGCTGAAGGGTGAGAATAGCAATGAAGTGGTCAAGCGTGTAAAAGAGAAGCTCCCTACGATCCA
The DNA here is from genome assembly GCA_029239355.1 of Sphingobacterium sp. Lineage (GTDB taxonomy): Bacteria > Bacteroidota > Bacteroidia > Sphingobacteriales > Sphingobacteriaceae > Sphingobacterium. The sequence goes on from JAQZAZ010000066.1 coordinate 17,641, forward strand.
AAAATCCCTGCCCAATGATGTGGTGATCGAACCCTACCTGGACCGTACGGATCTTGTTGGTCGTGCAATAGGTACTGTTGAGAAGAACTTAATCGAGGGAGCGCTGATCGTTATATTTGTATTGGTGCTGTTTTTGGGTAACCTCCGTGCGGGGCTTATCGTTGCCTCAGCCATTCCATTATCCCTGCTCTTTGCTTTGGGATTGATGAATGTTTTTGGTGTGAGTGCCAATTTAATGAGTCTAGGTGCGATAGACTTTGGTCTTATTGTCGATGGCGCGGTAATTATTGTGGAAGCTACACTCCACCATCTTGGCCTGCGCAAGTCTACTGAGAAACTGTCACAATCGGAAATGGATCATGAGGTATTCGAATCTGCTTCAAAAATCCGGACCAGTGCAGCATTTGGTGAGATCATTATTCTGATTGTTTATATTCCAATCCTGACATTGGTCGGGGTGGAAGGCAAGATGTTCCGCCCGATGGCACAGACAGTAAGTTTTGCGATCTTTGGCGCATTGATCCTCTCGCTGACATACATTCCAATGATGTGTGCCCTGTTTTTACCTAAAAAGCATCATGACAAGAAAACGTTCAGCGAACGTTTTATCGAAAAACTTCAGCGCATCTATGCGCCTTTATTGCAGAAAGCTATTCGTTTCAAGTATATTATTGTCAGCTTGACTATCACTTTCTTTGCCATATCTGTCTTCTTCTTTAAAAATATGGGCGGAGAATTTATCCCGCAGTTACAGGAAGGGGATTATGCCTTTCACTGTATATTGCCACAAGGGAGTTCGCTTTCACAAAGTATAGAAACTTCGATGCAGGCTTCCCGTATCATTAAAGAGTTTGACGAAGTAAAAATGGTTGTTGGCAAAACCGGAGCGGCGGAAGTACCGACGGATCCTATGCCACCGGAAGCGACCGATTTGATGGTGGTACTGAAACCCCAGAAGGAATGGAAATCCGGCCGAAGTTATAATGAACTCGGAGCAGCGATCCTTGAAAAACTGGAAGTTATCCCCGGTGTCTTCTTTGAAAAGAACCAGCCGATACAGATGCGATTCAATGAGTTAATGACAGGAATCCGTCAAGATGTTGCCGTGAAGATTTTCGGTGAGAATATTGATTCTCTGGCAACTTATGCGAATATCGTGGCAGCACAGATTCAGTCCGTTAAAGGTGCTACTTCCCCGCAGGTGGAGCGAGTATCGGGGCTGCCGCAGATCAATATCGTATATGACCGTACACGCATTGCCAATTACGGTCTTACGATTCAAGATGTCAATGACGTGGTAAGTACGGCTTTCGCTGGTCGCAGTACTGGACAGATTTATGAAAATGAACGTCGTTTTGATTTGGTTGTTCGTTTGGATACGACACACCGCAATAGTATAGACGATGTACGCAATCTCATGATTCCAACTGATACAGGTATTCAGATTCCATTGTCGCAGGTAGCGGCCATTGATTATAAACTTGGCCCCGCGCAGATCAGTAGAGAAGCTGGAAAGCGGCGGATCGTCATTGGCTTCAATGTATCAGGAAGAGATGTGGAGAGTGTGGTCAAAGATATCCAACAACAGCTGTCGACCAAAGTGAAATTGCCTGCGGGTTATTATTTCACCTATGGGGGGCAGTTTGAAAACTTACAGAAAGCGAGCGCTCGTCTGATGATTGCAGTGCCTGTTTCCCTCTTGCTAATCTTTATGCTATTGTATTTCACATTCCATTCCATTAAGCAGGCGGCGCTGATCTTTACGGCCATTCCAATGAGTGCAATTGGTGGTGTTTTTGCCCTGATGCTCCGCGGTATGCCTTTCAGTATCAGTGCCGGAATCGGTTTTATTGCTTTGTTTGGCGTTGCTGTACTAAATGGTATTGTACTGATCGGGACTTTCAACCAACTGAAGAAGGAAGGTATGGATGATATTTTTCAGCGCGTGAAGGAGGGAACATTGACAAGGTTGCGCCCTGTATTGATGACCGCAACTGTCGCGTCGCTGGGTTTTCTACCCATGGCCATCAGTACGAGTGCTGGAGCGGAAGTTCAAAAACCGTTAGCGACGGTTGTTATTGGCGGACTGGTGACAGCAACGTTCTTAACGTTGTTTGTACTGCCTTTGCTGTATATTATTTTTAACTCAAAACTGAATATGAAAAAAGGAAATGCAGGTAAGACCATTACGACGATATTGGTTTTCCTATTTTCTGCCACTGGATTTAAGGCATTTTCACAGGAACGGATCGGGATTGACAACGCAATCGGTATGGCATTGAAGAGCAATCGCCAATTTCAGGTCAATGAGGCCGAAATAACCGGAGCAAGTTATAATGTCAAAACCGCGAATGAAATCCCCAAGACGGGTGTTTTTGTGGAGAATGAAGATTACCGACCCAGCGATAAGACAGGGATCATGAAAATCGGTATCACGCAGAGCATCGCGTGGCCGGGACTCTATTCGGCACGTAAGGAATATTTTAAGCAGCAGCTAAAATACGCCAATCTGAATACCGAAGTACTCAATGCGAATATCAAGAAAGATGTGCGCACGGCATATTATCAGCTCTGGTATCTTCAAGATAGACAGAAGCTCTATGTGGAGTTGGACAGTATCTACTCGGCAATGTTTAAGGCGACTGAATTACGTTTTAAAACCGGAGATGTCGCAGCATTGGATAAAATTGCGGCGGAGGCGAAATTACGGGAGTTACAGGCTCAATTGGTTCAAAACAAGAAAAATATGTTGGTTCAGCAGCAGCAATTGATGATGCTTCTCAACCGCAATGAATGGATATTACCTGTAGAGCAATCGCTGGAAAAGATAAAAATGGACGTGGATGTACAAAATCCGTCGGTTGATGCCTCGCATCCTGTTTTAGCTTTGCAACAACAGAATGTCAATATTGCATCCTCCAATATTGTGGTACAGAAAAATACAAATAAGCCTGAATTTTCGGGAAGATTCTTTTCGCAGCGCCTTTGGGGGGCAAAAGATCCTTTTACGGGCTTCTCGGTGTCGGCATCATTTCCTGTATTTGGCCTGGGTGCTTATAAAAGCAAGGTAAAAGCTGCAAATGCGGAAATGGAGGTGCAACAAAGACAACTGGAATATAATACACAAGTTTTTCAGACGAATAAGATGAATGCATTGGCTGATATCGAGAAAAATGCTGCTTTATTGCAGTTCTATGAATCTGCAGGCCTCAAGCAAGCTGACGCCATCATCAAAGCCGCAAGTCTTGGGTACAGAACCGGTGAAATAAGTTTTGCGGAGATGAGCCAGTTCTTAAGCCAGGCGATCGGTATCAGACAGAACTATTTAGACGTGCTCAATCAATATAATCAATCGGCAATCCAATACAATTACTTCAATAATAAATAAGTCAACAATGAGAGTTATCATAAAAATATTTTTTGCACTAGCGATTACAACAGTTTCATATAGCTGCGGATCAGATTCAAAAGGTGCTGGCGATGCCAAGAAGGAGGAAGAGAAAGGTGCTGTCGAAGAAAGCCATGAGGAAGGACCAGTGACAGTAGCAGCATTGAGTGAACAACAGATAAAGGCTGTAGGTATTGCTTTTGGAACTATAGAGGAAAAGGAGCTGACAGCGACGATCAAAGCCAATGGTCTCCTCAGTGTTCCCAATAACAACAAAGCCAATGCGACAACTTTGTATGGTGGTGTAATTAAGACTTTAAATGTGCAACTAGGTGACATCGTGCGCAAAGGCCAGGTTATAGCAACCATTACGAATCCGCAATTTATTCAGATTCAGGAAGAATATGTCGCTCTGGCGAGCAAAATTACGCTTGCAGAACAGGAGATGGCAAGACAGCAAGAGCTCAATGAGGGCAACGCAGGAGCAAGAAAAAATTTGCAGTCTGCGACGGCAGATTTCAATAGCCTTCGCGCCAGAAAGGCATCGCTGCAGCAGCAGATTCAACTGATGGGCATCAATCCCAACACTGTGAGCCTTTCAAATTTACGGGCTTCGCTTGTGGTGACAAGTCCGATTAACGGTACTGTGAGTAATGTCTTTGCCAAGATAGGTAGTTATGTGGATGTTTCATCGCCGGTTATTGAGATTATAGATAATAGTCTATTGCACCTTGATCTTCAGGTTTTTGAAAAAGACCTTCCTATGATCAAAATCGGGCAGATCATTAATTTTCAGTTGACAAACAACCCTGATAAAACTTACTCGGCCAAAGTATTTACGATAGGATCGTCTTTTGAAAATGACAGTAAAACGATTGCTGTTCATAGTACTGTGATCGGTAGCAAGGTTGGTCTGATAGACGGGATGAATATTACAGGGATGATCGGGATCAATAATGTGACCACTCCGGCGGTTCCGAATGACGCAATTGTGGAAGCGGATGGTAAGTTCTACATTTTCGTAGAAACAAG
>JAQZAZ010000280.1 GCA_029239355.1 Sphingobacterium sp.
AAGGAAGGTGTTGATTAGAAATCTTCATCTGAAGACACTGCAAATATAAACTTCTTTTCTATTAATGCAAAAGAAAAACAATTTTTTAATTAAAACTATCTGTGTAAATACATGTTCCCAATACCCTACAGAAATATAGGCTGAGTTGAAAATCATGTAGTTATTTATTTTTTAAAGGAAGAGTCTCACCTTATTTTTTACTGCGTGAGATATGCTCTGCTATTTGATCCAAATCTGTCAATAACGGCTTTAACTCATCTATTCTGACATAGATGTCGTTGTTCAGGACTTCCGAATTCTTTTTACTGATGGAAATGGAAAGTCCGACCAGATGCGAATTGACGCGATAAGAGAGTGCCTGAAAATGGTGGATATGGGACCAATCTATCCATTTGTGTTCAGGCTCTTTCTTCATTTGGTTGATGGAGTCCGAAAATAGGGCCATCGCTGTTTGCGCCTTTTTACGCGCCAACCGGATGTCAAAGGAGCTCTGTAGATTGTCCGATAGGCGTTGGTTGATCATCTGGAAGTAATGTTGGTTGTAACTTGCTACCTCCTTTGCTAAATGCACTAAGCTTGTGCTTTGGCGTACTGGAATCAAGAAGTATCCCGCAATCGCCAGAAATGCACCCACCAATGTAAAAGCCATACGGCTGCCCAAAATAAGATTGATATTACCTTCAAATAGGTTTAGCGCAATGACAACACCCAATGTAATAAAAATAACACTGACCATATAATTGGATCGGTTGAATAGAAAAAAGCCAAAAAGACCAATTGCCGACAGACTCAACAAGAAGGGGAGGCTCTCGAAGAATGCTAAGCAGGAGATGCCGATCAAAATACCTGAAAATGTCCCTACAATCCGTTCGATGTTGCGGGTTTTGGTCATCGAAAATGCGGGTCTAGCTACAATAGCGATCGTCAGCAAAATCCAATAGGTATATTTGAAGTCCAGAAACAAAATACCGATCAATGCGCCAACACCAAAAAGTAGGGCCATACGTAGCGCAAAACGAAATAGCGGATTTTTAAGGTGAAGTTTGTTTTTGATCTCACCCAGACTGCCTAGGGGGCGATTGATAAATTGTTGATATTCTGCTGTATCTATTTTGTCCTGAATTTCCTGATTCTGATAAAAAGCAACCTGAATCCGACGGAGCACCTCAAGAATAGACTCCATATTGGTGATAATAGACCGTAGGATAGGGCCGGCTGGACCAGCTTGTTGTTGTTGAATGTTTCTAAGTTCGGTCAGGAGCTCATTCAGTTTAATTGTATTGTAATACAATTGCTGCGCATATCGGAATCTGATATGTGGCTGTGAAAAGCTATCAATTTCTAATGCCAATAATTTTATTGCACGACGAATCACAGGAAGGCTACCCGTATCTGCAAGATTCTTGCGGATTGCATCATAGTCATGGTCGAGTGCGATGATGAGTTCATGCAGATCAATCAGGCCATAAACCTGACTAAGCCAATAATTACTTTTGGGCCATTGATGACCAATAATTTTTTTCTCGCGGAACAGCAATGAACGGATCTGCTCCTGTTGTTCACTGATCTGACCATGGATTTTGCCCACGCGACTGTAGGTGACGTCCAGTGGAATGCTAGGGTCATAGGACTGGGCACGGATCAGCAAGAATTGAGATAAACCCTGAAAGCCATTTGCCATCGCATGCTTCAATGAACGGTAGGGTCTTATATAAGCCTGTAGCAAGCTGAACAAATAATAAATCGCTGCTCCTATTGTGATTTGCAGGCCGATCGCCAAGGGATTTTTTGGTGCCAGACCGATGACAAAACTCATTAAGATCAAAGTCATGTTGCCGATTGCAGCATAACGCGGGCCAAACAGGCCATATAAAGTAAAGGTAAATCCGGCTACACCAAGGAGAATAACCAAGGGCCAATGGTAAGGGAAGAAGTAAGCTGTAAGAAACGAGGCAACAAAGAATGTCGGAATGCACACTAATGCAGAGGATAGTTTATCCTTGCGGTTACCGGGAGGGTCAGTCAGTGTGGTTAACAAAGAGCCGACACCGATACCAATAGCGGTGCCTGCTGGAGTGCCCAATAAATAGATGGCCAGACTTGGAAGAATACTGATGGAGACATTACGCATGGCATCACCAAAATGTTCACCTTGGATAAATCGAATAACTTGGCTATAAATACGGTAGAATCTTTTTTTCAATGATACAATACCCATCAATCAGTTTACTAATTTTCGATGCAAAAATACAAATATTATGCTTAATATTTTGTGTATTCATTTTATTTATTTTGAATACTATTAATTTTTTGAATTTTTATTTCGAAGTAATTGATATGTGCAGTCTTGTTCTCCGGCGCGCCTGAAAGAAATGTACCGATACTTTTTTAGATGAATAGTATGATGTGGTTGAGAAAACCTGAAAAGCAATTTACCGAGCTTATTTAGCCATCCGCCGACGGTTTTAGTGTATCCGTCTATTTCCCCTAGTCAAGGTGTAATGAATACACGATGTTTGTTGTCATCTAAATAAACAATGACTATCCAGTTGATGGAATAAAGAAATTATGTTATGAAACTGAATAAAAATAAATTACTGCTATTCGCTATTATTATCATGCTATTTTCCTTTTTGGGAACTGTTTCTGCACAATCGAATGGCGGGAAGTTAAAAGCGGTTGTGGTTGGCCTGAATGGTGGGCCGCTTGCTGCGGCGAGTATTTCACTGCTCCGTAATCCCGGTGGTATACCGCTGAAAGGAACCGTGTCTAAGGAGAATGGAGGAGTTGAATTTTTGGGAGTGCCCGAAGGCAAATATACGATGCAGGTTTCGGCGGTGGGGTATACGATTTATCGCTCTACCGAAATCGCTTTGAAGGCGGGGACGATCATGTCTTTGGATACCATTCGTTTAGAGGCCGTATCAAAAGTGCTGAGCGAGGCTCAAGTTGTTGGTAAGAAACCTTTAATTGAAAGTCAAATTGATAAAATTGTGCTGAATGTGGAAAACAGTATATTGGCGACGGGGAATAATGCATTGGAACTCCTGCAAAAAGTTCCCGGGGTTACTTTGGATAATAAAAAAATCAACCTGCGTGGTAAAAGTAATGTAATTATTATGATCGATGGAAAGCCTACTTATCTCTCTGCAGATGAAATTTCCAGACTGTTGGAAAATACGGCTTCAAATTCAATCGTCTCAATTGAAGTCCTTACCAACCCGCCGGCGAAATATGACGCCGCTGGAAACGCCGGTATCATCAATATCAAAACCAAGAAAAATACACAATTCGGCAGTAACGTTAGCTTGAACCTGAATCTGGGACAGGGAAAATATACAAAAGGTGATGGCGGTTTTCTACTCAACCATCGCAACAATTGGGTAAATCTGTTTGCTTCCTATAATTACCAGAATAGTTTAGGCTTCAATGATTTAACAATCGATCGTTCTGTCAGAGATTCAATAGGGACAACCTATTTCAATTCGGATTCTTATTCGAAATTTCGTTATCGCGGACATAACTTTAAGTTCGCTGCGGATTTTAACCTTGGCAAACAAGAAGTGCTTGGCTTTGTCGTCAATGGTAACGTGAGCAATGGTAATTCTACACGACAGGGAGATAATTTAATTGCTTCGGAGAAAGGTAGATTGGATTCAGTTGTACAGGGAAGCAACTTTTCGGATTTCACCTATCATTATCTGGCTTACAACCTCAACTACAAAAAGACATTCGATACATTGGGGACTGAGCTGACAGCGAATGCCGACTATTCTTATTCCAAAAATAATGATAATAGCACAGTGAAAAACCGTTTCTTAGATCCAAATTGGACGGAATTTAAAATGCCAAAGGTTTTTCGAAATGACATGTTGTCCAATACTAAAATTTTAGTTTTCAAAACAGATTTTGTCCATCCCTTTGACAAAACAGCAAAACTCGAAGCGGGTCTGAAATATAGTCGTGTGAAAACAGATAATATTTTGATCTATGAGGATCAAAATACGGCAGGGGAATTTGTGCGAAACGAAAAGCAGAGCAATCAGTTTTTGTATAACGAAAACATCGCAGCAGCATATTTTACGCTGAATAAGTCCTTTGGAAAGTTTTCTGTGCAAGCCGGACTCCGTGTTGAAAATACCAACTCATTGGGCAATTCAGTAACCTTGGGACAACAGACAAAACGTAATTATACCGATTTCTTTCCAACGGTATTTATACAACAACAGATCAATGATAATCACAAACTTGGTCTAAGCTATAGCCGAAGGATAGACCGCCCGGATTATGGTGCGTTGAATCCTTTTATCTACTACCTGGATCAATATACCTATCAATATGGTAATCCCTATTTAAATCCACAATATACCAACTCCTATGAGTTGAATTACACTTTTAAGGAACGTTATT
>JAQZAZ010000067.1 GCA_029239355.1 Sphingobacterium sp.
TCGTAATTTTGCCACTTCTACAGTGGGCTAGTTAATAAATATATGTTAATTAGTCAATTTGATACCGGATGTACCTCGACCGTATATCCGGTTTTTTTTGAATAAGAATTGTACTATTTAAGGCTTTATCTCAAATGTTTTGCTGCCTTTGGGTACGATAACGTAATCAAAAGAGATAAATACGTGTGGAGAGTCTTTAAACCATTTATCGGATGTATAGAGGCCTTTATACATAGAAACCGGTCTAATTTTCGCATAATTACCTTTTGCCGTGCGAACAATCAATGTTCGTGGTTTAATTACTTTTCCATTGAGTAATGTCAGTCCATTTCCAAGTGCATAAGCAACATGTTCATTCTGAACAGCATGCTCACGAACCAAACGGCCATAAAAGTCATACAATAGCCAGCCAACACCATTTCCCTCATCGCCGTTTTGATCCATTCCGATCGCATCACCGATCACCTTGAATTCAGCGTCTGCTGGTACTTCTGTTACTTCGTCGAAGGATTTTTCAACGATTAGAATACCACCGGTAGCGTTATTGCCATAACCAAAATTTGTATTGTTTGTTCCATTATTACCAGATACGTGACTATTGAAGATATTGCTGAAGGCAATGTCCCAGTTCCGCGTCTGGCGGTGAGTTTCCGGTATGCCTTTATTGGTTTCCAAGCTATAATAGACAGTAGGAGCGGCGTTGTTACCATCGTTTTTGTCTGTAGCGGCAAAATCGCGTACTGTAATCAATTTATTGTAAAGCCCGGTATTGCTTTCTTCTTCTTTCGGTGGCTCGACAACAGGTTCTGTTACTGGATCTGATTTGCTGCAAGCGCTATTGATTGCCAGACCAATGCAGAGCAATGCAATGTACTTCGTTCTGTTAAGCTGTCTTGATAGATTCATGTGTTATATTTTATATTTATTTAAAATCATTCTAAATAATGATAAAGATAAAGAGTTTAGCCTATTACTTGTGTATGAAAAATGATATTTTGTATATTAATTTTGGTTTTAGCTGATTGACAATAAACTGGCAATAGAGAGGTCTTCCCTGTTGCCCATTGTATTATTTGAATTCTTGGTAATCAATGGAATAGAAGACGAAATTATTTGCGCCTTCATTAGCCTTTTCATTTTCGTAGATACTATTCATTCTTAGTTTAAAAAATGGCTTCCCGTGTTTTGAAATAATAAGTGTTCTATTTTCCTGTGCAGTTACTAGGTGATTGTTATCGCCGTCATAATTGCACCAACCGGATTCAGAACGAACACTTTCTTTTCCTCCAAATTTCATTTTATAGATAGCACTGCTGTTCGAACTGATCGCTGTAAAGTTGTCTGTTGCAACGACATCATTGAATGCTTTATCAATATAAGATAAGGTGTATCCATTCTCTGCATTTGCGGTTAGTGTTACTTTTGTGTCGCCAGATAGGCTAATCATATTTGTTTTGATATCTGTTCCATCATTTTCACTGAAATTGTAATAATAAATTTTAGCGGCTTCAGCTGTCGGTTTTCCATCTTCACTACGTGCAAATTGTTTAAAGTTTTTCAGCGAAAAAATATCGTTTTTAACAGTCAGTTCCCCTTGAGTAAAATCAGTTTTTGAATTGCTTTTAAGATCTTTGATAACTTTCGGAGTTTCAACTTGTATTGTATTATCATCATCCTTGCTACAAGAAGTAAAACCCAAACTCAATGCACATACAAGTGCTGCTGTTGTAAATAATTTGTTCATTTTTAATTTAATTGTGTGATTTTTCCTTATTTATAATGTGTTTGTATTTAAGTTTTTACTGCCATCTTCCTGTACATAATATTTAAAAGTGTAGTAGGGGGCAGGCCAGTTCATATTGGTCACCGCTGCTGGATTTCCCTTATAGGCATTGATCAATTGCAGTTTGGCATATTTGCCATCAGGCAGGCGAATGGCATACGTACGGTTGGGGAGGGCTTGCATAATATGCGTGCTCAGGCTATACTGAAACCAGCCGAGCGATTCGGAATTGGACGCCCATCCAATTTTTCCAGTGCCGCTTTTATTGAATTCTTCATCCGAAGGGGCGACCGTAAGGCTTTGGTAGGACTGTTTTAGGAGCATAACAGCTGTATTGTTGGCTTCACCCTGATAACCGGGATTGAACTCATCCATAGCATTGTTGACGAACACCTCAGAATTATAAGGACCTGTGAAAGCAATATCCCAGTCTTTGGTCTTCAACCATTGGACGGAATCGGCCTTTGTCTTGATCCAAATCTGCTTTTTATCTTTAAATCGGAAGAGAAATGTATAGAAGGGACGTTTTTCTTTGCCTTCAGCTCCATCTCCCATGGCGGCGTCGGTATCACCCGCAAGATCTTTAATGACGATGCTTTTGCCGTCTTCTAAACCAATTGTATAGTCTTTGTCCTTGCCACAGGATAGGAGCGTAAGCGCCAGAAAACCTGAAAAAATACAGCGTCCAAGCTTATGAAATGAAAGCCATATACTACATTCTGCTATAATGATGTTAATTGTTCTCATTGTTTTTCTACTTTATGATACTTGTCATTAACTTTAATCTCCAATCTTTAATCTCTAGTCCTTCATCCATCGGTAACTAACTCCGCCCATAATCACTCTGCCCGGCTGGCCCAAAAGGTATCGGCTGGTAAAGTTGAACAGGTTATCGCCGATCAGACGAAAGGTCAATCTTCGGTTCATCAGACTTTTTTCGACTGTCATATTCACCAGTGTATGGTAGGGTATAAAGATGTCATATTTGTCAATAAATTGATTGCCGTTATTCTCCTGAAAGGGTGTTTTGCCGCGAAAATTGATGCGTGCATTGATATTGACTCTCCAGGGTTTATATTCGTATTGTGCTTTGAAATTGAACATATGCCGTGAACGGTCCTCAATTCCCCAATAGTCTGATTTTTTGCTCTGCCGGTAGAGATCGGTTGCGGCATCATTGATCTGATTATAAGGGTAGTTGCCCGCTGCGATGCTATCCAATACACTGAGATCCTTTGCGATAAGATATTGATAGCCCATGGATAGTTGTAAGTCTTTAGTCGCTTGGTAACTCAATGAGACTTCAAAACCTTTGTTCATCGCTTTCGGTAGATTACGGTAGCTATAGATCTGTGCAATGCTGGTACCGTTTCCTACACTGACGGTGTTGATTTGATTGTTGATGCGATGATAGAAAAGGGAGAGATCTGCCTGAAACTTCTTTGAAGGATTCCAGGTCAGTCCGATATTGTTGGAAATGCTAGTTTCGGCCTTTAAATTACCCGCCACCAAATTCAGCATATAGCTGTTCTTATAACTCAATTCGCCTGCCTGGTCCATGGCGGCAATAACATTGGCTACCCGTTCGGTGCCTAAAACAAGATAGTTGGCAGCAGGATTGAAAAATACCTGATAACGCATCTTGTAGTCTGGTGCTTTGAATCCTGCACCGGTACCGCCCTTAATCAATAATGTAGGACTGATATGATATTGCAAGCCTAGACTTGGACTCAAATGCCCATTGTACACATTGGTTTGGTCATAACGTAGGCCTAGTGTCGTAAGAAGGCGATCAAAAGGTTTCCACTCGGTTTGGAGGTAGGCAAATGCACTATTGAGTGAGCGTTTGGCATCTAGGTCCTGATTGTCCATCTGCTCTACACTGCCGCCTATTCCACCCGTGAACTTAAGTTGTTGCATCGGGCTGTAGGCAAACTGCTGTTCGATGCGGTGTACATTTTGACCAAACTCTTCAGCGCTGGCCAAAACTCCTTGTTGCAACCATTGTGCTGCTATCTGTGAATGGAACCTGGAAAAATAGTAACGTGTCATGCTGCGCAGACCGGAATCGAAGTGATAATCGTAGCTGGCCGATAGATTAATGTCTTGATCTTTTTGTTTATCCTGTAGCGTGCGATCCTCCGACCAGGCATTGATCATTTCGGATTCGCGTGCGGCAAATCGTCCTGTTACTCCTAATGTTCCATTTTTACTCGTGCGATAGCGTACCCGTCCCTGAAAGCTATAGTTGGTATATGGGGGGAAGGTTGTACTTTTCGAGTTGAGGTATTGTTTGTCCGTATTGAAACCATCCGTACGGTAATAGTTTCCGGAAACAACGGCACTGCCCCGTTGATTGGAAAATGGTGTTTCTCCCTCCAAAGTTGCATCAACAGTATTTAATGTGCCATAGAGTAGGGAAGCATGCGCTTGTGGGGTAATGGCGCCATGACGTGTAATAATATTAATCGCACCGCCAAGTGCATCGCTGCCGTATAGACAAGAGGATGCTCCTTTAATAATCTCGATACGCTCTATGTTGGTAACGGAAATACGGGAGAGGTCAAAATTGCCACTGTTGCGGCCAAGCATGGGTTGCCCGTCAACCAATACCATGACATAGTTGCTGCTAAAGCCCTGAATTTGTACACCAACAGCTCTGGAGCCACCAGCAATATCATTCACGATCGCAATGCCGGTCTGCTCTTTCAGCACTTCGTCTAATCTCCGGCTACCCATTAGTTCAATCTCTCTTTTGGTAATGACTTTGACAGGCATAGCAGCGTTTTCGGCTTTGATCAGGTTATCAACGGCTTCCAATTTTCGATTGACCTCGACCTCGTCGATCTGACGGTTATCGGTTTGTAAGGTGATGGTGAGTTGCTGGCTTTTATTCGTCAACTCTACAAACTGGCGAAACTCTTTGTAGCCTAATGCTTGCGCAACAATTTCATAACGACCGGCATAAAGTTTATTAAATTGAAATCTCCCAGCTGTATCAGTCTTGAAAGCATATTTGTCTGGATACAGGTACACTGTCGCATTGGTAATTACTTTATTGGAATCATTCTTTAAGGTTCCAGATATCTTCCATTTTTCTTGCGCCTGCGCCAGATGTATCTGGCTAGCACATAAGGCAATTAATGTACTTATTCGAATAGCAGAGAGATTTTTAAACACTATCTTTATTTTTAATCATTCTAAATAATGTTACAAAAAAAGGCAATACTATTGGATTTTTCTATATGCAAATTGTCATAAATTCTATGTATTCCGTTTTTTGTTGGCTTTATTAGCGGCGTGTTTTTGTTTTATTTGGCTGTTTTATAGTTTATTATACCTGTTTTTCGATTGTTTTTATTTATTCGGTCTAGGTTAAAATAATTTGTATTTAGACTGATTATTGATTTGTTTTGTAGTCGAAACTAATCTGCACCAGAAAACAAAAAACTTAAATCTGCTGCAGTTTTTAAGAAATTAAAGAAAGAGATGGGCAAAATTTACTGGATAATGCTCTGTTGTTTGTTACATATCGGCGGATGGGCAAATGCACAGCAACGGATTATTACTTTGAACAGTTCGCTGACGGAAACAGTTTATGGGCTTGGAATAGGTGACCGAATGGTTGCTACAGATGTGACTAGTATATCCCCTAAGGCGGCGGCGGTGCTGCCACGGGTGAGCAAAAATCGTTCTGTTTCGGCAGAGGGTTTATTGTCGTTTAAACCTACTCTTGTTCTGGCAAATGAGGGGGATGTGGCCAATGCTGTGATTCAACAGATCCGTGCTGCCGGTGTGCAGTTTATTGCGATCAAACCAAATTATTCTACTGCCGGGGCTTTACGCTATATCCAGGACGTGGCGGATGCTGTAGGGGAGTCATCATTGGGAAAGGCTTTGGTATCGCGTACAAAAATAAGCCTGAATCATACATTAGCGTTGTTAAAAAAAGAAAATAAAGGCAAGGTTGTGCCGAAAGTGTTGTTTTTGTACGCGCGCGGAACCGGGACAATGAGCGTGGCTGGAAAGGGTAGTAGCCTGGATGCGATGATAAGTCTTGCTGGCGGGAAGAACGCCGTGCAGGAGTTTTCGGATTTTAAACCCTATACAACGGAGGCATTGGTACAGGCCAATCCGGATATTATTTTGTTATTCGATTTTGGGGCGAGTAGCTTGGGTGGGCATGAAGCTATCCTTAAATTGCCGGGGATGCGTATTACCACTGCGGGTAAAAACGAACGTATACTGGTGATGAATGCTTCCCTGCTCGTTAACTTCAGCAATAGGCTGCCAGATGCGATCTTGGAGCTGCACCGTGGATTTGAAAAAATAATGAATTCAAAATAGATCAGGTGCAGAAGAAACAAAAATTAATATTACTGGCTTTGAGCCTGATATTGCTCATTACATGTACTGTTGCATTAGGTATGGGTGCTTATCATATACCGCCGGGAGATATTTTATCCATGCTCATGCAGAAGCTGCATTTGTCTGCAGCGTCTGATCAAGACAGCATGCATGCCGACGTTTTATTTGAGATACGCATGCCACGTTTATTATTGGGGCTGTTGGTCGGAGCTGCCTTAGGTATTTCAGGCGCTGCCATTCAGGGAATTTTTCGAAATCCACTAGCAGAACCGGGATTAATCGGGATTTCTTCTGGGGCATCTTTATTCGCCGTATTGATTATCGCCTTTGAGACTTTCCTACTGACATCACTTTCGGCCTGGATGGGTTATTACATTTTGGCCTTTGGCGCTTTTGTTGGTGCTGGACTAACAGCTTTCCTAGTGTATCGCATTGCCCGTAAAAACGGTCGCCCCAATGTCACTACGATGTTGTTGGCGGGGATTGCCATCAACGCTTTTGCAGGAGCGCTTACAGGTTTAATGACTTACATGTCTACAGAGCAGCAACTCCGTACGATTACGTTTTGGATGCTGGGTAGCCTGGGTGGTGCAACCTGGGATAATTTATTGGCTGTGGGACCATTTATATGTATCTCACTATGTATTCTTCCTTTTTTTGGGAAGTCATTAAATGCCTTTGCACTAGGTGAACTCCAGGCTGATTTATTGGGGATGCGTACTGATCGTGTAAAAAGGTGGGTGGTCATCTTATCGACTCTGGCTGTCGGTGCCTCGGTAGCTGTCTCGGGGATTATTGGTTTTGTGGGACTTATCGTCCCGCATACGGTACGTCTGATGGGGGGGCCAGATCACCGTTTTGTACTTCCGGGCTCCCTGCTTTTAGGCGCTTTGGTACTAACACTGGCGGATGTTATCGCACGGGTATTGATAGCACCCATAGAATTGCCTATTGGTGTGATTACCGCTTTGTTGGGGACACCTGTATTTTTGTACATTTTAATCAAGGATAAATAGTCTTCTTTCGGATGTTTAAATACTATTTTTTATGTTGCGTGTAGAGAAAATAAGCTACGAGGTGAAAGGCCGAAAATTACTGAAAGACATTACCTTTCAGGTTCGTAAAGGTGAGATTTTAGCTGTGCTTGGAGCCAATGGTGCCGGAAAGTCCACTTTGATGGGTGTGTTATGTGGCGAGAAGAAACCTGATTCCGGGCAGATTCATTTCAATGGAAAGTTACTGTCCGCGTACGATTCAGCCACGCTGTCCAAGTGCAGGGCCATGTTGAGCCAGCAGCAGCAGATGACATTGAGCTTTAAGGTGGAAGAGATTGTATTAATGGGAAGGTATCCGCATTATAAAAACACGCCTACCGATCATGATTATCGGGTGGTGGCCGAAACGATGGAGCTCTGTGGCGTGACAGCATTCGCTGATCGGGATTTTTTGAGCCTTTCAGGGGGTGAGCAACAACGTGTCCATCTCGCCCGTGTTTTAGCGCAGGTCTGGGATAATCCCGATGCGCTGTTATTACTGGATGAACCAATCTCAGCCCTAGACTTGCATTATCAGCAAAAAGTGCTGGCGATTGCCCGAGCGCTGGCCCGTAAAGGATTTATGGTTATTTTGATTGTCCATGATGTCAATTTTGCTGCAATGTACGCTGATCGGATTTTGATGCTCAAACATGGACGGAAGCTTTTTCACGGTACACCGGTAGAAGTGTTGGCCCAGAAAGAAATCTATACCATTTTTTCGGTGGAATCAAATGTGATCATGAATCCGCGCACATTAAAACCTTATGTGCAATTGGAGGAGATGGAGATTGATCTGGAATAGACCGTGGAATTCACACTGCTACTGTCTATAGTAAATTATTTAGAAAGATTATAAATAATTTTTAATTACCAGCCTAATTTGTTAATTTTAACTGCGTCGGGCTTATTTGGATTGAAATCATGTTGGTGAAAAGTAAAATAGTGGAGTTGGCTGATTGGCTTTTTGAAGAAGAAATTCCAGACGGCTATGTGCCAGATAAACCTTTGGTAGAAAATAAAATCACGATCCATACGGAACCCGTTCACATGGAGAATTTTCAGCTCTCTACCTCGGGCTTGTTTATACTGCATTCGAAAATGCAATTTGATCGGCCTGTTCAGATACTCACTGAGATCGAAGGTGAGACGATTACCAGTCAATTTATATTTTTTAAACCCGCAGACAGTAAGATGCCCTATGGCATGAGCCGGCACAATATTCGGTATATACCATCTGTCAAATCGGTACACGAAGTGGAACCGGGCATAGAATACACGTATTTTATTGCTGTGATATCCAAGGAGTATTATCTCAATCTTATCAAGCGGGATTCCTTATTGCATCAGCAATTTGTGCATGAAATTGAGAAGGGTGAGTACACTTCGTTTTCGGAGGAGGATCTGATGGCAACTTATGAGATGCAACATACCATAGCGGAGCTCATCGAATCCAAAAAAAAAGGAGAGATACGTCGGCTCCATACCGAATCTCGTATCGTCGAGTTGCTGATGTACCAATTTGAGCAGTATAGCGAAAAAAACGATCAGGCCGTACCATTATTTCATGAAGAGGATGTGCAACGCCTGGAAATGGCGCGACAGATTCTCGAACAGCGAATAGCCAATCCGCCGACACAGAAAGAATTGGCTGCAGAGGTATTAACAAGCGAAAGTAAACTGAGAAAGGATTTTAAGGAATATTTTTCGGTGACGATCCACGATTACCTCACTCGAATCCGCATGGAAAAAGCAAAGAGTTATCTCTTGGATGATAAGATGACCGTCTATGAAGTTGCCTTACTGACGGGATATGGCCACCAGAATAATTTTAGTAGCGCGTTTAAAAAATACTATGGGATCTCTCCGGGCGAACTGAAAATGTAGTTATTGATTTTTTAACGGTAAGATTATTTCGTCGTGTACTGCATAACATTCGTATTCCTGCGACATTTCACGACTATCCAATCCTGTGAACTTGCTAAAAGCTGGGAGGATAATCTGTCGTTCCGAAACCCAAAAGCAAGGTAGGCGTAGATGGTTTTTGGGGGGAAGTTTGATGCTTACTCCTGGATGGATATGTCCACTGATCGTGAAAGATGGACTGTCTATGCTGGGGGCGTGCACAAAATGGATCTGCTCTAGTTCCAACTTGTCAGTGTGATAGATTAACCCGATCTCTTTGGTTAATTTTTTCACTTGTCTATCGTGATTACCGATGACCAAGTGAAAATTTAGGTTGGGAAATTTTTGTTTAAACTCTTGTAGCAAAAGAACCTCCTGATTGACCCCTGCATGAATAAGATCGCCGACTACGAGCAAGTGCTTTGCCTGGTAATGGTCGATTAAATTAGCAAGCGTATGGAGATCGGCGCTCGATGCTGACGAGGGAATAGCTATTCCATGTTTACGGAAATGGGCTGCTTTACCAAGATGAAGATCCGATAGAATGAGCATATTTTGTTCGGGCCAAAAAATAGTCCGTTGATTATTTAGGATAAGTTGTTGTTTATTGAATGTAATTCGCTGTTCGTGTACGTTCATTTTCTTCGTCTGCTGTTTGACTTATTTGCATTTTCCATGCGTTGTATCCGCTCGATCAAGGCCTCACTCGACAAGGATTGACGCAAACTGTCTACTTTAATTGGAAAACTTAAGGGTGTATACTGCTCCGTAAAGGTATAAATGATTTCGCTATTGTTTATTCTTTCAAAAGCTTTTATCAAACGATATTCCTCCAGTTGTTGGTTAAATACCTCGGTGAAAGCCTGTTTTAACAAGAGATTGCCGGGGTCATGATCCATCAAAACACGGAATATAATACCGGAGGAGGCTTGTAAGGATTTGTTGTTTTGTTGGGTGCCGGGATAGTTTTGTATGACCAATCCGGATATCACAGCGATATCGCGGAATTTACGGCTTGCCATTTCCGCAGAGTTGATGCTACTGATCACATCCTGCATAAGATTTTCCCGGCTCAATATCTCCGTTAATTGTGCCTTGTCCAATTGAATTTTTTTATCGGAATAAAGTTCGAAACCATAGTCATTCATGGCCATTGAGAAGCTGATAGGGGAGCGTTTGCTGATGCGGTAAGCGACTAGGGCGGCCATCACTTCGTGGATCAATCGACCTTCCAGTGGATAGAAAAACAGATGGTGTCCTTCTTTGGTCTTGATGTGTTCGACAAGAAATTGTGACTCACTGGGCACAGCGGAGAGGCTTTGCTGCTTTTGGATTAATGGTGCCAGGAAGCGCAGTTCTTTTTCGCTATTATCGGGGCTTATTGTTTGTGCGAGTTTTTTACGCAAAAAATGGCTTAGGTTGGAAGATAGCGGCAATCTACCTCCAAGCCAGCTTGGTGTGATAGCTTTACCGGATGAATTCTTGACAAATACAGTCATATCCTTGACCATAACAAGCTCGAGAATACGGCCGGCAAGGTTAAATCGTTCACCTTTCTTCAGTTTGCTGATAAAATATTCCTCAATCATACCGATGTATCCGCCGGAGAGGAATTTTACGCGCATCATCGCATCGCCAACAATAGCACCAATATTCAGCCGATGAAGAAGGGCGATACGTCTATTTTTTATAACCCAGTTTCCCTCACTGTCCTGTACTACTTTGTGAAATTCCTCATAGCGTTTGCCGATTTTGCCGCCTGCGGTGATAAAGTACATGCACCATTGCCATTCCTCATCATTCATGTATCTGAAGGCATGAGTCTGGGCAACGATTTGATATAGTTGTAGTGACTGGAAACCGCCTCCGAGAGCGATTGTTACCATAAATTGTACCAATACATCAAAACTCTGGACCATGGGGTCACGATTTTCTATGGTTTGTGTCTTGACCGCCTCCTTTAATGCGGCAACTTCAATGAGCTCCAAGGAATGTGTTGGGACGAAGTAGATGACGGACGTTTCGAAAGGGCTGTGCCCACTTCTTCCTGCACGTTGCATAAATCTGGCTACTCCTTTGCTTGACCCAATTTGAATAACTGTATCAACGGGTTTAAAATCTACGCCCAGATCGAGTGATGAGGTCGATACCACCGCTTTTAACCGTCCGCTACTGAGATTGTCTTCGATCCATTCGCGGATATGAGCGTCCACTGAGCTGTGGTGCAGTGCGATCTGTCCCGCAAAATCGGGATGCGCCTGCAGCAGGAGCTGATACCATAGTTCGCTCTGGCTTCGGGTATTAGTGAAAAGGATGGTACTCTTGCTTTCCAAGATAATGGGCACAACTTTGTTCACGAGATTGCCGCCAAGATGACCAGCCCAAGGTAGCAGTTCTACTGTATCGGGGTAGATGGATTTTATGGTAATTTTCTTTTTCTCCTTTGCGATTATTTTTACCCTTTTGTATTCGTTAGGCAGTAAGACATCCATCGCTTGGTCGAGGTTTCCTATAGTCGCAGTGATCCCCCAGATACGAAGATTTTTGTGTTGGTATCTGAGATAAGATAGTGCGAGCTCTACCATGACACCGCGCTTATTACCAATAAGTTCGTGCCACTCGTCTACAGTAACGCAACAAATGTTTTTGAAATATTTGTCGCGTTGTTTTTGGGCAAGTAATAGATGCAGGCTTTCTGGGGTAACGAGAAGAATATCAGGCATGGCTTTGGTCTGTTGGGCCCTGATCTTTGGATCGGTATCTCCATTGCGTACCTGTACGATCCAATCCAAGCCGATATCATCTATGGCGGCTTGCATCGCTCTTGCCAGATCCTTCGCTAGGGAGCGCAAGGGCGTAATCCAAAGTAGTTTTAATCCTTTTTGATAGCGTTGTGGATGATTCATGTAGTCGATTAAAACTGCCATAAAGACTGAAAATGTCTTTCCAAATCCCGTAGGGGCGATGACCATTCCACTGTATCCCCGCATGTATTTGTCCCAGGTCTTAACCTGGAATTCAAAAGGGGTATTGCCCAAGGACTCGAAATGGCGATTTACGATTTTGAATCCTTCACTGTGTGTTATCTTCTGAATCAATTTACGGTATTAATTTTTTGATGTCTTCTAATGTATCTATATCAATAGCCTTTTTATCCCTGCGCCAGCGCAAAATACGGGGGAAGCGTAGCGCGACGCCAGATTTGTGACGTTTACTGTAGCCTATTCCTTCGAAAGCGATTTCAAATACCAATTCTGGCTTGACGGTCCTAACTGGCCCGAATTTCTCCAAAGAATTTTGTTTGACAAAGCGGCTTACCTCAAGTATTTCTTTATCTGTAAGTCCCGAATATGCTTTTGCGATGCTTACTAAGTGATCTCCCTCTTTGACGGCAAAAGTGTAATCGGTATAGTGGCCACTTCTTCGGCCACTGCCTTTTTGTGCATATATCAATACGGCATCGATGGTCATGGGATTAACTTTCCATTTCCACCAACCACCTTTTTTTCGGCCAGCATAATAAATAGTGTTTTTCTTTTTGAGCATGATGCCCTCGCTGTTTACCTCCCGAGAGGCAGCCTGTACAAGCCGTAGCGCTGTCCAATCTGCGCAATGGATGAGCGGAGATAGCTGCATGATATCATCACCATTGCGCTGATGCAACTGTTCCAATAGATTGCGTCTCACTTGCAGGGGATCAGATCGGAGATCTTGACCATTCAGTTCCAATACATCATAAAGGTATACAACAACGGGGACTTCTTCGCGCAAAGTTCTTGAAATTACCTTACGATTGATCCTTTTCTGTAATTCTGTAAAATTCAATATCCGGCCATCTTTGGCAGCCAAGATTTCCCCATCTAAAACGACGTTATCTTTCCACTGTCGTAGCGCATCTGTGATTTCCGGAAATTGTGCTGTAACAAGTTCTTCACCCCTCGACCAAATAAAAACTTCTTCATTCCGTTTGATTAACTGGCCGCGTATTCCATCCCATTTATGTTCACATTGCCATTCGATAATGGGACCGAGTGCTTCGAGCTCTTTCTCAATCGGGTAAGCCAGACAAAAGGGGTAAGGTTTTGAGAGACTCGTGTTACTATACTCGCCCCGAACAAGTTTGTCAAATTCGAAATCATACGGATTCCACTCGCCCATAATACTATGGGCGACTATGCTAGGTTCGATCTGGAAATGTGCCGCAATGGTATTGATCAACCCTTTTGCGGAAATGCCCAGACGGAAGCTACCACCTAGTAATTTGTTGAAAATAAAGCGCTCTATAGTGTTCAGTGCATTCCATGAGGCCAGGACAAATGCTTTTTTTTCTGACATTGAAGCATTTGCCAGTATAACAATATCTTCCATCCAGTCACTAAGGCTTTTGTCGTTTCGCTCAGTTGGCGGTGGGAGTAGCAGGGATAAAGTCTCGGAGAGATCACCTACGGCTGCGTAACATTCTGTAAATAGCCATTCTGGAATATTGGTAAGTTCTAGCACCCAAGTTTTAAGGTCTTTTGTTGCTATAGGACGCTTAGGTCTCTTGCCGGTCATTAAGGCAAGGAACCAAAGTTTGTCTTTTTCGGGAGCAAATGTTAAAAAACGGATAATCGCTTCCTTTTTCAAACTGGTCTTGTTGCTGCTGTCCAAGGCATTGATCAACGTTGCAAATTCTATCATAAGCTTATTTCTTCCCCGTAATTTGTTTTGACTTCTTCAGCTTCGATCCCTATTTCATTCAGGTATTTGCTGAATGTGGCGGTCTGCCCATGGGTTACATATACTTTCTCGGCCTCGCTATCCTTTACTACTTGCAACAGTCCATTCCAATCTGCATGATCGCTGATGGCGAAGCCTGCATCTGCGCTACGCCACCTCCGTGCACCACGAATTTGCATCCAACCTGAGCAGATGGCATAAGCAACATTCGGTATCTTTTGAAGGAGATGAGTATCGAGTAGTGCGGGGGGCAAAAGGACTATCTTACCATCGAGCTGCTTAGTATCTTTCCTGAGGTCGACTATATGATAAGGCGGTAATTGTATACCAGCCTCACTATAGGCCATATTTAACTTGGCGATACTGTAATGTACATATACTTCGCCCATGTCTTTTACTGCATTTAATATTCGTTGCGACTTGCCAAGTGAGTAGCCAATAAATACAGATGTTTTCTTGAAACCTTGATTGTGCGTAATCCATTCATTCAAGCGCTGGGTTTGTGCGGCGACACTTTCCCAATGATAGATTGGCAGGCCAAAAGTACTTTCAGTAATGAGTTCGTGGCATTTTACCGGCTCAAATGGGGTAGAAAGGCCATCATCCTGGATCTTATAATCCCCCGTAAAAACAATTACTTTACCTTTATATTCCATTCTTATCTGGGAAGAACCAATAATATGCCCGGCAGGATGTAAGGAAATTTTTACTCCATTGATATGAAAAGGTCGGTTGTACGCTACCCCTTCAACCTGAATGTCATGGCCAATACGACTTTTTAGTATATTGACTGTAAAATGGTGACAGAGGTACTTTTTCATGCCTGGATAAGCATGATCTGCATGTCCATGCGTGATAATAGCCAAGTCAACTGGCTGCCAGGGGTCTAGATAAAACTTTCCTGGGACACAATAAATCCCTTTTGATGTGAATTGAATCATATCGAATCCGCGTTTTGATCAGCGCTATAGTTTATAGCATGTTATGTATTCAAACAGGTAGGGATAAGTTAAAGTTTTGTTTATTTTCTCGTGAAATTCATTCGTAGTGTTTAAATTGCATCTATATTGAGATTTTTTGGCTGAAATTACTGTAAAGTGATTCGGTTAATTTTTTTACATTTGTTTACTTTGATTCTTAGTTTTAGCTCTCTATGATATTAATAGTCGATGACAACCCAGATAATATATATTCGTTACAAAAGTTATTGGAATCTAAAAATTTTAAAGTACATGCTGCCCAATCTGGTGAAGAAGCATTAAAAAAGATTTTGAAATATAATTATGCGCTCATCATATTGGACGTGCAGATGCCGGATATGGACGGTTTTGAAGTAGCTGAAAACATTGCTGGATTTAGTAAGACCAAGGAAACGCCTATTATATTCTTATCAGCTGTTAATACTGACAAACGTTTTATTACCAAAGGTTATGATTCTGGAGGCTTGGATTATGTAACCAAACCGGTCGATCCGGATATCTTGATGTTAAAAGTCAAAACTTTTTATAGGTTGTATGAACAGACGCAGGCACTAAAGGATATTCAACAAACTCTTGAAAGGGAAGTGGAGCGCCGCAAGGAGGCACAAAATGAGCTCCGCTCAAAAGTAGACTATTTACACGCTTTACTGGAATCATTGCCGCAAATTGCTTTTACCTGTGATAATCGTGGTAATATCGATTTTGTCAATGGCCGTTGGTTTCAGTTTTCGGATAATGAATGCATGTTCCCACAGACGCATCCTGATGATCGTTCGATCGTTGCCGAGCTACAGGAGAGTCTCGAGTCGGGCAAGCCTTTGGAAATGGAGGTCCGGATCAAAAAGCGCGATGAGTCGGGGTATTCTTACCAATTATTGAGGGTATGGCCAATTTTGAAGAATGGTGAGAATAATTGGGTGGGCACATTTACAGACATTGATGCCCAGAAAAGAGCCGAGAAAGAAAAAGATGAGTTTTTGAGTATTGCTAGTCATGAACTTAAAACTCCACTCACAAGTATAAAAGCTTATATGCAGCTGCTTGACCGCAAGCTCAGCCTTGACAAAGCCTGTGCAGAGGCAAAATATGTTGACAGAGTTCAGGATCAGGTAGAAAAATTGAATAGTTTGATCACAGATTTGCTCGATATCTCTAAAATTGATAATGGTAAATTGATTATCAATAAAAAGATGTTTTCGCTCGAACGCATGGTTCAGAGTGCTATCGATTCCATTGTTCAGACGCATGATCAAAGTAATATGATACTAATTAGGCAAGGAGATATCTCAAATATAATGGTATATGGTGATGAGATACGTCTTGAGCAGGTCCTTGTTAATTTTTTAACGAACGCATATAAATATGCTGCTGGCACTGAGAAGATCATCGTTGATTGTAACGTGATGGATGACTTTGTAAACGTGAGTGTAATAGATTTTGGAATTGGGATACCTGAAAGTAAGCAGTCTGATGTATTCGATAAGTTTTACCGCGTTGAGGAAACTTCTTTTGATTTTCAAGGACTTGGAATTGGCCTTTATATTTGTTCGGAAATCATCCGGAGCCACCAAGGAACGATAGGCGTTGAAAGCTCGGAAGGTAAGGGGTCTACATTTTATTTTACATTACCATTAAACATACCTACAGATGCCAAATAAAACGCTCAACAACTTATCGATTGGAATTGGCTTTTCCTTGTTTATATTACTGGTAAGCTCTACTGCCTCCTATTTGGGGATCAAGGAACAAAATAAACATCGTAAGGAACTAGCTGTTACCCGAAAAATCATCAGTTTATCAAATATGATTCTCAACTCTTTGCAAGGGGCCGAAACTGGAAATCGGGGCTATTTGCTTACAGGTAAAGAAAACTATTTGGAACCGTTCAATATGGCGCTCGTAGATCTCCCTAGAGAATTAAAGGAAATAAAGGAGCTTACAGAAGCGGACCCAGTACAAAAAATCCGGATAGATAGTTTATTTATAGCAGCTCAACAACGATTAGCTGTATTAAAGGAGTCTGTCGTTATCAAAAGAATGGGGGGCAAGGTCGGTTTGGAGCATTTGGACGAGAGTAAATCCGCAATGGACAGGTGCCGAAGTATTATTCAGGACATTATTTATTATGAAGATGATGCGCTAGATCAAAAGTCTGCCAATTTAGATAATTCTTCTTTTATAACTACTTTATTTATAGTGATTAGTGCGGTATTGTCGCTCATTATCACGGCATACTTCTATTTCCGACTTAGAGCAGACTTTCTTAAACGTTTAGAACTGGAAAAATCTCTTCGTGAAAAGGATGAAGGGATCACCCGCAGACTAAATCTGGTTCAAAAGATAACCAATCGTATTGCTTTAGGAGATTATGAAGTAAGAACAGAGGATATTGAGGATGATGATCTTGGGGCTATCGCAAAATCCATTAATCGGATGTCAAAATCCCTGAAAAAATCGTTTGACCAGCTCAAAGATAACGATTGGTTACACATGGGATATGCGGATCTCTATACGGGGTTGGTGGGTAACAAGACTGAAAAAGCACTGGCTACAGGAGCAATAAGGGGATTGGTGAATTATATTGACGCTATTACAGGAGCAATATATGTGTTTAACGACGAAAAACTCGAGTTAGCTGGCGCCTATGGTTTAGATCCGAAAGTACGGCAATATTTCCTTCCAAATGAAGGCTATGTCGGACAAGTATTTGTCGATAGGCAAACGAAGGTCGTAAATAATATAAACACGGAGGACTATATCATCAGCTTTGCCAGTGGTCAGATCAATGTGGAACATCTCATTTTTGTACCTCTAGTATTGGCAGACCAGGTATTGGGTGTTTTGGAAGTTGGGCATCGTCACTCATTCAGGGAAATAGAATTGACGTTCTTGACCGAATGTGCAAGGCAATTGGGGATTGCTATCGCTTCTGCAAAAGGGCGAGCTAAAATTCAGACGCTATTGGAAGAAACCCAGGTTCAATCTGAAGAATTGCTTTCACAGCATGCTGAACTCGAGAATCTCAACACAGAGTTAGAGGCCCAAACTTTGCGTTTACAGTCATCGGAAGAAGAACTGAAGGTGCAACACGAGGAATTGATGCAATCGCACCAAGAATTGGAAGAACGTTCAAAATTGTTGGAAGACAAAAATCTATTGATTGCCGAACGTAACCTAGAAATTCAACAAAAGGCGGAAGAACTTGCATTGAGTACCAAATATAAGTCGGAATTTTTGGCTAATATGTCTCATGAACTTCGTACACCACT
The DNA here is from genome assembly GCA_029239355.1 of Sphingobacterium sp. Lineage (GTDB taxonomy): Bacteria > Bacteroidota > Bacteroidia > Sphingobacteriales > Sphingobacteriaceae > Sphingobacterium. Next base: position 18,059 of record JAQZAZ010000067.1, read on the forward strand.
TAACTCTATCTTACTTCTTTCGCGTTTGCTATCTGAAAACAATGAACATAATCTTAGCGCAGATCAGATTGAATCGGCTAAAGTAATCCAAAGTTCTGGAACAAGCCTATTGACGTTGATCGATGAGATATTGGATCTTTCAAAAATTGAGTCCGGTAAAATGACATTGGAGTATGCTACCCTAAATTTAAATGACATATCAGCCGACTTGAATAACCTATTCCTGCCGATTGTCAATGAAAAAGGACTGGCATTCACAATTAATATTGATTCTGGAGTCAATAAGAAATTTCAGGGAGATCGGCTCAGAATTGATCAGGTACTGCGTAACTTGATCTCTAATGCGATTAAATTTACGTCGGTCGGAGAGGTCAGGCTGGATATTTATCCGGACAGTGACGCAAAGGACAGGCTTGTTTTTGCTGTTATTGATTCCGGTATAGGGATACCATTGGAAAAGCAAAAAATAATTTTTGAGGCTTTCCAACAAGCAGACGGCTCTACGCGAAGAAAATTTGGTGGAACTGGACTAGGATTATCCATTAGTAGGGAGATTGCCCGCTTGCTTGGAGGAGAGATAAGACTTGAGAGTGAAGAAGGAAAAGGGAGTACTTTCCTATTTATCATTCCGGATCACCAAGTGGAGCTTGGCGAGCAGCGGACTAAGGAGGAGCAACTTATTGAAGAAATCCATTCGGAAATAGAGGAGGTTCGTGAGCTTGTCACTGATAATGCCTATAATCCTGCTACGATACGTATTCCTGAGGAGCTGCCTGATGATCGCGAAAATATTACAGGGGGTGATAAGGTCATACTCATTGTAGAAGATGATATCAATTTTGCAAAAGCATTGTTGAAATATACGCATAGTCAGCACTACAAAGGTGTCGTCGTCGTAAGAGGGGACCATGCACTACCAGCAGCCAAGAGATATCATCCGCAGGCAGTCTTATTGGATATACAATTGCCAGTAATGGATGGTTGGGCTGTAATGGATGAGCTAAAAGGAGATAAGACGACAAGACATATTCCTGTGCATATCATGTCGTCACTTGAAGTGAAAAAGGAAAGTTTGTTAAAGGGGGCTATTGATTTTATCAATAAACCTGTTGCTTTGGAGCAAATGACGTCGGTATTTCAGAAAATTGAATCGGCTTTGAGCAGGTCTCCCAAGAAAGTTCTTATTGTTGAAGAAAATCCCAAGCATGCTAGCGCACTGGCTTATTTTTTAAGCAGTTTCAATATTTCACTTGAAGTTAAAGATAATGTCGAAGACAGTATCAAAGCCTTAGGGATGGCTGATGTGGACTGCGTGATCCTTGATATGGGGGTTCCCGATGAAATGGGCTACAATACGCTAGAGGCTATTAAACGACACGAAGGGCTTGAAAATCTTCCGATTATCATATTTACAGGTAAAAATCTATCAAAATCAGAGGAATTAAAGATTAAAAAATACGCGGATTCTGTAGTTGTGAAAACGGCACATTCTTATCAACGTATCCTGGATGAAGTAGGTCTATTTCTACATTTGATCGAAACCAATAGCGGCGACGACATAAGACGAAGAAGTACCGGGCTTGGAGCATTAACAGACGTGTTGAAAGGGAAAAAAGTATTGATAGCCGATGATGATGTACGCAATATATTTTCGATGACGAAGGCATTGGAAAAATTTCAGGTGCAGGTCGTACCAGCAATGGATGGCAAGGAAGCTCTGGAGGTGTTGCGTTCTGGCGAGGCCATCGATATCGTGCTGATGGATATGATGATGCCCGAGATGGATGGGTATGAGACCATCAAGAATATACGGCAGATACCGCAATTTGCGACATTGCCTATTATTGCTGTCACAGCAAAGTCTATGATTGGTGATCGCGAAAAATGTATACAGGCGGGAGCTTCAGACTATATATCGAAACCTGTGGATATAGATCAGCTTCTGTCGTTATTGCGTGTATGGTTATATGAAAATTAATTAAGAAATTACGTCGGTTAATGAATCAGAATAAGGTAATATTAATTGTAGATGATGACAACCGGAATATTTTTGCACTGAGTTTAACGTTAAAGGCGAAAGGATACCAGGTCGCCAGTTGTACGTTGGCGAAAGATGCAATTCAATTACTGGAAGGTGAGAATAATATTTCATTGATTTTAATGGATATGATGATGCCTGAAATAGACGGATATGAGGCGATTCGTTTAATCCGAGACTCTACTGTCATTAAAGAGGTTCCCATTATCGCGGTAACCGCACAAGCAATGAGTGGTGATAGAGAGAAATGCCTGGAAGCGGGCGCAAAGGCTTATGTATCAAAGCCGATTGATGTTGATATGCTGTTGGCTGAAATCGAACGATTAATCTAGCTATGTTGGGTCATAATATAATTAAAGATGAAGAGATAGATGTTTTATTGGAAGATATCTATCAGCGCTATGGTTACGATTTTATACAATATAGTCGAGCATCGATTAAAAGAAGGATTAATCGAATCATGACAAATGACCGTTTTGCAAGTTTCGCGGAACTGCGATTTGCATTGAAGGACGATCCACAATTTCTACAACATTTTGTTGAGGAGATTACGGTGAACTTGACGGAGATGTTTAGAGATCCAATGTTTTTCCGACAGCTGCGCGAAGAGATTTTGCCACAGCTGGGAACTTATCCACTGATTCGGATTTGGATTGCAGGATGCTCCAGCGGTGAGGAAGCCTATTCTTTGGCTATTTTACTTAAGGAGGCCAATCTACATCACAAATCGTTAATCTATGCTACGGACATTAACCCACGGGTTTTAGAAATAGCCCGTAAAGGGGTCTATCCATTAAGCCAGATTAAATCCTTTTCGGAAAATTATATCGAATCTGGTGGAAAGCAGGACTTTTCTAATTATTATACTGCAAATTATGAATGGGCAAAATTTAATCCTGAGCTGAAACAGAAAATGATTCTGTCAACCCATAACTTAGTGTCGGATACTTCATTTAATAGCTTCCAGTTAATTCTTTGCCGTAATGTTTTGATTTATTTTAATAAAGATTTGCAGGATCGTGTATTTAAATTATTTGACGCAAGCTTGGAAAATTTTGGATATTTGGCCCTGGGCAGTAAGGAAACTATACGTTTCTCAAGTATTCAGCAGAACTTTACTGCAATTGGTGATCAAAAAATTTGGAAAAAACTATACCCACAATAATAATAAGATTTACGCTAAAAAAGGCGTGACATTCAGCCATAGTGGATCTATATAAGGACATAAAACTAATCTATATGAGTAAAAGAACAACTGTATTGATATTTGAAGATGATACGATTATTTTAGAGGTCATAACAGTAGTGCTGACGGATTTGGGTTTTCATGTTGAAGTGTCCGAGACTTCACATGATATTATTCAAAAAGTTGAATCTACGCAGCCAAATATTATTTTAATGGATAATTGGATTCCAAATATTGGAGGAGTAGAGGCAACCCGCCTTCTGAAAGGCGATGATAGGTTTAAACATATTCCGGTTATTTATGTATCTGCGAATAATGACATAGAATCATTAGCAGCACAGGCTGGTGCAAACGATTTCCTCCCCAAGCCATTTGATTTGGATGACTTAGAGAATATTGTTAAGAAATATATGAACAACTGACTTACTCAGGACCAAATTTTTAACCATTTGGTCCTTTTTATTATCTTCCTAATTGCCGAAGTTTTAATTGTATTTGCCGTCACGAATTCTAATTACGAAATGACTTTTTTGTAGGCGCGATGGCGTTGATAAGGGGCGGACCTGGGCCATCTCTTCGGCTTCGAATCCTAATAAAATGAAAAAAGCCCTTCATTTTTGAAAGGCTTTTCTGCGGAGAGTGAGGGATTCGAACCCCCGAACCTGTGACAGTTAACGGTTTTCAAGACCGCCGCATTCGACCACTCTGCCAACTCTCTTAGCTTTTATAAACTGTATATCAGCGCTAAATTTTACTTCGTCACTCACCATAACACCACCTGTTTCCAAAGCCGCATTCCAGTTAAGTCCAAATTCCGAGCGTTTGATTTTTCCTTCTACGATAAACCCAGCTTTGGTATTCCCCCAAGGGTCTTTTTGTATACCTGCAAATTCCAAGTCAAATTCCACAGGTTTGGTTACGTCACGTATAGTTAGATTTCCTTTAATCTGTTCATTCGCTAAACTTGTTGCTTCAAATGTGATTGCAGGATATTTTTCAACATCAAAAAAGTCACCGCTTTTTAAGTGTCCGTCACGTTGTTCATTTCGTGTGTTGATTGACGCTGTATCTATAATTACCTTTGCAAGTGCATTGTCAAAAGTATCATCTTCTGTATCAAGATCTACCTTAAAACTGTCAAAGTTTCCTTTGACATTCGTGATCATCATATGTTTTACTTTGAATTCAATTTCGCTATGCGCGGCGTCTAATTCCCATTTTCCTTGTGCCATAATTTTTGTGTTTTCTTATTTGTTTAATAACACAAAGGTAACAGCGACATTTATATTTTTGTTTGACCTAGATCAATAAAATAATCTTGTTGAAAAGCAATCAGTTATTGAAAAACCACAAAAAAAAGCAAGTGATATTTTGGAATTGTTGAACAAATGTCTACTTTTGCATTACCGAAAGCGACGCGCCAATAGCTCAGCTGGATAGAGCATCGGTTTTCTAAACCGACGGTCTCAGGTTCGAATCCTGATTGGCGTACGAAATACACAAAAAGACCGCGTTAATCTTACGAATTAACGCGGTCTTTTTTGTGTATATTTTATTTTCAATATAGCCAAATTGATCTTGTTCCTTATAATATAAGAAATGATAGATGGTATTTATGGGTGTGCTATTATTCGTGTAGAAAGCATTATAAGGCGTTTTTTTTCGTATCTTTAATATATTTTGTTAGATGTGAGATGGTGGGCAATCCGCAGTTATCTCTGAAATTTATAGGAGTAATAGAGTCTAATAAGAAAGATATGGACGAAATATTCAAAAAACAGGTGTACGAACTGGTGAGACTGATCCCAAAAGGGCGTGTTTCAACTTATGGTACGATTGCTAAAGCTTTAGGGTACCCGAACCATTCCCGTCATGTCGGAAAGGCAATGGGTGGTTGTCCGGGGGATGTGCCTGCTCACAGGGTGATTTCGAGCGGAGGAGTTTTATCGGTTCCGGAATTTCAGATCAAGCTGGAGAACGAAGGTGTTATAATAAATAATCTTAGGATCAAGGATTTTAAAAAGATATTTTGGAATCCGATGGATGAACTTTGAAAATTTATAAATTATGAAATATTGTGCTTTTCTGCGTGGTGTAAATGTAAGAGGAACCAATATGAAGATGGTTGATGTCTGCCAGGTGTTTAAAGATACCGGTATGGATCAGGTAAGCTCGGTATTGGCCTCTGGGAATATCATCTTTTATTCGGAGCGACTTGTGGGCGACCTCAAACCCATTTTGGAAGTTGCTATGTCCAGCCATTTTTCTTACGAGGCTTTTTTGTTCATTAAACTGCAAGAAGAAATTGTGCTATTGAAGGAGAATATTCCTTTTGAAAAACATGATGATTTTCATATTTATGCTTTTGTAGGCTTGCCGGGGGTAGAAGAAGTGCTCATGAAAGAATTCAATAACAGTACCAGAGCAGGTGATGAAAAGGGCGGAGTGGTTAACGGCGTATTTTATTGGCAGGTACCCAAAGGGAATACGTTAGATTCAACATTTGGAAAAATACTCGGGAAGAAAAGTCTGAAAGATAAATTTACAAGTCGGAATGTGAATACATTTGAGAAAATTCTGAAGGTCATGAACTAGGCAATTATAGTTCTATTTAAGTCATCTTAACATTGAAAAAGGCATATTGATTATCGAATAATAACCAATATGCCTTTTATTTTAAACAATGTGCACATTGATCTAGTCTTTGTTAATTTCTGCGGATTGGGCCCATATATTAATATGTCCGTCTTTTGCATAGAGATCAATCTCGTGGATTTCTTCTGCGGTGAATGCTAGATTTTTGAGTGATCCGACACAATCGATGACCTGTTGTGGTCTGGATGCACCAATAAGTGCTGAAGTCACCTGTTGTTTTCGAAAAACCCATGCGATGGCCATTTGTGCTAAGGTCTGTCCTCTACGTTGTGCAATGGCATGGAGTGCCTGGATATTTTTTCGGTTTTCTTCACTGAGGAATTTGGTCTGCAATGATTTTGATTGGGAAGCCCTGCTATTTTTGGGAATATCGTGTAAATATTTATCAGTTAACATACCTTGGGCAAGTGGTGAGAAAACAATTGAGCCAATACCAATCTCATCCAAGGTGTCTAATAGACCATCGGATTCAACCCACCGATTCAGCATGGAATAACTCGGTTGATGAATAATAAATGGTGTCCCCAATGATTTTAGTATTGCATAGGCTTCCTTGGTACGTTGCGAGTTGTAGGATGAAATACCGATGTAAAGGGCTTTTCCATTTCGTACGAGTTGATCTAGTGCCGTCATGGTTTCCTCTAATGGAGTGTTTGGATCAAAGCGATGTGAATAGAAAATGTCAACGTAATCTGTTCCTAGACGTTTTAAGGATTGATCGCAGCTCGAAATAATATACTTTCTGCTACCCCATTCGCCATAGGGGCCGTCCCACATATGATAACCTGCTTTTGATGAAATGATCAGCTCATCACGGTACCCCGCAAACTGTTGTTTAAGAATTTGTCCGAAAGCAATTTCCGCGCTACCTGGGGGCGGTCCGTAGTTATTGGCTAGATCGAAATGTGTGATTCCGAGATCAAAAGCCGTCGTACAGATATCAATTTTGGTTTGATGAGCCGTGTCGTTTCCAAAGTTGTGCCAGAGGCCTAAGGAAATCGCTGGTAACTGGAGCCCGGATTTACCACAATGATTATATATCATATTTTCGTAGCGATCGGGATGGGGGATATATTGCATAAATTTGAATTGTTTAATCCAAATATAGTAATAAACAAATTTCTTCGAATTGAAATTAAATGTATTTTTATGTCAAATTTTGAACAAGCTGATGAAGAAAATCCTGTTAATTATTACTTTGTTTTTGATTTGGGCGAGCAGTAGCTATGCACAGTCAAAACGCCTATTATTTAAAACTGCATTTGGTGAATTTAAGATTGTACTATATGATTTTACTCCAAAACATCGTGACTTAATGTTAAGGTCGATAAAAGATAGTGTATATCAAAATGCTTTGTTTAACCGTATAATTGAAGATTTTGTTGTACAGGGTGGCGAACATGATATAGATATCGAAAAGAGGGAAGCTGCTGATCCTTTGAAACGTAAACCTCGGTTGGCAGCGGAATTTGATCAACGTGCTTTTCACAAAATAGGAGCACTGGGAGCGGGGCGCGATGGCAATCCGGAAAAAGCCTCTTTCCTTAACCAGATCTATTTTGTTGTTGGAAAAAAGATTGGTACTGCAGAGCTTGATAGTTTGGAAATAAAAAAAGGTATAAAATATAGCAATGAACAGCGTGTGGAATATCTTAATCATGGTGGACAGCCTAGACTTGATCATGATTTTACCGTATTTGGTGAGGTATATCAAGGACTAGATGTCATTTTGGAGATAAGTCGTGTGAAAACTGATAAACAAGATTTTCCTTTGCGAAAGGTACCTTTCAGTGTTGTAGAAATTAAAGAATAAAACCATTTTTCAAGTTGGTTTTATTCTTTAATTTTCAAGTAGTAAATTATTATTAAGAGGTTCTATTATTTATTATATTGCTCAAACTCTTCCTTTAATTTCTCGTATCGTTCTTTCCATTCATTGGGAAGTCTACCCGGTATATCTTTTAAATTTTTTAATTGAAAGGCTAAAAGACAAGCAGCAAAACCGACGATACTAATTGCCATCCCTGTCCATATTACCAGGGATAAACCGGCGAAAAGTGGGTTCCAAAGTAAAATAAAGCTAAAAATAATACCTAGTACCGCGAATAAAGTAATCCAGGCCCATGAATTACTTCCGTAGTTTTTTAGATCAAAGGAGAAGGACAATAATTGAAATGATTTGAAAAGAGCATAAAACCCTACAATGAAAGCCAATGTACTTGCCGATAAAAGTGGACTGGCAATCAGTAAAATGCCAAATAGGGTGTAAAGGATCCCACCGGTAAGGTACCATCCCCAGCCATCAACTTCATTCTTATTTTGTAATGCAAAAATTATCTCCAATATCCCAGAAGCAATAAACGACCAAGAAAATAGAATGGCCAATGCGAGAAAGGACGCTATAGGTGTAGATATGGTGTAGAAACCCAATAAAATTGAAAGGAGACCAACAATAAGCGGAATGTACCAATTTTTAATGGACGATCTGATCGTTTTTAAGAATGAATTTGCCATAATAATGATTAAATTCTTAGTAAGAAGACAAAAATAAAGAAGCCCCATTAATTACTTAATGAGGCCCTACATATATAAAACTGATTAAAATTGGGTAAAGGAGTAGATTAGATCTTTCCTGTCTCTTTCAAAAGTTTGTAATATGCATACACAATATTGATTTCAGCATTTGTATATTTCAGTTCCGCTTCGAGTTTTGAATTGGAAGCGTCCATGATGTCGACTATAAGTGCCAATTGGTTCAAATACTTTTTCTCAATAATACGATAGTTCTCATCCGCAAGTGCTTTGTTGTACTCAAGTGTATTGCGTTGAGAGTAAGCCTCATTGTATTTAATGTATGCATTATTAACAGCTACACTGGTCTTTTGTTTCAGAGCGAGTTCATATTTCTTGTTTTTTTCAATCTGCAAATCGTTTAATTTTAGCTTTTTGTTCGTTGAATATAAAGATGCGATGTTGTAACTGAGTGAAACGCCGACATTCCAAGTATTCATATATTTGTCAATGACAGGCATAACATTGGTGATCGGTTTTACCAGCTCATTTCCGGCGAAAATGCTAAGTGCAGGTGATTTTTCAGATTTCGTAATATCTTTGTCGGTGTAAAGAAGCTCTGTTTCTTTTGCCGCGAGCTGAATAGTGGGATTTGAGGTGTAAGCCTCTTGTTTTAATGTCGTTAGATCCTGCGGCTGAAAATGTGCTTTTAGAATAGAATCGTCGGGTTTGATTACCGTGCCTTCTGGCAATCCCAGTGCAACGATAAGTTCGTCATTGAGGATACGCATATTATTTTGGATGACTTCTTTTGTAAGTCGAAGTTCGGAGATTTGCAGTTGATTTCGTATGACATCATTCTTAGTGATCATTCCCTGCTTATACAGTTTTTCGGTCAGTTCTAGCCTCTTTTGGGCGAGTTCAATATTTTGATTGTAAACCTGCTCTTGATTGCCGAGTTTAAAGAGATCCAGATAGTATCCCAATACCAAAATTTTGATGTCTTGTTCTTCATTTAGGTGATCCAGTTCCGCTAGTTCTTCCCCTAAAGAAGATGCTTTAATAGTATTTTTGATCATTCCGCCTTTCCAAATAAGCTCTTTGGCTTCTAAGGAATAGTTATTTCCAAAATGGGGGAGAGGGACCTTTTCAGCACCTGATAAATTCTTTTCAATCAGCGCGGCATTACCTAGGTAAAATGCCGAAGCTGATACATTGAGCTCAGGTAATGTTTTCAATTTTGCCACCGCAGTCTTCTGTTTCGCGATATCAACAGCAGCTTTTGAAACAGCTAAATTGGGATGATTGTGTATTGCGAGCGCAAATAATGTTTCGATATTGATCTTTTTGGTCGATATACTGTCTTGACCGTATGTTAAATTGCTAAAAGTTGTAATGAAACAAACGACCAAGTACAGACCTGTTTTTAGTACGCTTGATTTAATATTCATGGTATATTTCTTAGTTCTATATATGTAGTACAAAGGTACACACCGGTATAGTGCCAAGAAATGTCTATTTAATGCTTTGTGATGTTCAATTGGTAACAGTGGGTGCTTGCTGCTCCCGGAATATGCTGGGAGTCGCACCAACATGTTTTTTGAAAAACTTGCTAAATTCGTATTGATCTGAAAAATGAAACTCCTGGGATATTTGATTGATGGTTTTATTAGAAACAATAAGTTGTGCTCTGGCTTCGCTCAGCAACCAATTTTTCAGAATTTCAGAAGGCGGATCTTTGGTAATTTCTCGGACACTTATAGAGAGGTATTTTATCGAGATATTAAGTAATTCTGCATAGAAAGCTAAATCCCGATGCTGTTTATAGTGATCTGCCACGAGCTGTAGAAATTGAACGGTGATCTCTTCTTTTCTCTTGTTGCGGATCTTTTCGTGACCTTCTCCGGCATCATATATAACAGCTGCCAATAGATAAATGATAGCCATAAAAATATTTATATTCGCTTTTTGAAGAAAATCTTTTTGGAGATCATGTGCTTTCTTACGATTTTGATGTAAAGTGGAAAGCAATGTCCAAACCGTTTCAAAGTCGGTGGGCTTGGGACTAAAGGGAACGGAACTATTCGTATTGATAAGACGGTAGGCGTCATACTTACTGATGGAGAGGCGGATTCTACTGGAGAAATTTCTATCATAATTTAGGATTTTGAACTCCGAATTTGTACCGATATCCAAAAAACTATAGTACTTATTATAACTGATGAAGAAAATATTGCCGGCTTCTAACTGTATTGAATTTCCATTGCAATTGACAACAATTGTTCCTTTATTTATGAGGATACATGTTGTATAGAGCGGATGGTAAATAAATTTATCCAATCTCTGAGGAAGTTCTGATTGATCTATCAGTTGTATTTCGTTCATCATTAATGATCTGCTAAAAAGTGATCCTCCAAACTATATTGTCTGGAGGATGCTATCCCTATGATTTAGAATGCGACTTTTTTAGGATCGGACCCAGAAAAGCCCATTGTTGGCAGTTCTCGAATTGTGCTGATATCTTCTTTTGTAAGTTCGAAATTACCGATATCTAAATTTCGCTTAATATTTGCTGGATTTGTGGATTTCGGTAGTGGTAATATGCCCTGAGACAGTACGAATTTGATACAGATCTGTCCGACGCTTGTAGCCTTCTGCTCTGCTAAAGCAATCAATGTCTCGTCCTGTAATATTCTTCCTGAACCCAATGGAGACCAAGCTTGCACTAAAATACCATTTGATTTACAAAGGTCAACAGTCTCTTGTTGGAGATAGCCCGGATGATATTCAATTTGATTGACGCTGGGGACTATTGTCGCTGTTTCTAGTAGTTTCGCTAGGTATTCTTTCGGGAAATTGCTGACTCCGATTGCCTTCACTTTCCCGCGTTGGTATAAGTACTCGAATGCTTTCCAGGTATCAGCATTAATAGCAGCCCAATCCTCAAATTGGGTCTCGTTGGCGGGCCAGTGTATTAAATAAAGGTCTAAATAATCCAGTCCCAAGTTGGTAAGTGAGGTTTCGAAAGCAGCAATTGTCTTATCATAACCACGTTCAGTATTCCACAATTTGGTTGTTATAAACAACGTATTACGGTCTATATTACTATCCTTGATTGCTCTTCCGACACTTTTTTCATTACCATAAATTGCTGCAGTGTCGATATGTGTATAGCCTGCTGCCAAAGCCTCTTTTACAGCTTGATATGCTTCTTCTCCTTCCGGAATTTGCCAAGTTCCAAATCCAATTGCTGGAATATCAATCCCATTGTTCAATTTGAATGATTTCATGCTTAATTATATTTTTTGTTTGACTAATTTAGGATTTCAATTGTATTCTCCCGTCACTGAATTGTCAAGAGGGCTTTCATTTTAAGGATAGGGACATACTTATCTGGTATTGCCAAAATATATTTATTTTCACAATTTTATTGTCAAAAAGGTGCGATTTGCGCGCAGTTTATAGCATTAATTCTTATCTTTAGGCGAAATTTTGAAAAATTTAGATTTTTTACTGATTTCATATAGCATTAAAAAATTAAACATATTTCTAATAGATTACTATGTCAAACAAATCAAAAATTGTTTGGACAAAAACAGATGAAGCACCTTTGTTGGCGACTTACTCGTTT
>JAQZAZ010000007.1 GCA_029239355.1 Sphingobacterium sp.
TCCACAAACCACCGGATACCTGCTTTCCGATTCACCAACTGCATTGGCGGCATTCCTTTATGAAAAAATTGCGGAATGGTCTGAGAGTGACCTCAAACCTGAAAAAGTAATCAGCCGCGATGCTATCCTTGATGACATCACACTGTACTGGCTTACCAATACAGGAGCTTCATCGTCGCGTTTCTACTGGGAAAACAACAACAATAATTTTAGCTCGGAACATCAGAAAACCAAAGATATTAAAGTTCCGGTAGCCATATCAGTATTCCCGCATGAAATCTACCAAGCTCCTGAAAGCTGGTCAAGGGCTGCTTACCCTTCCCTATATTATTATCATAAGGCACCGAAAGGCGGTCATTTTGCAGCATGGGAACAGCCGCAGATCTTTACAGAAGAACTCAGAGCCGCGTTCAGATCGCTCAGATAAATAGTGACATAAACAGTTTTTACATTAAATCGAAGCAATGATAAAGAAATTTATAGCAGCGGTAGCTTTAACCGTAGTTGCATTGACCACTACACGATTAGCAATTTTAGTAATGACAGTCTTTATGGTGATCTGCGGACATGCTAAAGGCCAGACTTCAACAGGTCAGATAACATGGGAATGTACGCTTAAACGGAAATCCCCCGATGAAGGAGAAATTCTCATGAAAGCCAGGATAGCTCCGGGATGGCACATGTATGCGCTGGGCAACAGTCCCAACAGTCCCATAAAAACAAACTTTAAATTCAAACCTGACAGCTCATATCAGCTTTTGGGAACTGTTACTCAACCCACACCGCTCAGCAAATTTGAAAAACAACTGGGAATGCCGGTTACCTATTTTGAAAATGAGGTTGAATTCGGACAGCGGATCAAATTAAAAGGTAAGAACGGTACAATCAGGGGAACGATCCAATTCATGCAGTGCAGTGACCAGGTCTGTTTGCCACCGCAGGACTTTGGCTTCGCCCTAAAAATATTAAATTAATTATCCAACGTTAAATACACATCAAAAATTCAGATCATGAAATCAATAAAAGAAATTCTATACTGTCTGAGCCTACCGCTCGCCATTTTGCTGATCATGGCTTTCAAAGGATTTGCAGATGACAAAAAACTAGCAAATATCAAAAACCACAATGCGGACAAAAGTTTTGCTGTAGTCGAGCTCTTTACCTCGGAAGGTTGCTGGAGCTGTCCCCCGGCAGATGAACTGATAGCAAAACTCGAAAAGGACAATCAGAACAAAAAACTTTTTATTATGGCTCTTCATGTCGATTACTGGGACCATCAGGGATGGAAGGACCGATTTAGCAACAGCAAATTTACCGAAAGGCAAAAACAATATGCGACATGGATGAATCTCAGTACACTCTATACCCCACAGATGGTCATCAACGGCAAGACAGAAATGGTAGGTTCAGAAACGGGCAAAGTACTCCAGGGCATCCAGTCCGCAATGCTGGAAACACATCCCGAAAACCTTAGGTTAAACGTGGAGCAGAAAGAAGAGAAAAATATACGGGTTAGCTATATATCAACTTCGAATGCAAAAAATACAGACATTCTTGTCGCACTGGTTCAAAAACACGCTTCTTCGCAGGTATCAGCCGGAGAAAATGCAGGTAAAGCACTCTCGCATGTTCAGGTTGTACGTGAATTGCAGAGCCGCAGTATAAAAGCACATGATAGTTTTTCTTTTAGGCTGCCCGACACGAAAAATCAATGGGAAATTATTGCCTTCGAACAGGCGAAGAAGTCAGGGGAAATCATTGATGCAACAAGTATTGAATTATAGAGGTCTCAGGTGAGCTGCTCCCTTTTCTTTACAGAAAAGGGACTGCCCAAGCCGTTGAAGCAAATTCAAAAAAGTCAATCTTGACCTTTATCTTATAACTTATACACATTTTTTACATCATGAAAAATTCAACATACAAAAAGTTTTATCTCGCAGGAAGTATCCTCATCTCATTATGGTTTGGCCTAAGTGGATTCTTTGAACTAACCCGCAATCCTGCTGTCTGGGATATCACCCGTAAATTGGGGTATCCGGAACATTTCATTTATATTCTCGGCGTTTTCAAAATCGTAGGCGTAATCATATTACTCATTCCAAACAGATTTAACAGGCTCAAAGAATGGGTATTTGCCGGCATGCTCTTCGACATTCTATTTGCCTTCTTTTCTAAACTTACTGTTATGGGTCCGTCTTCAGTGGCCGATACACTGATTGCTCTTGTCATACTTTCGGCTACTTATTTTTCATTTAACCGCATATACCACATTATATATGCCGCCAAGGACTTGGATAAATAGGATTTTGGTCCAAAATGGACATCTATGCTGTCCGTCTCATTTTTTCAACTGTCCGTTTTACGCCTAAATATGTCCAGTTAAGCTATTTTGAACAGTTAGCATCAAAAATTTTATACGCTATTTGTATCATCAAACAGCGGACAAAGAGTGAATAACGGAAAAATGGAATAAGCAATTTGTGGAACACTTAAAATTTACTTAACAATAAAAGAACAAAAAAATGGAAATCGAAAAAATACTTTACACAGCAAAGACCCGCACTACCGGAGGCAGAGCAGGAAGCGCTAAAAGCAGCGACGAGAAACTGGACATCCTTTTGACTCCTCCGGGACTGAACGGAGCAGGAACAAATCCTGAACAGTTGTTCGCAGCAGGATGGTCAGCATGTTATATCGGAGCATTGGGCCTTGCTGCAAAAAAATTGGGAACGGTATTGCCAAAGGATACTTATGTTGATGCAGAAGTAGATCTCGGAATGACCGGTGAGGCTTACTTGTTGCAGGCAAGGCTATTTGTTAATCTACCCGGATTGGACCATAGTACTGCTGAACAACTTATCGAACTTGCGCACCAAACCTGCCCCTATTCAAAGGCTACAAGAGGAAACATCATTATTTCAACCACTATAATCTAATATAATTATGATCAAAAAGATCCACCTTTTAATCTTAGTTTTGTTAACCGCATTTTTTAGCCTTTCGGGTGTGAGGGCATAGAAAAAAGACAACAGTGCAAAAATCAAAAATATCGTCTTTCTCCATGGTGCTTTTGTCGATGGTCAGTTCTGGTAGGCCATCCATGGGGTGGAACAGTAATAACGGAAGCCAGTTCCCACAGCAATGTGGGACAGCTTGCCCTAACGATAATCTACCCGCTAGTATTATCCAAGGCATTTACAGACTCCTATGATTGACTATCTGTCTTCTGTCGCAGGCGAGAAAAGTAAAAAATAATAGGAGAAGTAATAACGTACGCTCATATGACTTTAAACGGTGTATAGTCCGATAAATCTGTTCCTAAAATCCGCGGCTTTATGCGCCACATCATGGTTCTATTTTTCGGGTTGCCTTCTGTCATGTCTTTTCTCAGGAAAGAAAATAGAAAAATATTATTTTTTGGAAATACCAGTTCATCATCCTTAACGATAGGATTTTCCTTCAGCTCCGCTGCCATTTTTTTTACCAAACTGAGCGGGCTCGTTGAGAATATAGGGATCTGATTGAAGTGAAGCTGCTTTGCTCTGTCATCGGCACAGATTTCTGTCAACTGGTCGTCTTCATATTCCGATGTCAACCCAGTTGCCATTCGGTGCTGGATGAGGATAACACCACGTGGATCATCTGCATTTGCGGCTTCTATGGCTTCCATGATTTCTTTCATTTCTGCTTCGGTAATGAAGTCTTTTAATAATTCGTAAGTATCCCATACATGATTTTTCAAATCTGCAGGATTATGTTCTGAGGTAATCTTACCTAAGATATCATCAAAGGCAGTGACCTGTAACCTGCTCGTCAGAAAGGTCAGTTTTCCCAGCCCAACGCAGGGCAACACTTCCCAATGACTACTGCAGGATTTATCTTTCATGTTTGGCTTCATTATGGATAAGTACTAATCTTCATTAACGTTTTGCTGCGGTCTTACCTTCTTCATTGTATCCGTTATCCGGACAACTTTTTTAACAGCCCGCCGTTGTGATTTATAAGGATCAAAACAATCAGATTAAAGGTACTCTTTTTCATCAGTATATAGTTTATTCCACGTGATATTTTAGCGAGATCGCTATATATTGTTCCAAAAAAAACCTATTTTTAATCTGTATTTCTTAATGAGAAGAAAACAAAAAAATAATAAACTAAATCTATAAAACTAAATGTTAAACATGATCAGATCCATAAATCCAGGACATTGGATATTAATAATATTGATTTTTATCAGTAGTCAATCTAGCTGTTTGGCCAACGCAACAACCACTTATTTTCAATTGAAAGTCTATCACTTCCAGACGACAGAACAAGAACAAGTGATCGATCGTTTTCTTGAAAACGCCTACCTGCCAGCAATGCACAAATTAGGATTTAAAGAGATTGGTGTTTTCAAACCGATTGACAATAAAGACAAAGCAGATAAATTGGTTTACGTATTCAGTTCATCGCTCAATCTTGAAAAATATGCAAATCTTGATGTAGATATTTTAAAAGATAAACAATATTTAGCGTCCGGAAAGGAGTACCTAGATGCTGCACATAACCATGCTCCGTATTCAAGGGTTGAAACGATTTTAATGAAAGCCTTTGAGGGGATGCCATCTCCTTCTCTTCCAAAATTAAACGCTGATAAAAGTGAACGTGTTTACGAATTGAGGAGCTACGAAGGCCCAACGGAAAAGTTATCTGCAAATAAAATCTCCATGTTTAATAATGGTGAGATCGATATCTTCAAAAAACTAAATTTCAATGCAGTTTTTTATGGTCAAGTTATTGCAGGGAGCACAATGCCGAATTTAATTTATCTTACGACTTTCGAAAACATGACAGAGCGCGATGCACATTGGAAGGCATTTGGACCTTTATATAAACCAATGGCTGAGCTGCCGCAATACCAGAATAATGTTTCTAAAAATATAACTACCCTGTGTAGACCAACAGATTACTCAGATATATAATGAAAATAAGGAACTATTTCTTATTTTCACTTGTTACTGCTGTGAAACCATTCAGCAGTAACAGCGTACTATTTTGCCAAGAGAACCTGACGCAAAATCAGCGATCGGTTTAGTTAATGATGCTGATTTCCTGAAAAAAGCTTTCGCTGCTGCTGATGCCGTTTTTACTATAACTCCACCGAATATGGGTGGTACCAAGTTTGCTGCTAAATTCTGATGATTCTAGCCCTGCTAAAAAACAGTTGAACAGTCTATTGTCACTGATTGATATTTTTGGCTCGAATTAGCAACATCGTCAACGTCAAAGAATAGTGTCCAGAATCCGAAACTCCATTGAGATCTTGGTTTCGTATATCTTCCTAATTGAATATACTTTATTCCTGAACCCGCTTTTTCTACAGGCTTAAGTGCTAACACATGTAACTCATACTACCTCTTACCAAAATCTTCTTCATACACCATGTTGTTGAATCTTATTTATCACCTGCGGGAGAGCCGCCTTAAACCAATACGTATAATGTTCTGGATGAACGGAAATATCTGCTAGAACCTCCTCAAGCGGACACCACCTAAAATCAGCGGCTTCTGCTGGATTGGGTATAGGATCTGCACTGAAATACCCGGTAAAAACATGATCGTACTCGTGCTCGATCAGGTTATTCTCTACTTCAGCATGATAAATAAAGGAAAAAGAAAAGGTTAGTTGACAAGAAATACCCATTTCAAAAAACAGCCGCTCCTGGGCACTATCCAATAGATCCTCTCCAAGCTGGGGGTGTGAGCAGCAGGTATTGGTCCAAAGACCGCCGCCATGATACTTATCAAACGCACGTTGCTGCAGGAGTAACTCTCCGCTACCGTTAAAAATAAAGATTGAAAAGGCACGGTGAAGCAGCCCCTGTTGGTGTGCGGATAGCTTATCCATCTGCCCAAGTGCTTGATCGTTTTCATCTACGAGCACAACATTATTTCTGTTCATAGTTTTATTTTTTTAAGGGCGAGAACTGATAAATTGTGATTGTCTTGTTTGCTCTGATTGTTTGCCCTGAAATTTTTTGAAAAAATAAAGTACCAATAAAAATTGGCTATATCCGTATACCGCATCCTCAATCGGAATTGTGAGTATCCGAATCCCCATAAAATCTGCTGGATTATAATTGACTATCGGCGATTCCAGCCCTGTCCCCGTCAGTATGCCATTAACTGGCAAAAAACCCAACATAAGCAATGTAAAAACCAAAGAGGCCTGCGTGATCCATTGTACACGTAACACAAAATGGAAGATCAATAGCGTCAGAATGGTCACCACTGCTGTGACAACTGTATATATTCTGTCTGCATAGCGGAGAGCTACCACAGCGCAAACGATGACGCTCACAAAAACCAATATATTATTAAATGCACTGAGCTGCTCCAATCTAAAAAACTTATTTATACAGAAATAGGTGAAGATACAGGAAAAAGGAATAAAAATAAAAAACAACCATTCTTCCAAAGGCAATCCTGCAATCATTACTCCTATCGTATAACGAGTATCGAACCACCAGACACCACGACTGGTAAACCAGATATCCCAGACGATAAAAAATATCGCAACGAGGGCTGAAGCCTTGAGAAATGGGATAAATTCACGATCGAATCGAAGCCGCCTGTCGAAGGAGGCGACAAAACAGATTACTACCGTAAAAAATAAGATAAGTGAATAAGTATATTCCATCACGCCTTTTCATTATTACTGTACATTTTAAAATATTTCATCGGAACATATAAGAAGCCGAAACATTCACCTTCTTCCTTGCCTAGATGCTTATGATGTTGTTTGTGGGCACGACGAAGTGCCAAAAAGTAACGATTGTTTGTTTTGCTCAGCAATTTGAACCGTTGATGGATAAAAATATCATGTACAAAGAAGTATGCCATACCGTAGAGCATAATCCCCAAACCGATATAAAACTGATAATTATAATCCTTTAGCGATCCAAAATACATTAATGCAATGGTAGGAAGCGCAAAGATGACAAAGAAGTAATCATTCTTTTCCAAAAATCCCGCATTACTATGGTCATGATGATCCCTGTGCAATATCCAAAGAAAGCCATGCATAATATATTTATGAATAAGCCAGGTAGCACCCTCCATCGCAATAAAAGTGATCAATACGATAATAAAATTCATATTTTTATTTTATAAATAAGCCGTTTTGTAACGCAGGTAACTTTTTAAAGCAACATAGGCTTTCTCCATATTCGGAACTCTAATTCTATTTTCCAGAATCTCTTTTGAAGATTTTTTCCGGATCTTGGCAAATAACGAAAGATAATATTTGTAAGCCAGATATACACCAAATTTTGCCGATGCAGGCAATTTTTTAATTCCCAAAAGAGCTTCCTTAAATTCATTGTGAATTTCATCCTCAATCTGGGTTTTGAGTGCGTTGTCGAAAACAGCCATATCCAAGTTCGGAAAATAGGTACGCCCAAGGACATGATAATCATCTTTAAGATCCCGCAAAAAGTTTATTTTTTGAAAAGCGGAACCAAGTTTCATCGCATAAGGTTTTAACTCCTCGTAATGTTGCTTGTCTCCCTCCGTAAAAACCTGTAAGCACATTAATCCGACGACTTCTGCAGATCCATAAATATATTCTTTATAACGTTCGGAGTTATAATCCACCTCGTTCAAATCCATTTTCATACTATGGAGAAATTGACGAATAAGATCAATATCTATGTTATATTTATGTACGGTCTCTTGAAAGGATTGCAATATTGGATTTAATGAAATATGCTCTTCCAGGGCGTAGCTTGTCTCTAAATATAGCCTTCCCAACAAGCGCTGCCTATCATAACCATGAAAACTATCCACAATTTCGTCCGCAAGTCGCACATATCCATAAATGGCATAAATACTGTCGCGGATACTAGGCTTCAGCGCCAAAATACCGAGAGAAAAGCTGGTACTATACTTTTCAGTTGTTTTTTTGCTTACTTCATAAGCGAGTTCATCAAATAGTTTCTTCATGGTCTTATAATTTATGATATAATTCAATGGCTTCTTTGGCGACAATTTTTCCCGATAGAATAGAGGGCGGCACGCCTGGTCCAGGCACAGTCAGCTGCCCCGTATAAAAAAGATTTTGAACGGATTTGTTTCTAATTTTCGGTTTCAATACAGCGGTCTGTTTCAAGGTATTTGCAAGCCCATAGGCATTTCCACCATAAGCATTATAATCCTGTACAAAATCACTGACACAATAGCTCCGTTTATATAAAATCTGCTGATAGAGATTTTTTGCTCCAGTTTGTTTTTCGAGGCGCTCGAGCATATGTATCAGATACTCCTCACGTGTTTCTTCGTCATCCGAGATGCCGGTAGCCAATGGCATCAACAAAAAGAGGTTCTCCTGACCCGCAGGAGCAACATCCCTATCCGATTTGGATGGACAACAGGCATAGAAAAGTGGATTTTCCGGCCATTTTTTATCGGCATAAATGCAGTCAATATGATCATCCAGAGAATGCTCGAAGAAAAGCGTATGATGCGTCAGGTTAGCTATGGATGATTTCAGTCCGAGGTAATAAATCAGGCTCGAAGGAGCAAATGTCCTATTTTTCCAATATGCTTCATCATAATTCCTAAACTTTTCTGGTAGCTGCGTTTCGATATGATGATAATCGGCCGAGGCAACCACGAGATCAAATTCCTGATTTTCGCCATTAATCCTGAGCGAACTGATCTTTTTGTTGTCTACATTTATTGCATCGACATTATGGTTAAAATGGAATGTTACACCCTGCGCTTCAGCCACCTGCTGCATAGCCAATACCAACTGATAAAACCCACCTTTGGGGTAATGTGTTCCTAGTGCATAGCCGCCATAATTCATCAAGCTATATAATGCTGGGATATCTTTGGGAGAAGCCCCCAAAAATATAACCGGGAATTCCATCAGCGTACGTAGCCTTTCGTCAGTAAAATATTTTGCGACATACGATCTAAAACTAGAAAGCAAATCCAATTTGAATGCGCTCCGTGCAATTTTGGGAGATATGAATTCGAACCAACTATGGCAAGGTTTATTGACAAAATCACGCATACCTACTTCGTATTTGAATTTTGCGGCTTCCATAAATTTTTCAAGTTGCGCCCCGGCCCCAGCTTCAATGCCTTCAAAGAGTTGCTTTAACTCTTCATACGACTCCGGAACACTGATCTTTCCAGAAGAAAAGATCATTTCAAACTGTGGATTGAGCGACACAAGTTCAAAAAAATCTGAACTATTGTAACCAAAATCCGAGAAAAAGGATTCTATAATATCGGGCATCCAGTACCAGCTGGGGCCCATATCGAATTTAAAGCCTTCTGGCGTAGAAAATTGTCGAGCGCGTCCGCCTGGCTGTCCGTGCTTCTCAAAAACATGAACAGCATACCCAGCGCGACCCAAATAGGCCGCAGCCGAAAGCCCCGAAAAACCTGCACCGATGACAGCTACTTTCTTCTTCATTTTCATTTGAATTTATATGTTGGCCTCATCCAACAATTTGTTAGTCGCAATATTTTTATCATAAATTAACTGATGGAAATCCTTAAGTTTATTCAACAAATTTATCAATAGTATCTTTTCGTGATAAGCAAGATCGCCAGAAACGAGTTGTGTAGCATGCCGTATTTTCTCCATTTGTTGATCCAATACCTTTGAACCGGCTGATGTCAGATGAATAACTTTGCTACGCTTATCCATTTCAGAGTCATCCTGACTAATCCACCCTTGCTTGATCAAGCGGTTTATAATAGCCATACCGACTGGCTTTTCATGGATATTCCGTTTGATCAATTGCATCTTTGTCATCTCTCCAAATGATTTCAATGTAATCAAATAGATAAATTCCTCTTGTGTAGAAAATGCAGATCCCCAAATAGCAGCTTTTGAATAACTTTTTGCAAATCTGTTCATATGCACAATTAATGTACTTATCACACTCTCCGGACTACGCCCATTTTCTTTACCTTCCCATTCCGGTTCAGCAAACAAACCACTTTGCTTGCTTACTACCCAGCGTTTAAACCCTTCGGTGTCATTACTATAACTACCATTCTTATTTTCATCTTCGAATAGCTCAATCAACGGCAGGATTTGTTGTAAAAGTTTATACTTCATAACACCATATTAGAACATAAATATACTATTATAGTTTTATTTATTTTCAATTTAAACAAAAATTGATATAAAAATACACCAAACAATTTATTTTAGCGGCTGTTTTAAACTATAGTTAGGATGTTTACAGCTAGATTTTTCCAATATATTCTGTTGTTTTAATTCGATATTGAGAGGGGGAACAATTAAAATAACTTGAAGCTAATGTGGTTTTAAATTAGCTGACGACAGTTCAAAGTTTCCTCGTTGCATAGCGTATGCATTCACAGAACATGAAAAGCCTTTGCCCATTGATAGCTTATATAGCGGCTTGGAAAAAAGGTTAAGTTATAAATGCTTTATTAAACGCGTAGGACGTCTCCGCCGTCAATAGAATACCGCCGTTATCCTTTTCATCCTCAACTTATGTAATTATTAAATTTTGAGATAAAAACAATATCTTAGTAATGGAAATGGCCAGAAAATATAAAGGATTACAACCTTTAGGATATTTATATCCTATCATCCTTGGACTTTCAAAGGAAAGTATTCTATTATCAATTTCGTAAACCGTTTGAGCTATATGATTGATATTAATAGTAGATACTATTTTTACGATACAAAAGGAGATAAACACATTAGAATAGCTTCGGCAGGAAAAATTAATAACGTATAAGTCATCAGCAAAAATTAACATGAAAAAAAGTTCCATAACTGAATACACAAATGAAGAGCTTATCAGCAACGAAAAGAAGATCAAAAGTGTGACCATAATGCTTAGCGTCTTCATCCTTATGTTATTTATAATCAACATAATTTTAACAATCAAACGAGGGTTCAGCGCTTTGAACGTAATTCCAATTGCCCTACTCCCTATTTTAATTCTAAATATTAATAATTGGAATGAATTAAAAAAAGAGAAGGTAAATCGAAATTTATAAAATAAAATAGTATTCTGAGCCTACCCAACCCGAAAACATTGCACAGCTGCTGTATGGACAGCAACTGATGATAAACAAAAATTGCATTATAATGCTAATGATCCACTTAGATAGTATTAAAATGTCAGTGGAATCCGGGGGGAACTATCTAATGCAAGAAGCGCAACTTTGAATATTAAATTCGCAGTTGCGCTGAATCGAACACTAAACTACCCTACCATTATATCAATTCATAGGCAAATTATTTAGATCAATAATCGGAGCTGTACCAGTAGCCGGTCTGGTGAAAACAGTGTTTTCGTTAACAAACTCGTTAAAAAAACCACCATTCTGCAAAAAGAATTTGCCATTTTCAACTCCTCCTTTATAGTCACCACGCTGATTATTGTCTCCGGCACCGTCGACACTGAACTTGCTAGAGGTTGATTCTATCCACGTACCAGTTGTAGTCCGAACCCAAAAATTTGAATAATATGCTTTCCGTCCTTTATACCCCATGGTGTTATTAAAGTTTTCAAGAAATGAATAGGCACCCTTTATATACGTAGAAATGGCCGGCCTTTTAAAGGTCGCAATATACTTCCATATGCCCAATTCGGGAGCATAAAACCAAGATGAATAAAGCGTATTACCCAATCCATCGGGTCGTATTCTCGTCAAAAACCTGTATGTAGTACCTGCCACCCAATTAAAGCTCCAATTGCTCTTTCCTCCGGTCCCCTCACCTCCAAAATCACTGACAACCACGTCAGTACCACTGCTCACAGCGCTCGTTTTTCCGTCAGCTTCATTACTCGGATCCCATACCGAAAAGATAACTTTACGCTGAGTGGCTGAATTGACCTGGAAACCGAAATATCCCTGGCCAAATCCATTAGCCATATAGTAACTTCCGATTTGATCCTGACCAGCAGGAACAGTGACTTCATTATACATCCATTCGTAAGAATAACCCGTTGGAAGACTAGGTGTCAAATGCACTGATGGTCCGCGACGCGAAAAGTAATAGCTTGCAGGTATATTAGCATACGTGAGGCCGGACGAAGTAGCCGTTCCACCAATAAGGATATCGGTCATATTACCAATATATGTTGAAGTCTTGCTGATCCCCTGGAGATCCACCTTAATGTAACCAGGCGCAGTAATCTGAACTGCACCAGCATAATAATCTTTGGCTGGCGCTGCACCCATCATGGACACATCGAAGCTCTGCCCATTGACGGTCAAACGAACCACACTACTGCCCGTGGAAACATAGCCTTTTATACCCAAATGTAATGTCCCAGTCTGTGTTACCTTAAAATAAGTACTCACCACAGCCGAAAGACTGGTCCAATTGCGCAGACCGTAGTTTGAAGTATCAAAAATTTCTGCTCCTGTAGCCCCATTGGTCACAAACGAATTGCCCCCCATCGGAATGGCAATCGTCAGGTCGCTGATAGCTCCCTGCGTCACGTTTAAGCTCTTTGCAACTGATGTCTCGGCCGCAATACGTTCGTCAGAATGGTCTCTCTCACAGGAAAGAAATAAAAGACTTGTTAGATTTAAGATCAACAATACACTAGCGATGTATGTTATCTTTATTTTTTCAATGAATACCATAATAGACAGGGCCTTTATTGTTTTACTAACCTAAATTTTTGTGCATTTCCTGTATGAGCCGAATAGATCTGTATCTGCGTATCATCGGCAGTACTTGACCCATTGACATCCAAGTTTTTACCAGGAGCAGATGCAGGCTCCAGGTTATAGTTACCACTACCCACATAACTGATCTTCCAACGCTGTGCCGAAGTATTGGCAAAAGTAGCGACCTGTACAGGCGTGCTATTTACAGATCCACCACCACGCACTTCCAATACCTTGGTCGTATCAGCTGCGCTTTTTAATGCATAATATCCACTGCCAACACTTCTTAACTTCCAGACTTGATTAGATGTTGTGGGATAATTGTATGTCCATAATGTTACATCTTCACCATTGACCGGTGGATTGCCATTGACGTCAACAAGCTTGCTTGGTTCCTTTGTCAGCGCGGATACGATCTTATAATTGGCGCCATCCAGAATAATCGCCTGAGGCGAATAGAATGTAATCAATAAAATATCGAGGTGCGCATATCCGGCAAGTTTACTAGCGAGGTCAGTTTCCCCATAATACCGTGATAATGCCCAAGCATACATCTTGACACGTTCGCCATTCACAGTTTTGGTCGGGAAGTAGGATTTCATGGCATTATCGACAGAAGCGTCATAACTAATTCCATCCACGCCATAGGTATTGAGTTTACTGTACATGGCGTCCATTACAACCTGTTGCTGCGCAGGGGTCTTACCACTCAAGTCTGACCAATTGCAGTAATAACTTACCTTCCAGCCAAGCTGTTTGAAGCCCGTCAGATGTTGAGGATACATGCTCTCTATCAGTACTCTATTTTTGATGGAATACAGACTATCCATTTTCTTTAGCGTCTTCAAAAACAATTGTTCATTTGCGGCGCTGTTCAAATCTTTACAATCCAGCCAAAGGGAAGTATACCCTGGAAGTTTCTGATTCAGATTGGCAAAATATTGTTCCAGTGTCTGTCCTGTAGCTGTACCTGCTTCGTGCCCGATGAGACAGGTTGGCAGGCCGTTTTTATTGGCAACATAGATATCCACTTCGAGACTATTGATGCCTTCATTGATAATTTCATCGACTTTAATCAGATCATTGACCCGATGTGCACTCACAAATGTCGGCCCCGCTAAAGTCGTATTGATTTTGCCCATTTTTGTTGGCGCGGTTTCTTCCAGTTTTGTCACATCTTTCTGACAGCCCGAAAATAAGTAGGCCATGCAAGCAAACATACCGACTGCCTTACCAAACATTAACATTGTTTTTCTCATAATTTTTGTGTTTAAATAGTAAGTTTATTCGTTTAAAATTCAATTTTTCTGGACGTCATCCGGCCTTTGCCATCGAGAGTCAGCTGATGTTGCCCCAGCTCCAAAATACCGTAGGCATTCTGATCGGCGGTTTCGATCATACCCTCCAGCGTGATTATCGGAATCCCTTTATAGGTTGCAAAATTACCCGGATGATGATGACCTGAGATCACGGCCTTGACGGCCGGGTATTTCTCAATGAGCCCAAGTATCTCCCGGTTATTCAAGGCTTCGAGGCCATTCTCAGGATACAAAGGATGGTGCGTAAATACAATTACATTTTTAGATCTTGACTGCGCCTTGCGGAGCTGCTTTTCCATCCATTTGAACTGCTTTTCGCTTATGCCGCCATTCCAGGGCTGATCGTTGCTTCTTTTCGCAGCCTTTAGCCCTTCGTTGAGTTTTTTCCAGTCCCGACGCTGACCTGATCCCATTGTTGTGGCGTATTCGGCCAGCTCATTGGTATTGAGCAAGATAAATAGCCACTGTCCCTTTTCTATAGTATAATACGGGTTTGGCATGCGATAAGACTTGTATAAGCTTGCCCCATCTTCAACGTCCACATAATCGTGATTTCCTAAAATAGCGTAGATTGGCCTTTTTAGCTTGTCGAGCCGCTGAAGCGGAGCTGCCAGATCTTTTGGTCCAACGTCCACCAAATCGCCGAGCATAACCGTAAAATCGACCTCATCCCTATTGATCGCGGCAACGGCCGAATCCAATTTAACAAGCGAGTTCCGGTAAAAGCGGCTTCCATGTGTATCTTTGTCCGCATATTGTGGATCGGCAATCAAACCGATTCTGACCAGCGATTGCCCCTGGCCCAAGCTATACAAAAGTGTTAATAGCAACGATAAAAATACTTTTATTCCCATCCTGGATTTTGTTTTAAGTTATTATTCAATGTGATTTCATTCAACGGAATACATTCCAGATAGTCGCGGTTTTCTTTAAAGCCATAGCCGTTAGGCAGCTGTGTCACAAAAGGATCCAGCAAACCATCTGCATCCACTTTGTAATTGATTTTCGTACCGGTCCAGTCTGCTGCCGCAAATGGATATCCTTTGGGACGTTTTCCCTTCAGCAGTTTATGTGCGGCCCATCTGCGGATATCATCATAACGAAAACCTTCTGCGCCCAGTTCTACGGTACGCTCGCGACGTATTTCACGTAATTGATCCGACAAACTATAGCCATAATCAGCATACCGAGTATTATTCGGATCATTGCTGACAGCAAAATCGGGCATACCTGATCTTTTTCGCAGCAGGTTGATTGATTTAACGAAATCGACCGTTTCACCGAGTTCTGCCTTTGCCTCGGCATAGTTGAGTAGCGCCTCAGCATAACGAAAGACAATGGCGCCAGTTTCATCACTTGAGCTCCAGGAAACACCACCGCCGGCCAGAGCGGATTTCGGATCGTTGCCTTTCCGGATCTGAAAACCAGTATTATTTAATGCTTCACCGGATTTATCCAGGAATGGTTTTTTGAAGATGGCCTTACCAAAGGTATTATCCCACATCACAGCCCCCGGCGTCCAAATTGTCTGTGATAACCTTGGATCACAATCGTCTCTTATTTTTTCTAAAAATGCGTTGCCCTTCACTGTTTTCCCCAGGGTAAAATAATCGTATGGCTGACCATTTCGGCCCAGGTAATGCTGTACCTGTTCAAAAGTCATGGCTATACCCGCTGTGCGATCCGACACATAGATCTGAAAAGAGTGTGCCAGGTCACGGTTGATAGAATAGGCTTTCCAAAGGATAACCTCTTTATTGGCAAGCTGGTCTTTGAGGGAAAATAGTTTACAATAATCGTTTTCGGGATCATTATTGCTATACAAAGACATCCCATATTTCGCGTCCATCAAGGCTTCGGCAGCAGCAACTGCCTGACGAAAATATTTGTTCGGATCAGCCCCAGCAGTACCAAATACGGTACCCTTATGATATTTCTGCCAGCTGCCCTCGAATAGGGCTACCCTTGATTTAAAGAGCAGAGCTGCCTGTTTGGAAAGTCTATTGTTCTTCCCTTTTACAGTGGCAACTGGTTCAAGATATTCGATCGCTTTATCCAGGTGCGCCAAAATCGAGTCGACGACTGATGTGCGGGGATCGCGTGCTTTGAAAAGTTCTTCGGAGTCCATTTCCAACGGGCCTGTGAACCAAGGAACATCACCATAGAGCCTGACCTTTTCATAGTAAAACCAAGCCTTAAAGAAATGGGCCTCCCCTAAAAACTGCCTATATTTCTCAAAAGGATCTTGGCATTTACTATAGTTTTTAAAAAAAATATTGACACTCCGGATATTCGCCCATGTCCAGTTTCCGCCCGATGAAATCGGTGATTCAGTACCATTCCAGACCGTGCTCGGCGAACTGGATATCTGAACGTCGGATCCACGGGAGCCATCCCAGCCGATCACACCGAGAAAACCTACCGTATTAAAAGCTGGGAATACCGTATAGAATTGAACCGTATAATTCTCAAGATCTTTAGCCGTTTTCCAGTAGATCTCATTATCAATCTCTGTCAATGGTGGTCTGTCCAAAAAATCTTCGGAGCAGGAACTGCCCAACAGTAAAATAACTGTCGTATATAATAAGGTTATGATTTTTTTCATTATTTATTGATTTCTTAATATAATTTTCCTCCGCTATTCAAGTAGCCATCTTTACATTCAAATCAAAAGGTGTTACAGCGAGATATTTAATCCGAATGCCCAAATTGCCTGCGAAAACATGCCTTTGCCATCCCCATACTCTCCCAACATTGCTGTTTCGGGATCAAATGCGCTAGGAAGTTTAGATAAGGTATAGATATTCTCACCGGAAAAATAAATACGGGCGCGCTTTAATCCTATTTTCTTGAGCATCAAGGGCGGAATGGTATAGCCTATCTGTAGATTTTTAAGGCGCGCATAGGCACCATTTTGCAGATAGCGTGTCTGCACCTGTTTATTTTTGCTATCCTGACTGGTATTGCTGTAAGGACGGGGAAAATAAGCCTCGGTATTTATGCCAAGTCCCGAATATCGGTCACCTTCGGTATCCCGATAATAATCCATGTGATGCGGGAATAAGGAGGACTGATTCCAAGCCCGAAATCCCCAGAATACGTTCCCATCCAACCATAGATCACGCTTTCCGGTACCCTGAACAAATACGGCAATATCAACATTTTTGTAGTTGGCCGTTAAATTAAGTCCAAACTGATAACGCCGCGTCGAGTTACCGATAATTTTGAGGTCGCCATGGTCATTGATTGTATTTTTACCCTTATTGATCAGGCCATCTCCATTGAGGTCGCGGTATTCCACATCCCCTGTCTGCCAGTTCTGCCCGTTGATAAATTTTTGGTATCCCGATGCATTGATCTCGTCGGCACGCTCTTTGGTTTTGATAAGGCCGGCAGTCTCATAACCCCAGATTTCGCCGGCGTCCTTGCCCACATAATCCGTTGTCAGGATACCCGTCGGATTGGTATATTTTGTAATTATATTTTTGTAATCAAACACATTAGCCGCTATGGAATAATTAAAATCCGAACCGATTTTTCCATTCCAGCGCAAACTAAAATCCCAGCCCTTCGTTTTGAGTTCCGAATTATTTTCCCTTGGAATAGCGGCACCCAACACGGCCGGAAGTGCCTGCGCTGGTCCGAGACGGTCATAAGTCAGCCGTTGGTAGTACTCAAATTCGGCCTGCAGGCGGTTTTGAAAAAATCCCATTTCAACGGCAGTATTCAATGAACGTGATGACTCCCAGGTCAGATAGCGGTTTACTAAATTTGGCGCTGTCGTATAAGCGGGCCGCATGCCGTCAATTAGCCAACCCAGGTTGCTTTGCACCTTTAATAATGCCAGATCCTGATAAGCGGCAACATTTTGATTACCCAGCTTTCCCCATGACCCTCTCAGTTTCATAAATGGGATATAATCAAGTAAAGGCTGCCAAAATAATTCTTTAGAAACCACCCATCCCGCGGATACGGAAGGGAAAGCCCCCCAGCGTCTACCACGGGCAAATTTGGATGTGCCATCATAGCGGACATTTGCCTCAATCAGGTATTTGTCGGCATAATTATAATTTAATCGTGCAAAATAGCCTAAAGTAGACCAATGTCTGAGACCGTCCCCGACTTGCATTTCACCGGTTGCCGTCGTAAAAGATGGGACGTCGGGGGCAATTAGTTCCCGTCGTAATCCATTCAGCGAATCCAACTTACTAATTTCATTTTGGAACCCTGCCAGTGCCATAAAGTGATGATCTGTTCCTAGATCTAAATTATAGGTTGTATAAATATTGAGGGCTCTATAAGTTGTATTGGATTTTTTCTTTTCAATAGACGAAGGGACGGTCAGTGCTATTGGCACGAGCGTACCATCTACCTCATCTTCGTAAGCCACTTGATTGACACCGGCATAGTCGAAAATTTGGTAATCTATCGAATAGTCAGCATTTATTTTCCAGTTTTTAAGCGGACTGATTTCAGTCGCCAAGCGCTGGACCAGCGTATTATTTGTTAACTTCTGATAACCCGCTTGCATTTGCGGTACACGTGAAAGCTGTGAATAATAGCCATTTGGTGATTTAAGAAAAACCTCGGGATGCGTTCTCAAAATTTGGTGTATAATCATGCCATACTCCCCCTCACCGTTGTAGATAGGCCTATCTCGCACAGCATTTGTGAGCCGAGTATTTGAACTGATCTTCCACCAGTCCGTAATATTGGCATCGAGCTTCCCTTGAAAATTGTAGCGTTTATACTTATCATCTACGACTTTCAGTACCCCTTTTTCGGATGCATGTCCAAGAGATAAAAAATAAGACATATCTTTTGAACCGCCTTTGACAGACAGATTTTCCTGCATCCGACGACCATTGCCATAATGGATATCTATCCAGTCATTATTACCGTTCGAAAATTGATAGGTAGACCACTTACGCGGGTTGCTGGCGTCAGGAACGGTTTCAGGAAGTGTTGGATCATCGATATATGCTATGATCCTATCGATGGTAGATTCAGAAAACAATCTGGCGACCCCTTGGTTGTCATGCATTTCATTCATGGCCCGTGCAAATGTGTAGGAATCCACCATTTTTGGTTTATTAATGATCCTGGTAGGCCCACCATTTATGGAAAAATCCACCTGTGGTTTTTGATTCGCTTTCCCCGATTTGGTCGTAATCAGCAAGACACCATAGGGTGCACGGGCCCCATAGATTGCCGAGGCAGCCGCATCTTTTAAAATAGAAACACTTTCTACTGTATTGGGATCTATGGTATTGATATCCCCTGCAGTACCGTCTATCAGGACATAAGGGCTACCTTGCCCCCGGATCTGCACCGAAGGCGCCGCACCGGGCTCAAAGCCATTGTTTCCATACGCAATTGTCAGACCGCTGACCGTTCCATAGAGTGATTGGGAGACATTGTTGACCGGTCGATCCTGTAGACGCTTGCCGTCAACAACAGCAACAGATCCGGTGAGGTTAACCTTCTTTTGAACGCCATAGCCGACCACTACAACCTCTTCAAGCTCGCGTGCCTGATCAGCCTCCAAGCGGATCACCAAGTCCGCCGCGAGCTCGTTTGTTACCAAGGTATCTACAGACTTAAATCCCATGAAATGAACCGATAAGGTATCCGAAGGAAAAGTTGAATTGAGCATAAACAGCCCCTTATCATCACTTTTGGATTGTGTGTGGGCACGCTTAAGATTTAATGTCGCCCCCGAAACTGGCATCCCCGACGGATCGAGCACTTTTCCGGCAATAGGCTTTCCTTCACGCTGTGTCTGCCTAGCTAAGACAAAGCCATTATCCGTCTTTTTTACCTGAATGCCATGAGGAGTCAATAAACGCCGCAATACCTGTTCTAAAGACTCATTTTTAGTATCGAATTTGGCGACAGTTATATCCTTTAGAAGGCTCTCCGTAAAAGAAATGTCAGAGCCGGACTTCTTTTGCAAATCAATAATGACATCCCGCAGGGTTGTCTTTTGATAGCTTTGGTTGTATATCTTGCCATTTGCCTGTGCATATGCACTGTTCCAGGGTACGGTTCCCGAAAACAACAGCAGGACCCCGGTAAGGGTTAAAGAAAAGTATAGGTTGTTTCTTTTTTCCTTTATAATTAGTTTTTTATTAAGCATTTGTTAATTTTGTAATGATTAAAGGTTTTAAATCCATGAAACCAAATATGGAATCGGGTGAGAGTGATTCCAAATTTCTTTAGAGGGTCTTACACTATGTAAGCCCTTTTATTTTTAGTACAATATGATCTTTTTGTCCTCCTGTTTATTTTTGATAATGGTTTTTTTTCCGGTCAGTATGCTGATCTCTTCCAAAGCGTCCTGCATTGATTTGGATTTTCTAAAGCTAAATGTATAGCCGTCCATCAATACGTTCTGATCACTTGTATAGAGTGCGAATCCATAAAAATTCTTAAAGTTTTGGCTTAATTCTTCAAAACTTGCCTTTTCCAATTTAACGTGATCGGATAACCAGGATGTTTCCAAAGAATAAGCAGCATTGGTCAATTTAAAATCCGTAGACTTACGATCGTACAATATATTTTCGTTGGGCAACAACGTACGTAGATTTTGCTTGTTATTGTCAACCCGGACCTTACCCGTGCGCACCGATACCGCGGTATTATAGATACCTGGATAAGCTTTAACATTGAAACTGGTTCCCAAGACTTTGATATGCAAGTCTCCCCCATGCACAGTAAATGGTCTGGAAGGATCTTTTTTGACGTCAAAGAAAGCTTCTCCTTGGAGTTTTACATCGCGCAGATGATCATAATCGCTAATAGTTAAACTGGAATTGGCATTGAGGATCACTTTGGTACCATCGTTTAATATGACTGTTTTCCGTTCGGCGGTACCGGTGGATATCGTTCCTTTCTCAAGGTACACCAGTTCAATTGGCTTGATTAGGCGGTCGAGCTCTGATATTGAAAAGTATTGACTATAAAAAATTGAAGAGAGCATAAAGAATATTAGACCTGCAACTGCTGCATAAGCGTAGCGTCGGCGCGAGCTGCCTCTCTTTTCTTCAAATTCCGACGCTGCCAATAAAATCCTATTCCTGAAATATTTGCGATCAGGTATAAGATCAATCTCTGAATCACTGGATTTGTGTTGGCCTAAGGATTCGTACCAATATTCTACAACGAATATCTCAGCTGCATTGGCTGATCCATCCTGGTACTTTTTGATTAGTTTTTTTAATTTTCTTGGTTCCACTTTCAGTCTATTCTAGGTTTGCTCTTTCTAGTAAGACGGTTTGTGATATTCAAAAGTATGTAAGAAATATAAAAATTATTTGATGAGTAGAAAAGACACCAACGCGGTCAGTGAACGAGCAAATTCGGGGTGTCGCTCGATCAGCATGGCTTTGATACGACGGTGCATTTCTGCACTATAACCTTTAACGGTCTGCTCAGCAAGTCCCAAAGCAACCGCAATTTCCTTTAGTGTAAAATCTTCATTCCGAAGCTTAAAAATGTTCTGCATATGAGCAGGCAGCTCACTCAAAATTTCAGAAAACAATGTGTTTAAGTCCTTTTCGATAAATAGATTTACCAATGAAAGGTCCATAACCTCTAGATTCAAGGCAAGTCTATTCATCACATCCTGTCGCAATTTAGCCTTAGTAAAGTAATCCATAATTTTATTCCTAAGGGCTACATAAAGATAATTGGAGACGGGGCCATAGAGATAGATGGTTTCCCTTTTGATCCAAAGATTAACAAATAGATCCTGAACGAGATCTTCAGCATCCTGTAGGTTTCCAATTTTCAGAAATGCTGTTTGCATTAGTTTGTCGGTGTGTGTATTAACCAACATTTCAAAATCAGTTATATCCTTGATCAATAGTGTCGATTTCATAATCTTTCTGCCAGCAATATGATTGGTCGTCACAACAAACTTACAGGAATTTTTCGATTTAAAAACCTAGACTTCAAAGCAATCGATTGTGTAAATTTTATATTAATTTTTATCAGTGGTCCATTATCTACGCAATAGTTATTTATCTTTCTGCCTTTTATTACAATAATATAGCTTTCATAAGCCTAAATTTGGATCACTATTTCATTTGAAATAATCAACACGTCCAGTTTTCTTATAGAGAAGGGCTGCTTTAAAAGCATTAATTGTCGTGTTGTATGCCTTTTCCCTAATTCCGTCTAACTGTCCCTGGCCCACGTTTTTTATCTGATTAATAATGTTTTAATTTTCTATTAGATCTCATAAAATACAGATTTCATTTTTGAATCTAATCTTCTATTTTTCTTAGGCCGGAGGTTGTAAAACCGTATTTTTTCCTAAATGAAAAATAAAAATGGGAAAGATTCTCGAATCCAAGATCCAGATAGAAATCTACAGGTTTTCGCTTAAGATATTTTATAAAATAGTAAGCTTCCTCAAGGCGACGCTCAAGAAGCCACTGTTTAGGTGTTGCATGAAATGCTTTATTAAAATCGCGTTTGAAACTGGAAAGACTCCTACCTGTTAATTTGGCGAATGATTCGATAGAGACATTAAACATATAGTTCTGTTCCATAAAATCCTGCAGATCTATTTTATAAGGAGATGAAAAATCAAATAAAATCTGTTTAAAATCAGGGTTAGCTTGCAAAAGCAGCTCTATTGCTTCCCTGATTTTGAGATCTGCTAACTTTGGGGTAGCTTCTTTTTTCTTGTTGATGTATGGTGCAAGCGAAATAAAGTAGCTTCGGATGAAATCGTCAGGTTCAAAAAACAATCTTTGCGACCCTATATATCCACCTTCTACTTCAATTTTATTTTCCATCGCATATTTATTCAGAACCTCTCTATCCAGCGTAATAGAAACAAATTTATACGCTCCTGACTTTGATGGATATTTTGTTGTACGGATCAACTGATTTTTCCGAATTAATACAATAGTATTTTCAGGAACTACCGTCGTTCCCCCTGGATAAACTGCGTGTGTCTCTCCCGAGAGCTGAAAGCCCAATAAGTGTTCCGGGATAAACTCTTCATATCCTCTATGCTTGTCGAATTGACAGAAGTAAACCAGTCTGTCAAATATGATCTCCCTTGTACCATCCATATCTAAAAATTAAAATTCAGGAAATAGAAACTGCTCCCGCCATTGCAATTTCTTTATCCTGCTCAGGGCTTCCGCCTGAGGATGCAATTGCACCAATTATCTTGCCATCCTTATTTTTAATCACTACCCCACCGGCAATAGTCAGTAGCCCTTCATTGGAATTCAACATACCATATCCATGTATATCTGCCCCGGAAACAATGGTACCAATAGTGTCGCTATCTACGCCAAACATCACAGCTGTTCTTGCTTTTTTTAATGCGAAATCGATAACACCGTAGACACTGTCGAGTCTGCCAAACGCCACCAAATGACCACCCGTATCCACTACAGCGAGGCTCACAGGAATATGGAGGGACTTGGCTTTTTCTATAGAAGTATCCAAAGCTTTTGCAGCCTCATTATATGTAATATTCATCTTGTTTTTGATTTTAATGTACGTATGAATATGCGCAATATGGTTTTAATATTGCGCATATTGTCTATGTTAAACTAACTTTTTGCAGTCCAAGCTTCCACCTGCAACTGTTTTACAAAATCTTCTGTTTCCTTGGGATGCAAATTTCTGAAATTGCTGTTGTCATCGAGCGCTACATTTACGATAACGTCCGCCATTGATTCAGGGTCCAACTGATTGGCTAAAGATTCTGCCGTACCATCAAAAACAGAAGCTGGTGTAAAATTTGTCTTCGGATTGTACCAACGGAAAATAGTATCTACGCCACGATCGTTAAATCCAGTACCAAATATACCAGGGTTACATGTAGCAATCTTGATATTGAACTGGGCTAGCTCTGTCTTCAGACCTTCGGCAATTGCTTCCATAGCGTGCTTGGAAGCACAGTAGGCTGCAACATAAGGTACAGTCCACAATCCTCCCATAGAAGTGGTAAATACAATTTTACCTGCTTTCTTCTGATCAATAAATTTTTTAATAAAACCTTGTGCAAGTTCTAGACCTCCAAAAACATTTACATCAAACATTGATCGGATAAGATCAATTGGCTGCTCAGCAATAGGTCCGCCTTCCATGATTCCAGCATTACTGATTAAAATATCAATATCATATTTTCCAACGATATAAGCGATATCACGGGTATCGGTAACATCTAATTTGTCAACAATCAGTTTTATCCCTTGTTCTTTACCTTCCCTAATCAGGTCGCTCATTTGGGGATAAATCTGAGCCGTGGCAATAACTTTGTGTCCTTTTTTCGCTAGCGCAAATGCTGCAATTTTTCCAAAGCCACTTGCAGCGCCTGTAATTAAAATTGTCTTGCTCATCTTTTTTATTTTAAATGTGATTAATCTTTGCTGTGTACCTCATGTTAGGTACGATTACAAAGTTCAACTAAATTAAATTGACAAGTATTTGTTAAACGTCCAATTTTGTCATGCTGTGTGGTCCATTTTTTCTAGTTCATCAACTACTCGGTGTAAAAAACTCAATCAGCTGTTAATTTTAAATTAAAATGGGCTTTTGATTCATTTACCGACGTTAAGACTTTCGCTAAATTTCAGCTATATTTTGGAATATAATTCATCAAGGTAAAATAACCGATTGATCCAAACCTCCTAAATCTCCATTTGAGTAGGAAATAAATAGGAATACAAAAACGCAATACTTTTTAAATGCTGTAAATAAGTTATCTACCTGATAACTAATGCTATCATCTTTTCTTAAAGTAGCGTTAATATAGGCTTCGTGCCTATTAAAAGATATCTGAGATATGCTTTAAAAATGAGTATAAAGACTTAAATGGAAGGGCTAGCTAAATAAAATCTGTATCTCGTCCTGCAATTGCTCTGCCAAGTACTTTTAAAATTGTGATTAGACTCCCGGAATCGGATTTCCAATATTGGGTAGCTGTCACGCTTAATTTTAACACTCTAATTTTAGGATCATCAGCACCTTTTTCAAACAATTTTGTGTCTATATGATTTCGATATTTCTTAATTCGAGATTTGCTGTCGCTGACCATACCGGTACCGACGATACGAATAAACTGAAGGTCTCCTGGTTTTGTATAGATGAGAGTTACATTATCATTTGTCTGCAAATTCTTAAAGGAGATGCTTTCAGAAGAAATCAGATGCCAAATAATACCATTGTCATCCAACTCTTGTCTTTTTAAGGATACGACATTTGGGAAGTGTTCATTTTCTGAAAACGTGCACATCATTCCTACATCTATATCGGCGACCATCATTTTAAGCTTATCGACTTCGGATCGGTTTATGTATTTATTTTTCATACCGAATTTAATTATTACTATAATATAAAAGAACATGACTAAAAATAATATCGTTTCAGAATTTCTACGCTTTTTGACTGAGGTTATTACGCAACTATTAGGTTCTATTTGGATAAGAGCGAAACGAAAGTATAAACACTGTTAAAATTAAAAGAGAGGCGATGCCTCTCCTTTTGTTTTCTGATCAATTATACTTTTGGCTTCTTTGGAAGAAAGGGCTTATCATTTACAGTCGAATCTTTATACTCTTTTCTAAGCTGTTCGAGCTTTTTATGCATTGTCGCGCGCACATCTTTATACTTGGAGTCGTGATACACATTATTCAATTCTTGGGGATCCTTTTCTAAATCGTAAAGTTCCCATTCATCCACATCGTAATAGAAGTGGATAAGCTTGTAGCGATCGGTTCGAACACCATAATGCCTTTTTACAGCATGAATACCAGGATATTCATAATAGGTATAATAGATCGCATCGCGCCAGTTTTCGTCTTTGCCGCTGGCCAGTTTTCTGAACGACTTACCTTGCATGTCTGCTGGGATAGTTACATTTGCATAATCTAGCAATGTCGGGGCGAAGTCGAGATTTTGAACAAGGGCCTCAGATGTTCTCCCCCCCTTTATTTCAGCCGGATAGCGCAGCAATAGTGGCGTGCGCAGAGATTCTTCATACATGAATCTTTTATCAAACCAGCCGTGTTCGCCTAAATAAAATCCCTGATCGGATGTATAGACCACTATTGTGTTTTCGTCTAGTCCATTTTCTTTTAAAAAATCGAGCATACGCCCTACCCCTTCGTCAACCGCAGCGACTGTTCCCAGGTAATCCTGCATATAGCGTTGGTAGCGCCAACGCATGAGTTCCTCCTGGCTCATGGATGGATATTTACTTTTGAAATCCTCCATAATAGGATTATATACCTTATCCCAAGCTTCGCGCTCCTGTGTGGTCATCCTTCCTAGCATATTATTATAAGCAGTTTTGTCCCAGCTCATAAAACCTTTAAGTCCCAATTCGTCCATCATTGCGGGGGGTACTTTATTGTCACCAGCCCAATTCATATTTTTCAGAATATTCATCTCTGCGGTTTTAGCGGCCGTACCTCTATTTTTAAAATCGTCAAACAATGTCTTGGGCTCCGGAAACTTCATTTTCGTATACTCCTCTAGGTGTCTGATAGCCGGCAACCATTCACGATGTGGGGCTTTTTGGTGAAAGAGTAGGCAAAAGGGCTTGCTCTGGTCGCGGTTTTTGATCCAGTCAATTGCCATGTCAGTTGTCAGGTCAGTCACATAGCCATTGAGCTGTTGCTTGGTGCCGTTGATAATAAAATTAGGGTTGTAATATTCCCCTTGATCTATAAGCACTGCGGAGTGATCAAAACCCTGTGGCAGACCATCCATATGTATTTTACCTATTAACGCTGTTTGATATCCATGTTGCTGAAGCGCTTTGGCAAAATTGTCCTGGTTCCAATCAAAGCGTGCTTCATTATCTACTTTGCCATTGATAAAACTATGTTTGCCTGTTAAAAGTACTGCTCGGCTAGGTGCACAAAGAGAATTTGTGACTGATGCTCTTGTAAAAAGAACACCTTCTTTTGCAAGTCGATCAATATTTGGTGTGCTGTTCAACCCATGTCCATATGCGCTGATGGCCTGATAGGCGTGATCATCGCTCATGATATAAACAATGTTCGGCCTTTGCTTGGGAGCATTTAATGATTGCGCAAAGGCTGGTTGCAAGAAAAGAACTGTAACAAACGCTAAGAGTTCATTTTTTATATTAACCTTCATTTATTTAGTTTTGTTGTTTTACCTATCGGATTACTCTTCAGCGGAACGAACAGCAGTCCGAAATATTAATTTTTAAGGAGCAGCTCATTTGACTGTAATCTTACTTTAAGCTTTAAAAGCAATCGTGCTACCACACGTAAGATCTCACTGCTGCATTAAAGATAAGGAATATCGATAACAGCTGAACTAACCAATAAGTATTTTACTATTATCCAACTACTTGGCAAAGCGCATTGCTGAAGAATAGCGTAGCAGAAATGATGCTATTTCGTATTTATATTTTTCCTTAGCTCTTAACTTTTGCCAGCATCAGGTAAAGATCCTCTTGTCTAACGGGCTTGAAAAGCCATTGTTGGATATCCAGGGATTGACAAATCGTGGCCGCTTCATCCTCATGGGGTTCAAATATGGGAATAATGGGCTGTATATATGTTTCATTAAAGATCTTTTCCTGAATCTTCCGTACGGTATCTATGCCGCTCATAATAGGCAAATTATTCATAATAAGTATTGCTCCATAGCGACTACCCCGCATCAGCATCTGTAAAACTTCAAATCCATTTTTTGCCTGCACTGTATTGATTTTTTTTAGGGTCAACATTTGGACCAACGAATCTCGCTCCGATTCATCATCAGCAACGACCAGCACAGTTTTCATGTTCGCGAGTTCTTCCCATTCGTCCATTTCCCATACTGCGCGCAAATGGATATCAAAAAAGAAATGGCTTCCTATGCCAACAGTACTTTCAAGCTTCAGTTCACTGCCCATCATTTTTAGCAGCCGGTTGGATATAGTCAACCCAAGCCCTGTGCCACCATAGCGTTTGGTCATTGAGGTATCCTCTTGCGAAAAAGCTTCAAATATTTTTGCTTGCTTATCTTCCTTGATGCCTATTCCCGTGTCCTGAACACTGAACCGCAAAACAGCATTTTCGGCTTCACGTGATATGACCGATATATTCAGCACAATCTTTCCTTTTTGGGTAAATTTGGTAGCATTACTCAACAGATTCATCAATACTTGTTTAATGCGAAGCGCATCTGTCCAAATATAGCTGGGAACATCAGACGCGATATTTAAATGGAACTCCAATCCTTTGGCTTGAATCTGAATGTTAAAAAATTTATTAAGCTGAATAACCAGTTCATTGAGCTGTGTTTGTTCTATATCCAGATCTAGCTTACCAGCTTCAATTTTGGAAAAGTCCAGAATATCGTTGATTATTCCAAGCAATAAACTGGTGGATTGCTCCACCATACCCAGATATTCGCGCTGTGTATGGTCCAGGGAGGTCCTAGTCAATAAATCGGTAAACCCTACAATTCCATTGAGAGGTGTCCGGATCTCGTGACTCATATTGGCTAAGAATTCGGACTTTGCTGCACTTGCCTGTTCAGCAAGTGTTTTTGCTTTTTCGAGTTCTTGACGTTGATGAATAATTTTACTGATATCAGTAGCGACTTCAAGATAACCTATAACCTTCTCCTCGATATCCTTGATAATGGTCACCGCCAATGACACAAATAACAGCGAACCATCTTTGCGGACATAAGTCCATTCACGCTGCTGCGCACCGTAAAGTTCTGCGGTTTCGACAAAGACCCTAAAACCTTCTACAGCATGGCCCAACGCTATTTCCAACTCTTTGGCCCTTGAGTTTACCTCTTCCTTTAGATGGAAATGTGTCGGACTAAATTTACCGATCATTTCTTCACTGCTGTAACCCAACAAATTTTCGGCACCTTTGTTAAACAACGATATTATTCCTTCGGTATCTGTCGCTATTATGGCTACTGCGGAAGTAGCATCTAATACATCCTCCAATAATTTTTTTGAATTCGAAGACTCAGCTTCCATGCGTTTGCGTTTGTCAATATCCTGAAAAGTACCATACAGACGTACGCAGATTCCGTTTTCAAAATCGGCATTGCCTAGTGCACGTACCCACAATTCGTTGCCTTTAAAAGTGACAATTTCCAGTTCAAGGTCCCAAGGTCTACCTGTGGTAATAGCTTGCTCAACGGCTCGGATAATATTTTTCCTATGTCGTCCCTCTTTATAAAAATTTAGCGACATTGTGAGATCGGGTTCGTAATCTGTCGGAACTTCATGGATTTCTTTAGTAATTTCTGACCAGATAATTTTTTCATCCTTGAGGGTATACTCCCATCCGCCTACACGCGCCACCTGACCCGTCCTTATCAACATAGCCTGCGCATGTTTCAGATCTTTCTCCAAGTAATGTTGTTCTGTAATATCTACCGCATTACCAATAACATAAGCATGCTTGCTTCCATTGGTCTGGAGGATATTATTGAACATCCAAATACGCATTCCCCCATTGTGTGACAACGTGCGCATTTCGCCTTTTACGACCCCTTTTTTCACAATTTCAGTTAAATAATCTCGTAAGTTGTCATGGCCTACTTTGGGCACAATATCAAAAAGAGAGCGGGTTTCAATTTCGGCTTTTTCATATCCTAGTATTTTCGCTCCGGCCTCGTTGACGGTAATAAAATTTCCCTCAAGATCATGGGTACACATAAGGCTCTGTGAATTGTCAAAAAAGGCTTTCAGCTTCTGCTCGCTCTCTTTATACTTCTCCTTTTCCTTTCGAGTTACAATGAGTGCAACAACTTCGTCCCGAAGGAGTGATAATATCTGTTTTTGGTTTTCATCGAGCTGTCTGGGAACCCTGTCAATAACGCACAATGTCCCCAAAGCATATCCGTTGGGGTCGACTAAAGGTAAGCCCGCATAGTACCGGATATGTGGATCCGAGGTAACGAGCGCATTGGATTTAAACCGCTCATCCTCCGTAGCGTCCAAAACTTCCAATAGCTGATCGTTTGGAAGCGCATATTGACAAAAAGATAAATCACGTGAAGTTTCTTCAACTTCGAGTCCGACACGAGACTTAAACCATTGTCTTTTTTTGTCCACCAATGATATCAATGAAATAGGCATATTACATACGCGTGACGCGATCTCGGTAATACGATCGAACTCTTTTTCAGCCGCTGTGTCTAGAATTTCATAATCATGCAATGCATGGATCCGTTCAGATTCATCTTTTATTGGTGATTTAGCGTCCATAAAAACGTCTGTAAAGGTTTACTATAATCCAAAGCTGACTCTTATAGCCCCTATAAAAGTTTATTCATTACTATCTTTCAATAATAGCGGACCATCATCTAAATAAGGAGTCTCTATAATATTTCCTATTTAGGTTTATTATATGGTTCTATTTGGTTTAACAAAAGCTAATTAAAAATTGTTTAATAAAAAAGCAAGAAACATCATAAACCCACAATTCCCCTTAAATGACCGTTGAAACAAGTTCGAACTCATAAAGCTAAAAAATCAAAAGTTGTTAGTTTTTTTACCTGTTCAGTTGCCATCCATGATCTTGCCAATTTAAAGAATTCGAAAAAGCTAGGGGAATATAATTAATAATAAATCCGTGTTTGAAAACGGATTTATTATTAATTATCATTTTGAGCTATCAAGCTACTTTCAATACGCGTTATTCACCGTTAAATTATAGGTAGTTGGTGCCCCAGGGATTCCGCCTCCACTTACCACAGTTTTTACTAGTGTAACAGGAGTTGTAATGTTGACATGGTATTTGCCATTGGAATCTATCGTAACATCGGCCGTTCCACCTGAGGTAGCAGTTGATACATAACCAACAGCACCGCTTGATACTGCAGTTCCCACGGTGCAGGTGAGCGCCATATAGCGTACGTTGGGATTAGCCGACATCACACTACTTGTCGTTAAAGTATATTTCCCTGCTCCCAAAGAAGATCGAAAAATAACTGTTAATGCGCTGCCCGAATAGACGCCATGATTCCCCCCGTCCCCGGATGTCGTAACCGTCATTCCGGCCAAACCATTGGTATTAGTTTGAGCGGAAGCTCCTCTTTTATAGGAATATGCACCAAGTTTCCAACTAGATTCAGATGCAGGTGGCTCTGGAGCTGGATCATCATCTTTACTTCCACAGGAATATAGTATTGTGGAGCTGGTAAGTAAAATGTAAATAAGTGATTTTTTCATTTTATTTTATATTAATTATTAAAAGTCAAATAGACAATATTTTGATTAAAAAAAATTTTTACACTAAAACTATCGGATTATACGTTACTGCGATTACCCTATAACTAGGTAGGGCGGTGAATCTCGCTATTCAAAACTGAACGATTGAAATGTTGACAAACTCGTTCTCTTTGCTGTTCCAATTTCTTAATGGCCTGTTCGGGACTTACCGTGCCATCAACAGGAAAATAACTGATATCTAGTATTCCAATTTGATTTAAAATACGGGTTATCTGTATTTCAATAGAACTCTTTCCTTCTGCTTGGGGCTGAGGCATGCCCATTGCAGAAATAATATATGCCTTTTTATCGGTCAGCAAGCCTCTTATTCCGTTACTGTCATTTGTAAAAGTCTTTTCTGTCCGGACGATGAGGTCAAAATAAGCCTTTAAAGATGATGGAATGCCATAATTATACATCGGACAGGTAATAAGCAGGTCATCATTGCTATAAAGCTCTTCGATCAATTGATCCGATAAAGCAAGAATTTTGGAAGATACAGTGCTATCAAAAAAACCGTTTACAGTGTCCTGAGTAAGATGGGGAATCATTTGCAAATGTATGTCCCTTTCGATGATCTTTCCGTTTGGGTGTTTTATTTTCCATAATTCTACAAAATAATCACCCATTTTCCGGGAATAGGAACCTTTTATCCGAAGGCTACTATCAATGCGAAGCAGTGTTTTCATGTGTGCTTTTTTCTAAAGACATAATTACTATTATATGTGGGACTTAAACCGAGCTTTAATTCTGAGGTTCTACAATGGAACAGTCTCCCAGATTTGAGAACTACGGTAAAAACGCAATTAATTCTAAGTTGGGAGACGGTTCTTTTGCTCCTTTTTCCTATTGAAACGATAGGTCGCTGTAGCATTGACAATCCGGCCAACACCATAATTCTTTGACTCCATACGATAAGTCGATCCGTTGAGCGTCTGCTTTTCAACAAGGGAATCAAATACATTATTGAAAGCCGCGCTCACAGTCATTTTTTCTTTAAAAATATCTTTGCTAATAGCGATGTTAAATTTGTATACAGGACTGTTAAGGGACTGTACTTCCTTAAATTTGCTCGTATAAGTAAATACAGATTCTATCACTAGACTTGTGGGCAATCTGAGCCGGGAATTTAACTGGGCAGTCCATCGATTGCCTTTCACAAAATAGTGTTCGCCGTTAAATTCGCCTTGTTGATTAAAACCATAATAGTTAAAATTTAGGGCTATTCGCCAATTCGGCAACGGACTATATAAACTATTCAATTCTAATCCATAACGCTTCTCATAATCCATATTGATAGGTGACCGAAGAAAATAGTCCACAGCAGTCTCCCGGACGAGATATTGAAAAAAGCTATTCGTATGTTTGTAATAAATTGTAGGGTTGATCGTAAACTTTGAAAGCTTCTGCATTAGCATAAATTCTATTGCATTTGTATAAGCTGGATCGAGATCCGCAT
The DNA here is from genome assembly GCA_029239355.1 of Sphingobacterium sp. GTDB lineage: Bacteria > Bacteroidota > Bacteroidia > Sphingobacteriales > Sphingobacteriaceae > Sphingobacterium. Next base: position 32,692 of record JAQZAZ010000007.1, read on the forward strand.
TACCTACAGTAAGATTACGTAGGTCAGAAAGTCCACCAAAGGGATTCAGTTGTGGAAATTCTGGGCGGTCAATCCTTCTGCTATAGCTAAGTTGCAAATTGGAATTATCGTAGATTTTATAGGCCAAATGGATCGTTGGAAAAATATCAATATAGCGCTTATCTTTATTAAAATCTCCTCTTCGGTCTGCTATTTCAATCAATGATAGCTCTGTTCTTAAACCGAGTTGATAACTCCATCGTTTCATAGTATTGCTCCATTGAAAATAGGCTGCAATAAGACGTTCATTATAATTAAGCTTGTTATCATATTCTTCCAACAATACACCGTTGGCAGTAGCCCAATAATCGCTTCTAATTGCACGGAGATCGACGCGGCCACCAGCCTCGAGTTTGCCCCTACTCCCATCTGTATTTATATAATCGCTCTGTAAAAAAATATCATTGCTACTTTCTATGTTTTGCGTGACTAAATTGTCTGCCGCAACTGGCATCGGAAAAACAGACGACTGGCTATTATATTGGTTTTCATTATCATGCCAAAAATCATAACGCAGGCTTGTCGTCCAGTTCTTGTCTTTTTTCTCAAATTCCCTGACATAACTAACCTCAAGCTGATTATATTTTTTAGGCTCGTTATATTGCTCAAAGCGCTGGATAGCACTATCCAGCTTGACCGCTGAACTGAAATAATTGTATCGGTTGTCTACCTTATTATTAACGAGCAGTGTACTATGATAAAAGCTGGCGGTCAATGTATTTAGACTATCGATATAATAGTCTCCACCAATATAAAAATTATGGCCTCTGCCTCCCCACTCCGTACCGATTTCCTGCTTCAAAAAACGTCGTGTAACTTCGCCAAACGAAATTCGTTTCAATTCGCTTTTGACCGTTAAATCACGGTAACGGAAGCCAACATCGCCAAAAAGATTAACCTTTGCGGTTTTATAACTCAGATTAATATTTCCATTATGATTTGTAGGAGTAGCCCAAGTGGCCTGAACACTTCCGTTCAGACCGGTTAACATATTTTTTTTCAGTACAATATTGATTATTCCAGCAGTTCCTTGTGCTTCATATTTTGCTGATGGATTATTAATCACCTCTATTTTCTCAATAGTACTAGCTGACAGCTGCTCCAATCCATTATTGGAGGAGATCACCGAAGGCTTTCCATTGATCAGTATACGTACTCCCAATTCCCCGCGAAGGCTAATATTTCCTTTACTGTCGACATTGACAGACGGCACATTGTTTAAAACATCATTGGCCGTACCTCCTTTAGCTGACAGGTCTGATCCTACATAAAATACCTTCTTATCCAGTTCGAGTGATAGCCCTGGCATCATTCCGGTAACCTCTGCGCCTTCCAGCAATTGATTTTCAGCCTGCAACATTAATGTACCGAGATCCGTATTGCTGTCTAATTGTTGCCCAGGGAGCAATAATGTCTGGAATGAAACAAAACTTATTGAGATATCGTAATAGCCTTTTTCAACAGTAACTTTAAATTCTCCATTTGCTGAGCCCACGGCTGTCGTGAGCCTTTGTGCTGCTGAGATAGCCCGGAAGCTGATACTGGCACCTTCCAAGGGTAGTTGTGTTTGCCGATCGCGTACACACCCTTTGACCACGATTTTCTGAATCTCCTGTCCTAGCACACGATCAGTAATAAAGCTTATCAATAAAATAATTAATATTAGTTTTATTGTTTTCATATGATTGAATTTGCTACGAAAATGTGGGTTTTTCTGCTATAAAAAACGACTAGACGTTAGATAAAGCAATTAAAGTAGATTATAACACGCGATGGAAGGCAAATGGATTTAGTCGACAGAATCGACTCATTTATAGTGCTATTTACGGTATTCGTCTTTCGTTGATACCAATTTTTAATTGAAATGCTATCTTTGGGATAAACATGTCAATTGTAGAAAAAGCTTTTCGCTATAGCACGATTTATCGGGTTTCTAGTCACGTAATATTCTGGCTGATCGTTTTCATTGTCCCTCAACATCAAACGGATATGAGCCTCCGTGATATGCTGATCGAAAATTTGTTTTACGTGTCTTTTTACATGATGGCTTCTTACTTTGTCGCTTATTTTGTCATCCCTAAGTTTCAAAAAGGAGAACATTATTTGATCGTTATTCTCTATTTTATAATTGGTAGCTATCTAATTAGTGCTGTTTCACGAATCATGGTTGTTTATATGCTGGAACCCTTGATACGCAAACCTCCATATAACCAGGAGTCGATATTAGAAATTCTTACGGATCTCAGACAACTCATCACGATTTATTTCCTTCAAAACTTTTCGTTGGCATGGATTTTCGGCTTTATTAAATTAGCCAAAGACCAGTATCTGACCAAACAACGTACATTACAGTTAGAAAAGGAAAAGGCTGAAGCCGAATTAAATGCTCTAAAAGCGCAATTAAATCCACATTTTCTATTTAACACCCTAAATAATATCTATAGTCTTTCATTGGTCAATTCGCCAATCACTGCTTCATCTATCGCTGGACTGGCCGAAATCTTAGATCATATACTATATCGCTGCAACAGCAATTATGTTCCGCTTTCTACCGAGATTAACCTGCTGGAGAATTACATTGCCTTAGAAAAAATCAGATATGACAAGCGTCTAAATGTAAGTTTTAATCATATTGTCGACCAGGATATGCAGATCGTCCCGCTCATCCTACTATCAATCCTAGAGAATGCATTCAAACATGGTGCTGGAGAAGATATCGGTGAACCACGCATCGCTATTGATCTAACAGTGCATGCAGGCGCTCTACAGTATATAGTGGAAAACACATTTGTTGGTCAAAAAGAACATGAATACACGGAAAAAATAGGGATGAGCAATATACGCAAACAATTAGCGTTGGTGTATCCAAAGAATCATGAATTTAGAACATACGTTTCAGAAGGTAGATTTGTAACTTTACTCACTATATCCAATTTGACAATTGATGATACTCGATTCAAAGGTAAAAGTACGGTGTCTTTTAGTTGATGATGAGCCATTGGCAATTCAATTACTGCAAACGCATCTAAAAAGGATGGAGATATTCGAGGTGACAGCAACTTCGACCAATGCTTTAAAGGCTTTGGAAATTATACGGAATCAGGTAATTGACCTGATGTTTTTGGATATTAAGATGCCACAACTAAATGGAATAGATTTTTTAAAAACGCTGAAACATCCTCCAGCTGTTATTATTACGACGGCTTTCAGAGAATATGCCATAGAGGGATATGATCTGGATGTGGTAGACTATTTATTAAAACCAATTACTTTTGAACGTTTTTTTAAAGCAATAGACCGTTATCTTAGAAACCGTCAAATACATCCTCAAAACATAATGCCTACGTCAAAAGATCAAGCTATCACGATCAGGTCAGGCGGGAAATTTCATAGGTTGGAGATTGCTGATATTCTTTACATTGAAAGTAACAAAGATTATATTACTATCCATTGTAACTATCGACATGTGTCGACGAAATATAGAATCACCACAATTGAACAAGAATTAGGGCACTTAAATTTTCTACGTATTCACCGATCATTCCTCATTAATATAAATAAAATTACGGCTTTTACAGCGAATGATATTGAAATCGGAGAACGGGTGATTCCAATTGGCACCAATTACAAAGAACTTGTTCAACAAACGTTAAAACACATTATTTAACCTGATTTGCCAAAAGGAGCATTTTATGAATTAGCTCCTTTTTATATGTTAGCTACTTAGGCGAAGGAACACATTAAGGAGGTGCTTTCCTACATCAAGAACCCTGCAAAATAGATATACAAGACTCTTGACAGACAGTTGTCATTAGCAAACTTATCTTTGATGTATTAAACAAAAATCATATATCATGGCACTATTACACGCATATTTAAATTTTAATGGCAACTGTGAAGAAGCATTTGAATTCTACAGAACCGTATTTAATACTCCGCTGATCGGAGTTCATCGTTTTGGCGACATGCCGGCAGATCCTGCATATCCGATCGCTGATGCTGATAAGCATAAAATTATGCATACTGCAATTCACATTAATGATTCTGTTATGCTAATGGGTTCAGATTGTGTCGAAAGCTTCGGGCAAAAAGCCACATTTGGAACGGGCAGCTATTTGATGCTGGATGCGCAATCGGCAGCGGAGGCCAAAGAGCTTTATGATAAACTTTCGGCGGATGCGCAAAACATCGAAATGCCCCTGGGTGAACAGTTTTTTGCTGAATTGTTTGCCTCATTTCAGGATAAATTTGGCATAGCCTGGATGATCCATTTTGAAGGCAACAAAAAAATGGGCTAGACACAGATCGGTATCCTTTTCTGTACATGTTGTATGTACAGAAAAGGGCACATATCAGGCGTCGGTACAGCATTAGGGATAAGCCAAAACACTTGATGTAGTTCAGCTCATTTTCTTATTGGCATTGCTGCTGATAAACATTTCATTTTTCTCTTCCGAAATAATCTCCAAAAAGCGTTCATAATGTTTTAGCACGTCGCTGATCAGCTCATTCTTGGTGAAGTACTGCACATCATATCCCTCACGGGCATCACCAAAATAAGATTTCGGAATATATGTTTTCTTATCTTCAAGATCGGGTAGGTTATCCTCTTCCATGACATAATCGGATACCAGTTTGCCCTGGTTTTTGACGCCATATATAAAGTTGTTGACCACATCATAGCGGATTTCAATTTCCATCCTTTTGGGGCCGTCCAGTCGCTGAATCTTGGCGTCAATCCCATTCTGTTTAAATTCATCCCTGAGGTCTTCGAATGCCATCTTTACCGTAGTATCAATAAATTGATCAACAGAAGCACTACTTTTAAATGAAACGATTTGTTTTAACCGGTCTTTCCAAAATTCTCCCGACCAAGGGACAGTGCTTACAGAAAAATCCCGTTCATAATAGCTGCGGTCAATAATCAGGGCTTTCACCAAGCTGACGCAGAAAAGTAGCATAATAATAGAAAAGGGCAATGCTGTAATAAGTGTCATGGTCTGCAAGGCTTGCAAGCCCCCGGTATTTAATAGCATCAGGGCGAGGATAGCCAGCAGCGCTCCCCAAAAAACCATCTGCCATTTGGGTGATTTGGCGGAGTTCTTAGTCGCGATACTGTCCATAACAAATATTCCAGAATCTGCAGACGTTACGAAAAATATGACGATGATAAGGATAACCAGGTAACTAACCAGTTCAGAGAATGGCATGTACTCCATAAATTCAAACATGAGTGCATCCGGATTGCTTGCCAAAGCACTCAAAGCGCCCTTTGCAATGTTGATGTCAAACCAGATTGCACTATTGCCAAAAACAGACATCCATATGAAATTAAATAAAGTCGGGATAACCAGCACTGCAGCTACAAATTCACGAATGGTACGCCCCTTTGAAATTTTGGCAATAAAAAGCCCTACATAGGGTGACCAGGATATCCACCAAGCCCAATAGAGAATCGTCCAGTTGTAAAACCAGGGCAACGTAGCCTCATCATAGACATGCGTGTCAAATGTCAGACTAAAAAAATTATTGATATAATTCCCAACCCCTTCTGTAAAACTGCCGATAAGGTAAACCGTCGGCCCGAGAAATAGCACAAACAACAAAAGCACTACTACCGTAATAATATTGATGCTACTCAATAACTTCACGCCCTTATCTACCCCTGAAGTTGCTGATATAATCGAGAGCAGGGTCAATATCCCCACAATAATGATCTGATAGGTAAAACTGTTCTCGGGCACAATTCCCAATGTCTGTAAACCTGCATTCACCTGTACCACGCCAAATCCTAAGGTTGTGGTAATACCAAAAAAGGTGCTGCACAGCGCAAATACATCAATGGCATTGCCCATCTTTCCATTGATTTTATTTTTTAAGAGCGGATAAAAGCAGCTGCGGAGTGAAAGCGGCAGTCGGTAGCGGTAGGCAAAGTAAGACAAAGCCAATCCTACCACACCATAAATAGCCCAGGCGTGGATCCCCCAATGAAAGAAGGTATACAGCTGTGCATTTTTAGCACGATTAATATAGTGATTTGCGGAAAAAACATCGGTCGAATAATGCTGCATGGGCTCGGCTACACTAAAATACATCAAACCAATGCCCATTCCCGCTGCAAATAACATTGAAATCCAGGAGAAGAATGAGTACTCTGGCTTGCTGTCGTTGCTACCTAGCTTGATATTTCCAAACTTGCTAAACATCAGATAAACCAAAAAGATAACAAACAGCGTCACTCCCCATACATACACCCAGTTGAGGTTAACAAAAATAAATTCCTTGACCGTATCTAATATACCTGCCGTCAATGTTGGGAGAAACACCGATAAAAGACATACCCCGACAATAAAGACTAAACTTGGGATAACAATACCTTTATTAAAAGTTGATTTGGATAGGATCACTAGATTTAATTTATATAAAGAAAAAGCCCTTTATTTAGGTATTTAACAATTTGTGGAGCCGATTGTTCAGAAAAAAATGAAATTAAAAATGACAATGCTCCTTCAGTCTTGGCTGTATGTAGCATTTAGTTCACCTATTGCAACGTTAGTAACAAAGATGGAGCTTTTCATTTTTGATTGGCTCCTAAACAGGAATACTATTGAATATCTTTTGGAAAGCATTTATACCCCAATTTTTAATTATGGCGAATTCGCTATAATTAAATTAAGGCAGGGAGTTATCGCAGCGTGGATACTTCCATTTTTCATGATTTGCGGTACAGAAAAAGCTTTAAGCGGTTCTTAAAATCTTTTCCATTTTTCGGCCTTTGGCCAATTCATCTATCAGCTTATCCAGATACCTTGCTTTCTGCGTAAGTGGATTTTCGATTTCCTCTATCCGGTAACCACAGATCGTGCCGGTGATGAGAAGAGCATTGGGGTTAAGATCAGCTCGTTCGAAGAAGGTTTGAAAGGTTACTTTCTCCTCAATCAATGCTTGCAGCTTAGTCTCATCAAAGCCGGTCAGCCATTCAATTACCCGGTGCAGTTCTTCTTTTGTTCTGCCTTTGGTTTCTACCTTTTTCACATAATGGGGATAGACAGATGCGAAAGTCATGTTCGCTATCCTGTTGTTATGTTCCGCTGTGGCTTTCATACGATTATTTGCTGATTTGCTCCGCCAATCCGACCAAGACTTCTAGTATCCCGGATGTAACAGAACTTGTACACTAATTTTACCGTTAAGCTACGAAATACACCCTATATTTCCCACTTATTATGGGGCAAATTTTTACTTTTTAAGCTTCGAGAGCAATTTGTCCAATTGTTGAAAGTCAATGGTCATACCTTCTTGGAAGCCCATATCGATCTCCTTTTCAAGGTCTGCAAGGCTGTCATAGGTCAGGAGCATATCTACCCGTACTTTATGGTCTACTGGTACAAATGTATTCTCCCATAAGTTTTGCGGCAACTCCAAGTTCAGCACACCGTTTTCATCGCTGAACCCGCCTTTTGATGAAAAAAATTTCTCTTTTACAATGGAAATAAAATTAGTTCTGCCCCAACCTTTGTCCCCCTCAGGGCTGACCATTGCATAGAGCCAGAAACCACCTTCCCGAAAATCCAATATTTTTGTTTCTGCTCTCCAAGGCTCAGGACCCCACCATTGGTCAAGTAAATCCGCGGTTGTCCATGCCTTCCACACCAGTTCTATACCTGCATCAAATTCACGGGTAATGCTAATGGTATTGTTTTCTTTGTTGACAATGAAATCAAATAATAGCTTGTTGTTCATGATTGTTATAATTGTTCGTCCGCTTTATAATTTAATAACATCGTTCCGACATCAAAAGTTTTCGTGCCGGACTTTATTCGATCAGTGAAACTAAATCTATCATTTCGTAATTCAATACCAATATTCGCTTTACTAAATCAAACTTTTACTATATTTATTTACGAAACTTTTTATGAGCACACAGCGTATAAAACAGATGTTATTAAAATTATAGAATCAGGATATGGACAAAATCACTAAAGAGCATGTGACCGACGCGGAAAATCAGCTTTTTTTAGCCCAGCTAGCAAGCGATGTAGATGCTCTTGACCAGCTATTGCATGACGACCTTATTGCCGTTACACCGACAGGGCAAACGCTAACGAAAGAATTGGATTTAAATGCACATAGATCGAAAGCAATGATTATTGAGGATGCTTCAATAGCGATTGATGATATTAGAATAATCGAAAATACTGCGCTTTCCATTGTGACAATGACTGCAAAAGGAAAAGTAATGGGAACTCCATTAGAAGGAAAATTCAGGTATTTTAGGGTTTGGAAAAATCTTGATGGCAAATTAAAAGTCATTGGCGCCAGTTTCATGCAATTGCCTGAATAAAGATGAATGGGGCGCGTTAACCTTGCTCAAATCGTAATTTGTAGGTGATATAGGTTTTATAGTCGCAAGAAAAGTAATTAACTCACTATCAGACAATTTAAAAAATAGCCTCTACTTTATCTCCAATAATTTTTAGCATCCTTTCAAATCCGACATCTGTCGGATGAGTGCCATCCACGGTTCCTTCTGAATCATCACCTATTAAATGATCTGTAGGTATGTAATACAAATTTTTATATCCCGCCTGCTGCAGTCTCTCATACTGTAGCCTAAAATTCTTGTTCTGCTCAATCAATCGTGCTCTCCACTTTAAATTATAATTACCAAGCTGACGCATAATACTCTCTACCATCAATACAGGTGTCTGGGGATGAGATTTACGAAGCCGCTTCACGAAATTAAACGTTCTTTCTTTGACCTCCTCTGGGCTGCTATTTGGCACACAGTCCATGATGATCAAATCTACAGAACCAATATCACTTAGCATATCGGCCACAGCTGGCTCCATGCGGGCATTGCCACTAACTCCCATATTAATCACATTTGCATTCAACTTACGCCCCAGCTGAGCCGGATAAGCTAGCCCTGGACGGCTTGCCGAAGCTCAATGAACAATGCTAGATCCATAAATCACAATGGTTTTATCAAAAGACTGATTGGTATCGATAAAGGATGCTTTATCATCAATAATTACATCAAAATCAAATAATTCTTTATACAAAGGGAAATAAAGAAGAAATTCCTTTTCGGTTTTCACCATATCTTCGCCTTTCTCCGCAAACGGTACTCGCTAACGTTTTCATGTCAAAGCCCGTAAGCCATGCAATTAACCAATGCAATTCTTCTTTGTCCTGTTTTTGGCCCCGAAAAGAAAATGTAAAATCCCCGGAATTTATTCATCCGGGGATGCTAAAAGAGTATGGAGATGTAGTATTGGTTAAATGGTATCCGGTGTATATACCTTGATTACACCATCCTCTTCACTGCTTACGATAAGTAGGCTTTTCTTGGTGGGGCTATTTTCTGCTGAGACAAATAGCACCCCCTCCGGCGCGTCACCTGTTTTCAGTAACTGCAGAAAACGTGGTGTACGTGGATCAGTGACGTCATAAACAGCGACAGCATCAACACGTTCCATGCCTATAAAAGCAATATATCTATCTCCAATTTTTCCGAGCGCTATGCCTTCCGGTTCTATGCTTTTGTCGTCGCTACGCCCATCTTCGTAATATTTGGCAGCTTGCACCTTTGTGTCAAGTTCGTTTTTACTATCGTATACCAGTTCGCCGGTCAATCCATTCCAAACACTGAACGATCGTGCACCGAAAGAGTAAAGCGCATCATATAAGCCATCCTTGTTATTGTCACCCAACGTCCGGGTCACGTTTAAGCGTCCAATCTGACTGTCTTTCTGAAGTTGTGCGACATTGGGAAAAACAGATGGATCCAGGGTAAGATCTTTGACCCTGACAGCCTCTTTAATGGCATCGTATTCGCGTGCATCACCTTCATTTGCGGTGAACAGGTAAGGATTGCCGCCGTTTTGCAGAACTGCAATAGCATCCGGCATATAGATGCTCTTTACGGGCCAGGTCTTAAATGATACAGCATCGTCTTTATCAGACAAGTCGACAGCATTATTCTGCAAGCTATAATCTTTGAAACCCAGCGGAAAGATTTCTGTTGCTTTTTTGCTTGTCAGGTCAATTTTTGCAATAGCATTGTTTTCCTGCAGTGTCACCCATGCTGTTTTAGAATCTGGCGAAATAGCCACGTATTCCGGTTCGATGTCCATCGCGAGGGTGGCTTTCGGACCAAAGATGCGGAGTCCTCTCTGCTGTAGTGCCTCTCGCTGTTGTTCGAAGCTACTGAAATCGACATTGACGACCTGATAGTTTTCCTTCACACTAATAATGGACACTGAACCGATAGGGTCATTGCTGTAATCGGAACTGGGCTCGCCTTCATTTGCTGTGAGAATAAGATTTCCGTCCGGGCTGAACGTTACCATGTCCGGTAGCGCACCAGTCTGTATGCTCTTTACTTCGGCGTAGCTATCGGTATTGTAAACGGTCACTTTTCCTGGTGCCTGTTTATTGGTCGATTCAACGGCTGCTGCTAATAGTCCATTACTAACAGAAACACTGTTTACTGCACCACTGTTGGTGGGAATAGCATGTATCACCTTCAATTTGCTCGGATCGGACATATCGATGACATCGATCTTGTTAGATCCCCCGTTGTTGACTACAAACAAACGTTTTGTGACGGGATCATAAGCGCTGATTTCCGCTGCACCAACATCACCAATATCAAGGGTGCCGATTTCTTTAAACGTTGTAGGATCTTCGTTCAACGCTGGTTCGTTCTTAATTGGCTTCTCGTTTTTTTCGCAAGCACCCAAAAGAATAAGCACCGCAAAAGGTAATAACTGTCTTGGTTTCATAAATTGACTTAATATTCAAAATAAACTAAGCAAAAGAAGAATATATATATTAGTAAATTGTAAAGCGAAGATTTCTAAATTATTATATAGGATTGTAGGCTGCACTGTACCCTTGCATTTAAATGCTAAGTATTGGTTAGAAAACGTCCGTGTCTTGGAGGAAACCTACACAGAATTTTCAATCCTGGTCGTATTAACAAAAGTATTTAGGAAATAGTAAAACGATATGAAGACATCTTTGCACAAACGAAGTACGAAGTTGAAGAGCTTCAGAGATTCTGACATATAGCTTTGGGAAAGCTTTGGTAGAACCCCAACAATATTACATCTAATACAGGATACTGTAAAAATTATAGTACGAAATTTGGAGGGAGATAAACATAGCCCATCTTAACTATGGGCTATGTTTTAAAGCTTAATTATTCTCCGTCCTCAGCATGCAGTTCGAAAGATAAACGAAATACATCCTCACCGGGGAACTTCACATCATAATTTGTTAAATTCCAATCTGTTCTAGTGATTGTGGCTTTCGTAGATTTATTATTAAACTTCCTAAGTACAAATTTGACATCTTTTTCACCAGCATTAGCAGCACCCGCGGTAAAATATGAAATTATTCCAGTTGTTTCAATCGCCCCTGAAGGAATAGCAGTTCCATCACTGTAAGTTGTTTCTTTAGGTTGAAAAATCGCACCTGTGGAGTTCTCACTATTTGGATTCAAAATAAATGCACCGCCGGTAATGAAAACTTTATAATTATCTGCAGTGGCCTTATCTTTTATGTATTGCCCCTGAATTTCCACCCCAGCCGCATCGTATTGTTTCAACTCCACTTTGTAAACTCCGCTAGGACTGATATGAAAATGACTATGCCCAATAGCTTCCCCACTTGCGTCGAAATTTACCGAAAGAGGTTCTACACCTTCTTTATCTGCTAAGTCATGGAAATGGTCGCCATGCCCCTCACCTTTCACTTCTGTGAATACAAGTTTGAAAGCCGCTTTAGCCTCTGCTGCCGTTATTGTTATAGGCGATTCAACGGTAGTAGTATTTCCTGCTTTATCAGTCACCGTAAAATGTAAATGATATTCTCCAGCAGGAGCACCGGAAGGAATATCAATATGTTCATGAAAAGTAGCATTTTTCACCCCAATGTATTTCCCTTCTGTATATGCTTTAGTTATTTTATAACTTCCACCACCTTCTTGATGAATTTCAATATCTATTTTATTGATCAAAGCTTCTGCAACAATATTTCCCTCAAGGTGTAAATCTGAGCCCGCAGCGGCAGTTTTACTATTATCAGCACCGATTTCCATCGTACCAATCTCTGGTTTTGCCAATTCTGGAATATCATCATCCTTTTTACAGGATGACAACAATCCGAAGAAGAGCATAGTAAAAAGCGCAATAAAACCAATTTTTGTAGTTTTCATTTAAAAAGAATTTAGTTTAAAAATGTATTAATTTATTATTTTCCAAAATTTACTCTGTGATTCGAATACTTATCCCCCGTTGGGTACTCCACCCCGATTGGTCGGTAACTTGCACCATGAAATGGTAATTCCCAGGATCAATATCCAGCGGAACATCAATTTTCAATTGAGCTACGTAGTCTTTAGGTTGCCCTGGTATATCCATAGTTTTTACTATCGAAAAGGGTTTAACAGGTTTCTTTATTGGGTCTAACGTACATTCTTCAACTTCTGTAGAATGAGAATGATGGTCAAAATTATTATGCACATCAATGCTGTAACTCCCTAAGGCAACATTATCAGATAAATGCATCTCGAAATTAAAAGATTCGCCCCGTTTAATCTGGCTACATTGCCTAGGAAAAGCACTTTCTGCTGTCAAATCTATCTTTGGTTTTTCCTCATCTATACGTTCATTGTCTTTTTTACAAGCTATTACCGATGTCAAAAAAAATAACATCAATAAGGATCTGCTAATTCTATTCATAGTATTATTTAGTTTATTAATTTTTTCCAAAGGGTACACGAGCTGATAAAACGATATTCCGCCCCTGCTCTGGGAGTGCTATAAGACGATAAAAGCTCGTATGATCCATATATTTAGTATCGAATAGGTTCTGAATCTGAAATCTAAGTTGAACAACTGAGTTGTTCAACTTTAAATCTGTTCCTGCCCTAAAATTGAAAAGTGTATAACTGGGCGACTTATCTTCAGGGGGTACGATATTATTCTGCTCCGCCGTCCATTTACAATCAATAGCGAAATATGTGCTATTTAAATATTGACTTATTTTGGGAGACCAATCCAAGCCGATTAAAACGGAGGGCGCTGGAGAAAAAGGCAAGGTATACCCTTTCTTAGCACCTGAGAGCTGCTTTGATTTGACATACTCGCCCAAGAGCGCCAACTTCCAGTTCTTAGCCAAGTGAAAGTTGGCATTAATTTCCCCTCCAAATCGTCGGACCTTACTCTCCGAATATTCGAAAATCTGGTTGCCAGCTCCGTGAAATTGATCAAAACGGGATGTTGGATTGAGATAAATGTAGTTTGAAAAATAATTATAAAATGGTGTCAACATGATATCGGCCGTTTCTCTTCTCCAACCTATTGAGAGGTCTGCTTGATAGGATTGCTCAGGGGAAAGATTTCTATTTCCTATATCATAACTATAATAATGATAATTAACACCGTTCGACGCGAACTCCTGAGTTGCAGGATTCCGGAAACTCTTCCCAACATTGAACTTGGTTTCGATATCTCCAAATTGCCTTGCAACTCCAAGTCCCCAAACCAGACTATTAAACGTTTTTGAGATATTATCAGCTCTTAAAATCTTCTCCTTAGCTCCATCTGCTGTCGCGGATTCAAACCAATCACGATAGGCTTTACTTTGGTTGTGATTGTAATCATATCGCAATGCCGCATATAGTATTGTATTTTTATCAATGCTGTATTGGTCGTGCACGAAAGCACCTGCAGAGCGTTGACGGTATTCTGGAATAAGAAAGCCCCAACCGCCAATGTTATTATTCTGGATTTCACCACTCCCACCTAAAGTAATCTGATGTGGTCCTTTGGTAAATTGATCTTTTACATTGATACTGTAAATATCTTTATCGTACAATCTTTCCAGGTCTTCTGGAATACCCATATTATCGGGGAAGATAGCAGGCATGTAGCCATGGGCGACGTAGTGATTAAACTCCTTCCTATTATTTCGCTGATAGCCGATATCTATCCATATTTTTTGATCATCCTTTTCAATATAATTTCTATTGATAACTTTAAAATGATTTACTTTCTGGCTTGGATAGAGGATGTCCCTATTTGATTTGTCATACAAAGCAGTATTTACCCCTCTTGGCTCAAGACCATGTGCATTGGCAAAAAAACCGATCTTGGTATCATAACTGCTTAAATAAAAGATCGAAGAGAATTTTTCAGTTACATATCCTCCTTTTATTTGAAAATCAGTTTCCCTTCCGGCTGTATTTCTCACATAGTTGTCCTTCAAGCCTACAGCGTAATTATAAACATAGACCGTATCGGTTGGAACGCGGTAATCTCCATAATTTAAATGGGTAAGCCCACCACCAAAGACAAATTTCCCTTCTTTACCAACAAATTGGACTGAACTCCCAAGTGTACTATTATTAGACTTTGCAATAAGATTAAGACTTCCTTTTAAACCATCCTCTTGGGTTTCTTTAAGAGAGGATAGACGAATAACTCCGCCAATCGCGTCTGACCCGTACATAAAAGAGGTGGCGCCTTTAATAATCTCAGCAGAGCCGACACTGTATTGGTCTATTTCGAGACCATGATCCAATCCCCATTGTTGTCCTTCATGCTTTACACCATTTTCTACGGTTATCACTCGATTAAAACCCAACCCCCTAATTTGAGGCTTCGATTGACTCGCACCGATTCCTATAGATCCTACCCCTGGAATTCTGCTCAATGTCTGCATCAAACTACCGCCCTGGAATTTTTGTAAAGAATCAATGTGAATATAGTTTACCGATAAAGGCCCTTCCATAGCATTCTTATAACGCTTGCCGTCTACCATGACTTCCTGTAGATCTATTTCCTTTTTTAATTTTTCCTGTGCATATAGCGTTAGAAAACTTCCATGAATAAAAAAGAGTGAAAAAAATAAAAAAGATCTGTTCATTAATATTTGTGAGTTGTCAAAAAACCATTTGCAATTTAGTTGCAACAAAAGTAGTGAAAATAATTTATAAAATACACAAAGTTGCAAAAAGAATTAGAGTTTGATTTGATAAGAAGGTCAGTGCCTAAAATCCAAACCCTTAAAATGAAACATTGATTTATGTGCGGGCCTAACCGCATTGAAGTTGAATGTGCATAACTAGCATTTTAAAATCTGCATGGAAGATTTTAAAAATCACTCCAGTATTGGTTTAAATAAGGGGGCAACTGTAAATTTACTTGTGCCCCACCTACATAATCAACCTATTTACTTAGCTATAAAGGAGGGAAAACGATCGTTAGAGATTTTTGGGGAATTCGTCCTTCCACCAAGTGAAACGCCAATCGTCAGCCTCATCTTCAGTCAATAAACAAGATTCCAGCTCTTTAAGATATTTTTCTTTCTCTAAGTGTTGCCCTATAAAAACCAATTCATTCTTACGATCCTCCCACTCGGAATGCCAACGTTTTAATAGATCAGTTCTTATTTCGGGATAAATTGGGTATTGATACCGCATTTCTTCGGGCATGCTACTCCACCATGAACCGGCACTTTCCAATCGGACGCTTCCTCCAGCTTGGCTAAAACTGATTGCAGTATCTGGTCTAGATGCTAGCCAAAATAGGCCTTTAGCGCGTATGATATTATGAGGATAATGTTCGTTTAAATAACGGTGCAACCGTTGCGGATGGAAAGGTCGCTGGGAGCGAAAAACAAATGATGAAATCCCATATTCTTCCGTTTCGGGAACATGATCTACTTCCAGCTCTCTTAACCAACCCGCAGAGGAAGAAGCTTCATCAAAGTCAAATATACCCGTTCCCATAATATCTTTTGGATCAACTTGCCCAAATTGGGTACGGATAAGCTTGGCGCCCGGATTAAGTTTACTAATTGCCGCTTCTAGAGTACCTATTGTTTCCTCGGATACAAGGTCTGCTTTGTTTAATACAATGACATTAGCAAATTCTATTTGATCGGTTAATAAGTTTACAATAGTTCGATTATCCATTTCATCATCTGCCAGCTTTCTATCTAACAACGTTTCTGAACTACCAAAATCTCTTGAAAAATTGAAACAATCTACTACAGTCACCATCGTATCGATATAGCTGAATGATGAAAGATCAATATCATTATTCGGATCAACGTAACTGAATGTCTGAGCAACAGGAATTGGTTCCGAGATACCTGTACTTTCAATCAAAAGATAATCAAACCGATCTTCTTTAGCCAAACGCTCGACTTCGATCATTAGGTCTTCTCTTAACGTGCAACATATACATCCATTACTCATTTCAACAAGTTTCTCCTCGGTCCGCGAAAGAACATTTTCACGTTCAATAGATTGCGCATCGATATTTACTTCACTCATATCATTAACAATTACGGCAACCTTCTTCCCTTCCTTATTATGCAATACATGGTTCAGCAAGGATGTTTTACCTGCACCCAAAAAGCCACTTAACACTGTGACCGGTAGTTTTCTTTTCATATGACCTAAATTAAATTCTATTTTTTTCCTTCTCCCAATGTCACTATAGCTTTCATCCAAATCTTTATATTCTCAAGATGTTCTGTTCCATAATTAGCAGCAAAACGCTGAGTTTCGGCATTTGAATAATCTTCATAAACAGCCAATCGGCTTTTGGCAAATTCTACGGTTAACGGAATACCACATTTTTTCTCGATACACCATTTCCAGTCTTCAAAGTTTTTAGGAATTGCGCTCATTGTCTTTTGATTTAAAAGCTAAATTAGGAACAATATTTCATAAAAGCAATTTAGTTGCATTTATATTTTTATTGTATACTTGAATTACAAAGCAAGCTGCACCATAAAGATTATGTTGCTTATGCAGCAGTAGAAAAATATTGAATGATGCCAAGCCCATATCTTGTCTTTCCAACAGATTCATTTGGAAGTACAATTCATCAGGTTAGGAAACGGAAAAGATCCTTTACATCTTAGGGAACTCATATTGCCAAGATGACAATGCGGTAGTAAGCATTTGGTTAGCTAGTGAATTATAGAAATAAATAGGTTATACCTCTGTTAGGTATTGTTGGCTCAAGAAAATCAAGGCATTATTATACACTTCATCAGCAATGCCCTGCTGAGAGATAAGGGGCATATGTTCCGTTAATGCCAATATGGCCTTTTCCTCTTCTGAGAAGAACGGTGTTTCTCTCCAATTTGAGACAAATATCCGTCGAGCGTCTTCGCCAAGAGATAGGGCGTCCTGAATATGTTTACAATTAATGGTTGGATATCTGAATTGGACAAAAACATATTGTTTTTCTATTTAAATGCAAAGAGCAACGTGACCACAAATTCTAGATCCTAATACAATTAAATTCAACAAGACTACCACCGATTTGAATATGCATGATAGGTTTTTAAGCTTCGGGAAGTTTTTCCCGTCGTACCGCCGAAAGAGGAATACCACCTAACAAATTTAAATAAATCGCTGGAAGAAATCCGTTTAGCCTTAGAAAAATGGGAAAAAACATATATTAATCAATAGTAACCCATTCGTAGGATTCCCAAACCTATTTCTGAAAAATAATCGGATACACATTGAGTTGATATCCTTTGGAGTACGGAATCTTATCGCATGGAAATAGACTATTGCCTGTTAAAGTGCTTCATGTATTACAAGTTTTATATTTTTGACTAATGCGCTAATTTCATTCCTGTGATGTTCTTTCACTTTATCAATTTCTAATGTCCCTCCCAGTACTAGCATTTCTTTGTGCTGAAAGCGTTTTCCTAATCTATCCTCAAGCATAACTTTCTCCATGCTTTGTGCAATACCTATTTCGTTCAAAAAATTGTTGGGATGACCTGCGGTACAGATAACGGCTCCATACTTGATGATTTTCATTTTCGGTAAGTCTGGCTTTTGTCCATAAGCATAACCAACGGAGTATACTCTATCAAACCAACCTTTCATCATTGCTGGGCAGTCACTCCACCAAAGTGGGTAAAGAAAGATAACACAGTCTGCGTTTTCTATCTTTCGATGCTCTTCGAGTACATCTTGGGGGATTGGTAAAGTGGTATTTGAATTCCCTTCTCTTTCGTACTCCTCGGCAGTCATTACACTTTGAAAGTTATTCGCATACAAATCAGAGACATCAACGTGCCAATTTTGCGCATTACACATATTTTTCAATTGATTCAATATCTCGAAAGTATAGGATTCTCTACTTGGATGACTATAAATAATTAAAATATTCATATTAAGGACTTAAGGTTGATTTTCCTAAATTACTATAAATGATAAACTATTCACTAAAAAAGAACCATGACTTTTTACCTTCATAAACTCTTTTGCCCCCCTTCCTCTTATTGAAATGTATGCTCCATAGTATCTGTCGACGGTTGTCGCCAAAATGTAAGTATAAGTAAATTGTTTGTATTTATTTTCTAGCCTGTAGCGTCTACAAATAATTATTCGTTAATTTAAATAAGATAACAAGCCTGAAGACTTATTTCTTTGAGAAGAAACGTACGATAAACTTAGATATGAATAACAATATTAAAATTAAAGAAAATAAGGGCTTTAATGAGGATAGCTATGCACGGCATGCGAAATGGTATAGCACACTCTATCCAGAAAGAACCCAGAAAATAAGAATACTCGAAACCTTAAAGAATTACGATGGGAGTATAAACCATTGGCTACAGAACCTTTTCTTTAGATGTTTAGATCCTTTCACCCAAGAAAAGAATACTCACTGGTTGACCATTGGTGATGCTTATGGCCATGATGCACGGCATCTGATAGATCAGGGTATTGATAATGTAATGGCAAGCGACCTGGACGATAGTTTTCTCAAAGTATCCCAAGAAACAGGTTTTATTAAAGCATACTGCGCACAGAATGCAGAATCGTTAACGTTTAAAGACAATAGTATAGACTATATTCTCTGTAAGGAAAGTTACCATCATTTTCCGCGCCCCTATGCTGCGCTCTACGAAATGATACGAGTGGCTAGACAAGCCATTGTGATCATTGAACCGCAGGATCCTATTTCTAAAATGCCAATTTTATTGTTCCTTGCCAATCAATTGGGAAAGATCAATGACAGGGTAATCAATAAAATCTGGAAAAATAGATTTTCTTTTGAGAAGGTCGGGAATTTCGTATACAAAGTCTCTGAAAGGGAATTTGAAAAACTTGCCGCAGGGCTTAATCTACCTATGATAGCGATCAAGGGAATTAATCCCAACTTTTGGTTTCCCGGTAGCGAAGAGATCAGCGCAAATAAAAGAACGCGAGCTTTTAGAAACATTCTTTTGAAAAAGAAAATTCGTGATTTTTTGTCTACTCTCGGGATATTGCCGAGCCAAACACTTGCTATCGCCATTTTTAAGAAAAAACCCGACGATTCACTTAGAAAATCTCTTGTTGAAGAGGGGTACCGATTGATTGAAATCCCTCCAAATCCCCATCTTTAGAGCGAGATAGTCATACTTTAATTTTTATATAATATTAAGTCACAATAATTGGTTATTTGATAACAGCGCTGATGGTCGATACAACAACTTTGAAGCATCAGGATCCATTATCTAAGTGTATTAACTTGTAGCTGATCTGAGTTTGGGCAAACAGATCCTTCAGCATGTTTAAACACTGGCAGCGTGCAAAAAAAGCGAAATTTTATGAAATTAGATTATATCTAATAGTTTCCTTTACAGAGAAAATTTCCCATGGAAATCCAGCCTGTGTTGCCCCTTGAAAAAGCTGATTGCCGGATGAAATACCCTTAAAAATAGCCCGTGAAAATGAAAATACGATTCACTTGTGATAGTTAACCCCTGAGACTGAAAAGGATCTATGCGAGCATACTCTCCTTGCAAGGTAAAGTACGAACTTCTTCTCGGGGTCACATTTGGATAGAATAACACTATCCAAATGCCTTACAACTTAACAATTCTAAAGACCACGAGTTATTAATAATGAAAACACGGGATTATTATCCAATTTAATACATGATCGGAAATTCTGCGGCTCGCGCTATTGGCAAAGCCTCATCCTCATTATGGATTATATGATTGGTGTAAAGTTCAAAATCTTCAATAAAAAAGGTAGTAACCAACGCTATTAATCCATCCAAATTTCATCGCAGGCAATAGAAATCTTCCGCGTGGGATGATAGCGCCATTCCGGTAGGGAAGCAAATGGTACGGCATAAACATGAACTATTTTAACATCATCTCTTATTGGGGCTTTAAATTTGACTTTCTGCACTGTATAATCCTCATCAATTTCTTCAATTTTGGAAAAAAGTAACTCTTTAAAATGTTCTCCATCTTTTGAAGCCATGATACGAATCTCTTTGGGAGTAAAAATCCAGTGCCGCGCATCCTGAAGGAAACTGAGTTCTAGGGTATCCACTTTTTTTGCCTTTTCGAAGTTAAAAGCAATATCCATAGGTTCGCCCGTCCATAATAGCCAATTATAGCTATAATCGAGATAGCCAGGTACACTATCAGTTAAAGTACCTGATCCATTAGCAGGGAACGAAGGATCAAAAGGGTATTTCATCGTCATTTTTGCCTCAGAGGCTTTATTCGCACGCAGTCCTGCACTAAATATACCTTCCCATTCTGCTGCATATTGATCTGGAGAGACACCGCCTTCGGCAAGCTCTATCACGCCTAGTTTCTTTGCATCTTCAACAAACTGTCGTAGCTTGCCTTGTACACTTGACCTTACGATCCACTTCCCATTCGCCTCCGTAAATATCCCATGTTGGCGCGACCCGTAAAACCGCGCCTGCTGTAAATAGGTATAATCCAGCCCTAGTCCCAATCTTCTGACACGTTGTTCCAATAGCGGATTACCTTCATTTAATATTTCAGCTTTCTCCAGTAAGTTGCTGTATTGATCCATTTTCTCAGGGCTCAAATAATCTTTCCTGTTATCAATCGGATTCCCATAGATTGATAAGGCGGAAGAGACTGCGGGTAAGGCATTTCGCCGGGCATTAAGGTAGGCTTTAATGACCGGACCAGCCTTGCCGTAATACCCATTGACAAATTCATCCGTAAGCTGATCTTCAGAGATCGTATTGTTCCATACCAGATGAGCTAAAATATATGCATTTAGTTCTGCCATATCACTATAACTAGCTCCTCCTCCTTGCAAAAATACCCCCTCTACCTCCTGGCGTTTTAAATAGTCCAGATTTTTCTGCAAAGTTCCTTGAATAGGAAAAGGAGCAAGGTAATTTGTAAACTGCGTTAAATAGTCCCATACAAAGACATGTGCTGCTTTGGATTTCCAGTCACGCAACTGTCTGCGGAATGTAGCTGCGGATGGTTCATTGCTAATCTCTCCTTTACGAAACGCATCAATATTACTCAATATGACCGAAACATTGTCAGCCACACGAAGATGGGTGGGGGCATTGGCTGTCTGCAAATAAGCGAGTGTCGTAAATTCCTTATCCGGAAATTTAGCAGCGACCCTATTTACAAAGTGGATCAATGACCCTTGGGCTCCGCCCTCGCGTTTATCAATAGCCTGGCAGTATTCACAGGTACAACTGCCGATATCGTCATTTTGCGCTATCGACCAGTATTTGGCTTGCGGATTTTCAAGCATTTTTTGCCTGAAATATGCAACGGTATGTTCAAAAACAGCTTCATTGGAAAGACAGAGCTGGGTAGCTTGTCGTTTCCCATTATAGAGGGAGTAATATTCGGGGTGTTCTTTAAAATAAACGGATGGTGGTAATATCTTATTAAAGTTATGTCCCCAATCGCCCCATTTTTCTTCTAAATTATCAAGACCATACCAGTCCAGGTATTCCTGATCCAGCTCGATTGGGAAATATACTTCTCGAAACTTGAAATTGGGTTTTGCAAAAACATAAAAATCGGCATCCACTACCAACGAAGATAACTTAGGAATGAAGGTATTCTCCCTCCCGGTATACCATTTCCGTGCGCCGATAACATCTCTCACGTAGCGATAAGCGCCATAAAGAACGCCGCGGCCACTACCTTTGATATACATATTATCCCCATTAAACTGTATCGAATAACTGTCTTCTGGATATGTTTTGTCTATTGATACCTGCTCCAATATGATCGCTGGCCGATCTTGGTCCTTAGCCTGCAAGTCAAATGCCGTACCTGTACTTAATTTTGTAAATTCGTTGATTACCGCGGCTGCTTTTAGCAGAGTTGAATTGTTTTGGTCAGTACGGATCACATAATTGGCAACACCTTCATTCACCAATGTAATCCGCTCTTTACCCTGAGCTATTGTTGCAACAAAAAGCAGACATAACATATACTTCCACATATTAAAAATATTTCCTTAATGAGAGATTCAGATCATACTGATTCATAAATCTATTTTCAGCAACTTTGTAATAACTCCATCCGCCCATAAGCGTAAATCCCCAGCTTTCGATACGATGTTGCCATCCTGCATTGACGGATCGCGACAAAAAACCAAATCTGTTGTTTAAAAACTGATACCGAGAAGGATCGTCCGGAGAGGTTCCGATATTGCCAATGATAGTGACATAGGAATTAGGCTTTTCGCTATTGTAATAGTGCCTTACTGCCAGCGAGTAAGCCTGATTCCAACGCTGTTCGTCATGCAATAAAAATCCCCTAAGATAGATAAAGGTCGGCCCAAAATATCGTCCTGCTGACGCAACCATTCCATAATTGTTCGTATGGTCAGCCGATCGCACATAACGTCCCCCTACATCAAAAAGCCAAAGGCCGGCCTCCCGATAAAGACTATATGCTGCCCGCCAGGTAGGAAATACGGTTCCATCGGCCCAGGCAAGATGATGATAAGCATATAATTTTGAACTATAATTCAACCAAGCATCCAATCCCACCTGATAACCCTTTTCTCCCCTTCTATTTCCGTAGTTGAACTGACCAATAAACATATTTTTTTCGCCCACTTTCTTCCCATATTCCACTCCAGAAATAAAGAAGTGCCCGTTGGGTCTATCTTGTGCACTTTGTGTATGATTTAATCCGACATAGAAATTATAGGGTAAATTTTCGCGATATACTTTGGCCAATTGACGATAACGCTCCACTTGTGGTGATTGCTGCTGCAGTTGTTCCATATAGGTCAAAGCAGTCTGATAATCTTTATTTGCAGCAGCGATATTCGCCAGCTGCTCGCGGATAAATAGGGTACTATCCCCTTTATCCCAAAGCATTTTATACCCACTTTTTGCTTTATTATATTCCTTGACAGACATATAAGCATTGGAACGGAGGTATAAATAACGATGATCGTTAGCATCTGCTTGCTGCATACTGTCCGAAAGAGTAATTGCTTTTTGCTGCTCTCCCCGTTCAATAAATTTTAGGCCTTCTTTGTACCAATTGTCGATGTTACGGTTGACAGAATTTTTCGCACTTCTGGCTTCAAATTCTTGGTATGCTGTTGTCAGCGCTACATCGTCAGGAAATCGCTTATGTGCCAGCATCCAAATTCGACCCGCTTTGTCTATTTCGCCTTTTGCCTCATATAATGATGCCAGAGGTGAGTAGCTGTCTTTATATTTCGGATCACTTGACATAACAGCTTCGAAATACGGAATAGCCCAATCCGCCCGTCCCATCTTTTGGTAGCTCAATCCCAAAATATAATTAAAATCACTGTACTGTGGATATTTAGCCAATACCGTCCTACTCAGCATAACCGACTGGTCCAACTTCCCTTCGCGCAGATAGCCGATTGCCTGCGGCACCAAACTATCCACATCATATTTTTTGTTTTGCCAGACCACCTGCGCTGAAATGGTTTCAGCGAACAAGAACTGACAGAAAACGACTATTAAAATCAACAATTTGTTCATTGCTCTATTTTTTTGCCCCGTCCGTTGGTAAGGGCGTTAAGGTACCTTTGCGTTTCATTTCTCCCCAGGCATGTTTTTTACCAAAAAGCTCCTGTATATATCCTTTGATAGAACTGTACACGATGATCGGATGATATATAAAAGGTTCTAAAAATGCGGTGAGGCACAAGCGAACAATATCCTGCCTGCGTTTATAATACTTATACACATAATTGTCCAATAAAATCGAAAAGCTTGTTAAAAAAACCGAAAACATATATACAAAAACCAGTAGCAGAATAGCCATCTGCCAGTTGATTCCATTTGTCAGGATCAAATAGATATAAAAAAATATGCCCAGAATTTCCATAATTGGAGCAAAGAACTCAAAAATTGCATTATAGGGAAATACGATCAGTCCAAACTTTCGATAGCTGGGATTGAAGAAGACCTTGCGATGCGTTCGCATGATCTGCATGAGACCCCTTGCCCATCGGATACGCTGACGTGTTAACATTTTCAAGCTATCTGGCCCCTCTGTCCAACATAATGTCTGCGGGATATATTTAACCTCATATTTTTCATTATTGTCGCACATCTTCATACACATCCTGGTGACCATTTCCATATCCTCCCCCAACGACTTTGGATCGTATCCGCCAGCCGCAATAAGAATTTCCTTATCAAATAAACCAAGTCCACCAGATACATTGGGAATACAATTCAGGTAATTCCATCCCATTTTACCAAGAAGGTATGATCGGATGTATTCCATTTCCTGAAATCGGGCGAGGATCGGTTTAGGCAAAGCCGCTTCAACCAGCATCCCTGAATCCACATAACTCGAGTTGGACATACGTAAAGTCGCTCCTACGGCGATGACACGTTCCTTGGCATCCAATACGGCCTCCATCAAATACACCAATGTATCATTGGCAAGCACACAATCAACATCTGTATTCAATATATAAGGAAAGGCTGCGACATTTATTCCGGCATTGACTGCATCAGCCTTACTTCCGCCGTTTATCTTGTCAACGACAGTCAGGCGTTTATGGGAAATATCACGCGATTTATAAATTGCTTTAATTTCCTTGCAGGGAACCAAATAATCGACCATAAAATCGACCGCCACAAGATCGAATTCCTTGATCAGTTTTGCTAAGGTATCATCCTTACTTCCATCATTTACGATCACGACCTCATATCTTGGATAAAAAAGGGTCATCAACGAACGAACATTATTTACAATAGTCACCGACTCATTGTAAGCAGGTGCGACAATACTGACTCCCGGCGCAATTTCCGATTCCATGAGCGTTTGAGTCCGTCTGGAATTGCGTTTTCGAAGGTTCTTGCGAATCGAAAGCGATGATAGCCGAAACAGCATAACATACACCACTAACAATAAAAGACAATATAATCCAAAAACAAATTCTACTGAAGAAATAAAATGTGTCATATAAAAACCTTTCCCCTAATATTTAAATGTAATGGACCATTGGATGATTAACAGAGCGTATGAGTTTACTTTCTTCGCTATCCAGTTCTCCATCTATTTTTCGCAAAAGCGGTGTACTATAAGGTTTTTGAGCAACCAATGAGCGATAAGCGTGCTTTCGAAGGCTTAATGGCAAATTGCTGTCTATAAACAATCGGTACAGGAAATCAATCGATTTTCCTTGTCCTATGCGGCCGAGCGCCTTCAGTATTTCCAATTTAGCTGGCAGGCCGCTTTCCCCCGTATATAGCTCCTGCAATCGCTCTTCGCTATCCTTTGCCAATAGTTTGCCTAATGAGTTAACAGCTTTTAAAGCAGTTTTTGATTCCTTATTGGCGTTAATTAATTCCCAAAGCCCCGCTTCGTTTAGTTCTTGGTAATAGACCATCAGATCCATGATCAAGCTATTAACTTCAAAGGATTTCGACACATCCAACCATTGCGAAAATATATAGTCACCAAAATAGTCTCCCTGGACAATTGTCTGAAAGATATCAAGCGCATGAAGTTGACTGATCCCATACAGTCCATTAAATATCCTGTCAAAAGCTTGCTCTCCGTTCACCTGCAATAGGTATTTAGATGCTGCAACACGGATTTCAACCTGAGGACTTTTCAGCAGCTGATCGAGGATCTTTTCCTGAATGGACACCTTCATCAAGGCCAGATTGGCCAGGGACCTCACCGTTGTCACCATGTTCGTAGCTGAATGTCTAATTTCATATTGTGCTTCTTTATCAAAGCCCAGTTCATTGAAAAGGTTTCGCATACTCCGGCCTTTCTCCCCTCCAATTGTGAAGATAAAATCGTGTAAAATATGGCGTACAACCTTACTCACAAGCTTATTATGCAAATCCAGTCCCAATTTATCAACCGGAAAATGGTTGGTCCGGTTTTCCACAAGAACTTGTTCGTAGATAAAATCCCTTAATGCCGGATAGATCCTAGAATAGGCTCTCCCATACCGATAATCACGGTAATAAAAGAAGGCGATTCCAATAAGACTTGCTGTCCAAAACAGCACGCTCAAGACCAGGGCAGCGATAACAAGTATCGGCCAGCCATCACCTTCAAAAAAGGCGCGAATATCATGCATCATATATGTCAATGTCCTAAGCATGCCCAATCCGCAAACGTACACGTGAAATTAACTCAGATGGAGATATTGGTTTTTTGATATAATCATTTGCCCCCACTTCAAAGCCCTCCACAATACTGTTGTCGTCGCGATATCCTGAAATAATAATAACTGGTACCTGATTATTAGTGTTGCTCTTTCTAATACGGTCTATAATTTCAAAACCATTAGCAAAAGGTAGTGCCAGATCAGTAATAACCAGATCAATTGATTCGTCCGAGACCAGAGAGAGCGCTTCCTTGCCAGATTTGGCAAGCAATAGGTCGTATCCCTCCCGTAAAAGAACAAATTGCATGGTGCTCAACAGAATCTCATTATCTTCGACAACAAGGATTCTCTTTTTTTTGTCCCACATAGTGTGATTGTTTAGTTTTTCATTGTGAAACAAAAGTTGATAAAAAAAAGGAAACTACCTGTAGTACAACCACTACAAGCCTATCAATATCATTTAAACGCAGTTTTTTCTTATAACCATCAAATAACATGACAATAAAATGACAATACAAACTTGATTTGTCATAATAAAATACTCGTCTTATTATATAAAAATTAAACTTTTAGGATCAACACATCAATGCTGCCGAGTAAAGCTAAGGATAGAGGTCTTTGATTTGGGACTCCAATCATACGTACCGCTATGATGGAAGTCTTTCTAAGGATTTTAATCATAAATTTCAATAGCAAATAAGGGTGCGCATATCGCACCTTTATTGCTATTGAATATATTAAGCCTTTGGTACCGGCGCATTTTCTTCTATTAGTTTTTCATGCTTCAACTCTTCCCAAAAGCTAGCTGCTATCTTAGTCTTGAAGGATTGAGCATTTTGAATTGCCTGCTCGACAGTATGGGCTCCAGGTATAACGCCGGACACTTCGGCTGGTGCCGCAGCAAATTGCAGGGCTGCTGTACGTAGATCTACTGCATGATTCGCCGCAACCCGTTGTAAAGCATTAAGTTTTTCTTTAACTCCGGCAGGGAATTTACCATCATACAGATAACGGTTTTTACCGGACAGAAATCCAGCGCATAAAGGAGCTCCCACAACAATCGACACGTCCCGTTCAGCCACCTTTGGGAATAACTTATTTAGATCATCGTCATGTTTGATCAATGAATATTGACAGGCGGAGAGAAAGATATCGGGATCTGCTACCTCCAATGTCTGCAATATAGGCTCTACGGTATTGACTCCGAGGCCCCAGCCTTTGATTATGCCCTCCTCTCTCATTTTAGTTAGTTCGGGCATTGCTCCCTTAATCGCTTGTTCGAAATACTGCGCATAGTTGTCTTTCATATCGCCATTATCTGGTGAAAGATCATGAATAAATACAATGTCTATTGACGACAAGCCTAAGCGCTGTAGGCTATCTTCTACACTTCGTCTCACGCCTGCCGCACTATAATCATATTGATAACCAAAATTTAGCTTCCCTTTCCAAAGTAATTGTTCCTTTGTAAAATTCTCTTCTGGCACTAAAATTCGTCCTACCTTGGTAGAAAGTGTAAAGCTGTCACGGGGTTGGTCTTTTAAAAATAAGCCCATTCTACGTTCACTAATACCCAGACCATACCAAGGGGAGGTATCAAATAGACGTATCCCAGCATTCCATGCGGCCTCTACCGTCTGTAGACATTCAAGATCTGAGTTTTGCTGAAATCCGTTACCCAATGCTACCCCGCCAAGTCCAGCTTTATTGGTGGGACGAAATCGCTTCTTCTGTGTTAAATTTTGAGGTGTTGTCATCTTATTTTCTTTTGATGTTGTTAACAAAATATCAGGTGTAGCTGCACTCAGTGCAAAGCCCGCGCCTGCAAGGCTGGCCTGTACCAAAAATTTTCTTCTTTTCATATGCTTTATCCTCTATCTCATTTCCCTTGACTCGCCAGTCTGGCCGAAAGCTCATCATGCGCAGTCAGATCCAGCCGTAAGGGTGTAATTGATACCAGTTTATTTTCTACTGCCCAACGATCTGTCCCTTCCTCTGCCGGTTCAAGTGGTATTACTGTAATCCAATAGTTCTTTCTTCCCATAGGGTCCTGACCGGGCACTACATTGCCATCGTAAAGCCGTACCGATTGCCGCGTCCAGGAGATTCCCTTGGGTTTTGGCGGAAAATTCACATTATAGAGGGCCGGTCCCTTATTGTTAAGCAAGATCTTGAGGACATCAGCTGTCCATTCAGATAGTGCTTCAAAATCTGGTTCCGACTTGCCAACAGGTGTGCTTAGAGCGATACCGGTAATACCAAGGAGCATAGCTTGTTTTGCCGCTGCAAGGGTCCCAGAGTGCCACATGGAATTCCCCAAATTCGGTCCCATGTTGATGCCAGAAAGGACCACCTGTGTATCGGGAAACATATGTAGGCCCAATGCCACGCAGTCCGCCGGTGTCCCATTAACCCTAAAAGCATCAATTCCCTCAAAGGTAATAGGCGCGCTTCGGTAGCTTAGGGGCCGGGAATGGGTGATAGCATGTCCCATAGACGACTGTTCTACATCTGGCGCAACAATCCTAACGGTACCAAACTGCCTCGCGGTTTTCGCTAGTGCTGCTATGCCCGGCGAATAGATACCATCATCATTTGTAATAAGTATATTCATAGTTGTACCTTTTATATGAAAACCAATCTCACGTACGCTTTGTTCAGGTGATATGAAAGAACATGGCAAAAAGGTAAGGCTAGTGCATAATCCCGCTGCTGGGGATGAAGAAAATGGAAGCAAAGACGAACTATGTCAGCTGATCGAAGACCTTGGGCACCGTTGCACGGTAGTTACAAAAAAAAATGCTGTCAAAAAGATCCATCCAGAGACGGATCTCATTGCCTTGGCCGGAGGTGACGGTACCATAAAAATGACCATTATGGCACTGTTGGAAAAAAAGCTACGATTCAAAAGACCGATTGCTATCCTACCTCAAGGCACAGCAAATAATATTGCCAATTCTTTAGGTATCCCTTTGGACTGTAAACAGGCCATGCATCTGTGGGAAAATTTTCAGCTTAAAAAATTCGATGTCGGCATGATGACAGGTTTAGGCAGAAAGCCACTCCATTTTATAGAATCTATTGGTTTTGGGGTATTTCCTATACTAATGGAGAAAATGGAAAAAAAAAACACGCACGCTGCCAGTGCCGAGGAAGAGATCAAGATCGCGCTCCAGCAGCTTCGCAAAATAGCTTTGACATTTCCAGCAAAAGTGCTTAAACTTACGACCTCTACCGTTAATATTGAAGCGGAATGCATCATGGTTGAAGTCATGAACATTGCTAGCATGGGACCTAGACTGGTGCTTGCTGCAAATGCGGACCCCGGAGATGGACAATTTGATATTGTAATTGTGACCACCAATCAGCGTCAGGAACTGGTTGCCTATATAGATGGGCTATTGGATAAAAAAAATGTGGAATTTAATATCAAACCCATCAGAGCCAACCGGATGTCCATGGAATGGCAGGGAACAGAACTGCACATTGATGATGAATGTAAGGAATATAGTGGGCAGCGACTCAAGATTTCATTGCTCGATAGCTTGGTCGAGATCGTTGTAGGAGATTGATCCCTGAAGGTTAATATGAACAATACTGTAGGAATATTTTTTACTAAATTTGCTATTTCAACAAATTTTCATCGGTATTTTGTCCATCACATTGTTAGCTTTAGAAAACAAACATTGAACTACAAACACATCCGATGCTTATCAGGTCTATTTGTAGTTCAATGTTTTATACTTTTTTTTAGCGCGTATACTTTGTCTTAAGTATCCTGATTTCTTTTGGGCCGATAGCCATTTCATCCAGAAGAAACTTTTCGACTGAACCGTATTTGGTTTTTATTGCTCCAAAAAATGCTTGCAACAGCTCGGGCTTCAATTTCATTTGATCCTCTATCTGTTCTTTACTGATTCCTGTAGCGGCTACCATCGCATCAGTATAAGCATTCATCTTTTTGTTGCGTGCTAAATAGACATTAGA
Source organism: Sphingobacterium sp. (assembly GCA_029239355.1). Classification (GTDB taxonomy): domain Bacteria; phylum Bacteroidota; class Bacteroidia; order Sphingobacteriales; family Sphingobacteriaceae; genus Sphingobacterium. Next base: position 63,161 of record JAQZAZ010000007.1, read on the forward strand.
AGCCAAATAGTCTGCTTCAATGACTTGATATGGAACTCCAAGTGCATACAAAATCAACGCTGTCTGCATACCGGTACGATCTCTGCCTCCTGTACAGTGGTACATGACAGCTTCTCCTTCACCCGCGCCTAATAGTTTGATAAAGGCAGGGCGATACCGATCACCATAATAATTGACCCCTTCGGCATAGAAGGTCAGCAAAAAGTCTTTTTGTTTTAATGTTTTCACCATATCATTAGCATTAGGCAAGCTATCACTGCCAGCCGGGCTTAGGGTATAATCTGTATTTGCGACAAGCCTATCGGGAGCGGATTTGGCTTCGGCAATCCCCCTTAGGTCAACGACCGTACGTATTCCTTTTTTATCCATCAATGCTACATCTGAATCTGTCAGCTTATCAATGGCATCACTACGAAATATTTTTCCCCATACAACTTGTTTTCCGTCGTTCGTTTGATATCCGCCGATATCTCTAAAGTTAACTGCTCCCTGAACTGGAAGTACACGTTTTGTACTATCTGAAAGTTGCCCAAAAGCAAGAGCAGGAATGGTTCCCAAAAGGGCCATCATCAAATTTGAAATTTTCATATGATTGTGTTAAACTAATTATTTAATAATATCCCATCTAATTCCAGCCTGTCCCCTACTACCATACACCTCTCGGCTGCTAACCCGACGGCTATCACCCATATATATACTCACTTCCGAATTGGTCAAGTTATTTAGTTCTAAAAATGCTTTTACGCGTGCAGACAAGGAAACGGTAGCCGTCGCATCCAGCGTAAAATTGTTGTCTGTCCACTTATAAAATTGGGGGCCCAGTTTCTGATCGATGGTTTCGATAGACTTACCTCTGAAGTTGCCAGCAAGCCGCACCATCACGCCTTTGCCTTCGTAGAATAGAATGGCATTAAAAAGATGTTTAGATTGATTGGGTAGCGCTGTTTTATCGTAGATAGACTCAGCACCACCAATACGTGGCACTTTGGTCTCCGAATCTACATAGGAGTAATTAAATTCGACCCCGAAGTTCTTCCAAAAACCTTGAAAAAAATCGAATCTTCTGTTTATCCCAAACTCTAGCCCAAACAATTTTGCCTTGTTGAGATTTTTTGCCTGAGATATGCGGTAATCTTTCCCATCTATGGCCTGCATACTGATATCTGTAAAGATCACATCAGAAATATCCTTATAAAATATCCCGCCAGTGACGATGCCTACATTTTGAAAAAAATATTCTCCCATCAGATCTAAATTGTTACTAAACGTCGGCTTAAGTTCGGGATTGCCCTGACTGATTGTAACAGGAGTAGTGGAAACGTCAATGGATGTCCCTGGAGTCATATCCCCAAAATTAGGGCGTACAAAGGTTCGGGTATATGCGGCCCGCAGGTTGGCGCGTTCATTCAGTTTGTACTTGAGGTGTAACATTGGCAGCAAAGCATTATAATTATTTTCTATTTCCGAATCCACCAATTGATTACCTGATGCTGTGGGTTCAACACGTTTCCCGATTAATTTGGTTCTCGTATATTCATTGCGCAGACCAGCTACAAGCTTTAACTTCTCGGTGATATCATAGTCCGCCATGACATAACCTGAGGAGACCCTCTCCTGTCCGGTGTATATGGAAGAACTACTCATCGGATCTGTCTTCTCAATAATTCCATTGGCTCGCATAAACAGTGGACTAAATAAGTCCAGTATTTGTTCTTTTGTCAAAGGATCAAGCCGAAAGGAGCCATAATTACCGTTCATACTACCAAAAAAGGAAGCTCCGTTTGGAAAGTTTTGTGTCTCAAACGATGACAGGCTTCTTAGTGGAACTGCATTTTCAACACCGAGAGCAGCCTCGGGCAGAAACACCAGGTTGGAGCCGAAGAAATTCTCCCGATCCTTATGCCGATACTTACCGCCAACTTTGAACTTCAGCACGGGCGTGGCTTGAACATGGAAATTGAGTTGGGCTACTCGATCCCGTTCGCTGTTGTCCAACTGGGTGATTACCAACTGTGTCAACTTGAGTTGACTTGGATCCAAGACTTCTTGAACATCTTTAATCCCGGGGTCGAAATCCAATGGGGATCCACCGATTCCATTGGGCGAATCGAAACCCCAATATCGTAATCCGTCATCGGACAAATTACCGAATCCACTTTTGATCTGCTGATGGAATGTAGCGATTGGCAATCCTTTGCGATCACTCGCAGGTGGTGTCTCCAGATAATATTTGGATTTGTGATCACCGATGCTCCAGTCGACTTTGGTAAGCCCAGAAAGTTGGTGTTCGCCCCCGATTTCGCCTCCATATATTGCTGTCTGATAATGTGAATACCGGTTGTTGTATTGGAAGCGCTTCTTGTTGTAATCAACATAAGCTTCGTAGACCGGGCGGATATCATCAAATTTATTAAACATCGCACGCAGGAAAATTGTATGTCCAGGAGCAATTTTGTAATCCGATCCCAAGTTAATCCCTTTAGTCTGACGCTCGCCAATATAGCGCTTGAGCATAACGGAACCGATGGAATTCTTTTGCTGTTCGTTCGTCAATCCTGTATTATACGAAACATCAAATGCATCGGATCCCCATTGTCGGGCCCAGGTTGCTGCTGACAGGATCACTCCCAGCCTGTTGTCCAAAAAACGATCCCCATAGACTAGGGAGCCGTTGTATGTACCATTTTTGCTGAAAGTATTGTATCCTCCAGCGCCAGAGGCACTCAGTGTACGTTTTGCAGGCGAAGTACGGGTTACAAAGTTGATCGAACCGCCGATTGCGTCGCCTTCCATATCTGGAGTTATTGCTTTTGCTACTTGAACATATTGAATAATTTCAGAGGGAATAGCATCCAAGGGCATAGACCTATTCCCCATGACATTAGGGCTTGGAAGACGACTTCCATTAAAGAGTACCGATGTCCAGGCAAATGGCGTTCCTCTCACTGTTGCAACGTCGGCCTCCCCATGATTCTTGGCCACAGCAACTCCCTGCATACGCTGTACTGCTTCGGCTGCATTTCGATCCGGTAGTTTGCCGATTGCGTCGGCAGCCAATACATCCATTATTGCCACGGCCTGCTTCTTAATGCTGAAAGCTCTGGCTTGCGAAGGCGCCATCGTACCCGACACAATTACTTCAGCCAAGGCACTACCATCGCCCACCGCCAACTCAACGGGTGGAAGCTCATTTATGCCCCGCTTTAAACGGATATTGAGGGTACGCGTCTTATAGCCAATGTAAGATAGCTGCAGCGATACCATCCCCGTATCGGGGGCAGTTAATGTAAAATCACCCTGTAGATCGGATGACGTATTCCCTTTGAAAGAAATAGCAACTATTGAAGCTCCAGGCAGTTTTCCCGAAGTACTTTGAACAGATGATTTGATCACTTGACCGTAGGTTGGTTTTAAACATAGAAAAGTGAACAACAGGACAATCATGCCCATTTTTAAACTTAATAAATTCCCATTTTTTAATTTGGTAGACATTGGTGACATATTTTTTTCTACAAAGATTGTGTACTGACCAATGCTTTTCGACTTTTAGATTTTTAGGGACGTCTGCTTTGTTTTTTTGTCGCAAACGCACTAATAATCACTGATAATCAAATATTTACAGTAATTACATAATTGTTATCAAATTATTAATATTAAAATAACACAAGGATCTTAGTTTTGAATACAATTGAATTGTTACTGCCATGATGAATTATATCATTGTATTGGGTCTTTTTCAGGCGATATTGACCGCGCTGTTTCTCTATAGCACCAAACTAAGAAAAAGTACTGACACCTTTCTGTTTGTATTGGTGCTATGCATCGTCGTACACTTGGCCATTAAATTTGTTATCTACCATTTCGTCGATGAACCTAATGTCCGAAAAGCGATGAATACGTTTATAGGTTTCTTCTATACCCCTATAATCTATTTTCTCGCGCTCAATGAAGCAAAAAAAAAGAATATCTTTTCCAATTGGTATCTTTTTATTCCCATTATTGTGGTGACTATAGCTTTCTTCTCGACCGCCACTGTGCTGTACGCCGCCCCAATGGCGGGGATAAGGATTTTACAGCATTACAACCAACTATCTTCGCTCACTTTTATGCCATTTGCCATTATCCTAGCCATTAAAACACTGCACTTCTCCTACTTAAACATTGCAGCATCACCTAGTCGGACCTTAATTATACAAATATCCGTGATCCTCCTCATTTTGAACTGTATAGCCCTGATTTGCTATAGCATCAGCAACAATGACGCCGGTGATTGGGATCCGTTCATTAGAAGTATTGCCTATGCTTCCCTTGCAATTATATGTATATTAATTGGGCGTTATAAGTTTACGAGCATTTCACAGGAAAACGCGGTTCAGGAAACGCCAGCCAATCTAAATCCTAATGACGAGCATGGAGTACCTGATCAAACCAATCTTCATAAAATAGACTGTAAAGAGCGTAAGGAAATTCTAACAAAAGAGCGGATGAAAGAAATATGGGAAAAATTGGAATCAGGGATGAAGTCTGAAAAATATTATAAAGATAGTGAGCTTACTTTGGAAAAGCTTTCTCAACTAGTCCATGAAAATAAGTATTATATCAGCGAAACATTAAACAATTATGCTGGCAAACCATTCTATACGTACATTAATGAATACCGAGTATTGGATATAAAAGGTAAAATAGAGCGCTATGCAACAAATGAACTTGACATAAATATGCTTACGGTTGCTTATAGTGCGGGGTTTAATTCAAAATCATCCTTTAATAAATATTTTAAAGAAATGACAGGATTGACTCCGACGCTCTATTTCAAAAAGCTTTCTCCAAGTAAAAGTCTTTAAATAAGCCTGTGGATAATCTCGTCACGGAATAGCGAGGAGGGGGACCTTTCATAAACCTAACTATCAATGACATATATTGTATGTTTACGGAAGGTAATCTATACTATTTACAATTTTCTTTTTTTTATTTTTGAAAACAACGTCCTAAATTAGCTCTACAAACTAGTATCAACTCAACAATCCGGGACAGTACGATTACCACAATTTAAAAGAAGATACTCTCTTCCAACTTGTAAAGGTCAACGATGAGTTAGCCTACAGAGAATTGTTCGATCTTTATAAAGAACTCCTGTTTCGCCATGCTTACCGAATCCCCCAAGACAGCGAACTTAGCAAGGATATCGTTCAGGACATCATCCTCGTTCTCTGGAATAAAAGAGCATCCATTGAAATCAGCCAGTCGCTCGTAATCACTTAAAAGTAGGCGGAGATCAAAATATAGTCTCCCTATTACCCAAGCCTCTTAAACGCGTATTTCTAACAAAACCAGCTCCCTTAAATCGATACTGTACACCTACTATCTTGGTAGGTGCATTTTTGATCAAGGTGCTGTATACTAGTTTATGATTAATCCAAAATCTGATTTGTCGATTTTTACAGTCTATTTTCAATTTATTCCATGACAAGAGATTACAACCAAATCCGCTAAGGTCATCCCGTTTGCTGTCGGTATAAAAACTGCCCGCAGTAAGGGCAATGTCCCCAATGCATGCAGTATTCACAAGTAGAACAATAATAATATCGTTCTTAGACTGCAACAGTATTTCTACTCGCTGACACATATCGCCGGCGGTACTTGGCCCCGTCTTTACATCGGTTTCAAAACTAAAATTATTGGTCATAATTCCCGTTTTATCCTTTTGGTTGTAAAGTCTTATCGGAAGAGCACCATGTAAGAAATCCATCTTATAGCTTTTTAACAGACTCTCACTAACCGCGATCTCATCGGACTTCATGATATCAGACTTCCTGAAATACAAAGGTTCTTTGCCTCCATCGCCCTCTACCAAGCCCAACCATCCATCTGTTTTAATTTGTATATCATGTTCACGGACAATTTTATTTCCAATCATCAATTTTGCCCGAAAATAACCTGGATAATAGTATATGGCAGAGTGATGTTTACCATCCCTGTCCACCTGTATTTTGCGACTCGTATCCCAACTGGCATGTGATAGCTTTCCTGTTACGCATAGTATGATCTAGAAAGCTGTTAGTATCATGGCCTATATCGATCTCACATTTTTACATTAAGTGATCATATTACTATAAATGTAGAATTTGCTCGGACTGTAACCGTACTAATTTAGCGCTCTACCAAAGTTTTTACCGATTCGCCATTTTGGTCGATACATGTGGTCTCCGTTTTAAATAACTGATACCACTTTCGGAATGTACCCATAAAAACAAGCAGCATCAATAGCATGGCCAATATTGCCAGTGAAGCTAATAGCAGCTGCTCCTTGGGTAAATAAATATTCACTACCTGCAGATATCCGGCCCAAAAGGTAATCCCAGCCATAAATACTCCCGGTATGGCCGTAAATAAAGCATATCTCTTCCTATTCATCCGGATAAGCATCGTCGTACAGACAATAAGACCACAGGCAGCCAATAATTGGTTGCTAATGCCAAACAAGGGCCAGATACTGCTTACATTACCAGTAAAAACAAGATAACCCCAGGAAAAAGTGAAAAGAGCACTACATAGCCAAACGCCGGGTTTCCAATCTTTGTCTCTAAAAGCTGGAAAGACATTGCCCAGCATTTCCTGCAAAAAGAATCGTCCGACCCGCGTCCCAGCATCGATAGCCGTAAGGATAAACACGGCTTCAAACATAATGGCGAAATTGTACCAGTAAGCCATCACATCGTCCATAAAGGGAACTTTATCAAAGATATGGGCCATCCCCACGGCAAGGGAAACAGCTCCGCCTGTACGGCCATGGAGGTCTACCCCTATCCGATCTGAAAAATGCTGTAAATCCACGGCTTTTAATTCGGGATGCCGTGCCAGAAAATTTGCATAATCACTGACTGGTGTATTGATCGCAAAATAGTCACCCGGTAGCAAGGTGCAGGCTGCGATCAAGGCCATTAAGGCCACAAATCCTTCGACCAACATTGCGCCATAGCCTACAAAAAGGATCTCTTTTTCAGTGCCCAACATCTTAGGTGTCGTACCTGTGGCAATAATCGCGTGGAAACCCGAAATTGCCCCACAGGCGATCACGATAAAAATAAATGGCAGCACAGGCCCTCCGATCACGGGGCCGCCGCCATGAATAAAATTGGTCAGCGCAGGCATTTGTATTATCGGATGCACCAAGACAATGCCCACGGCCAACATCAGAATCGTGCCAATCTTGAGATAGGTGGAAAGGTAATCCCTGGGAACAAGAAGCAGCCAAATAGGAAGTACAGAAGCAAAAAATCCATAGATAGCAATCGCGATCGAAATGGTCTTGACATCCCAATTAAAAAGGTTGTGAATGACTGGGATCTCCATTAAGCGATGGCCTGCAATGATGCCCACAATCAATAATATACCCCCTAATATACTGGCCAAAGTGACTGACCCGGCTTTATACCGCATTAATAGCCCCATAAATATGGCAATCGGCATGGTCAGAATAATGGTAAATAAGGACCAGGGTGCCTCATGCATGGCGCTGATACAGGCAAGGGAAAGGCCTGCCAAGGTCAGGATCAGGATAAACAGAACGGCTATACCGGCTATACCGCCGACAACGGGACCGATCTCCTTGGACGCAATGGTCGCCAGGCTCTGCCCTTTGTGCCGAACTGAAGCAAATAGCACAACCATATCGTGCACGCCCCCTCCCAGAACACAACCAATCAAAATCCAGAGTGCGCCCGGAAGGTAGCCGAACTGGGCCGCAAGCACTGGCCCTACCAATGGCCCGGCAGCAGCTATGGCAGCAAAATGATGTCCAAACAACACCTTGCGGTCTGTCTTGACGTAATCATGGCCATCAGCAAACTCGACTGCTGGCGTCATGATGGCATCGTTGAGCCGGAGCACTTTCTGCGCCATAAAGACCCCGTAAAAACGGTAGGCGATTGCAAAAATTAAAATTGACGCAAAAACCAGTGTAAGGGCGTTCATATGATCTAAATCCATCCTATATCCAGGTATAATTCTATTTCAATATATTATTTTGTTCCAATACTTGCCCCGAATCCAGCAGTTGTTTTTTTAACATGCCGTAATTCACGTGCTGCACAACCCCATCATTATCAAGTGCTAATACCGCTGCAGCACCCGCACTCTGCCCCAACACCATAAATACGGGCTCCATACGGATAGAACCAAAGGCAATATGCGAACTGGAAAGGCAGACCGGAACGAGCAAATTGCTGCATTCATCGCTTTTTGGGATAATAGATCCATAAGAAATGGCGTAAGGTGCTGGCACATGGACACCAATATCACCCTCATTCTGGACAAATCCTTCTTTGGTCACATAGCGTTGGGCATTGTGCGAATCCAAGGTATATGAGCCCATGCCAATCGGATCTTCTACTTTGCGCTTGCCCAGAATATTGTGTTCGGTTGTCACATATTGTCCTAGCATCCGCCTGGCTTCTCGTATATATAATTGTGAGGGCCAATTGTCATTATCTTTAAATTCATCTTTTGCCAGCCCCCATTCGGCCATCTTTGTCCTGATTGCCGCTGGGACCGAAGGATCATTGGCCATAAAATAATATAGGCCCTGTTGATACCGGCGATGGGCTTCGATAATGGATTGGCGTTCGGCATAGCTTGCTTCGGGATAACCATAGTTCATCCCAATAAAATCTGTGCTGAACGGACCGTGGTTATTGGCATCGGTCTTATGGTTGGGAACCAGATCAAATTTTTGAAAGGCTTCGTCCCAGCCCGCGCGGAATAAACGCTGCAGCAAGACATAATGCTGCGGATCGTACTCGATAGGTTTGGGAAAGGGTTTCCGATTGCGGGCGTCATTGGTCAGACACATCCGAAAGCAATAGGCCTGCAGCTTCTGATCTGCTGCGCCATATTGCCCGGGATCTTGCGCTGAAACGCCGAATACCAGACCACTGCTAGGATCTCCCTCGCGCTTATAGGGGCTGATCTGCGCGATAAAGTGGTGTCGGTGCTGAAAGACTCCGGTCTGAACACCATTCCACTGCTCTCCATAGGTGTGATTGGCCTCCCGCCCGATCGTGTAACTTACTTTGGCCAGCGCCATCAGATCACCTTCATAAGTGGCATCAATAAATACCTTCGCTGCATAGATCTTTCCGTCTACCGTTTTAATGGTCTTAATGGCTGTGCCTTCTTTAACGATGGCACTTTCTTGACGATCTAAATATGCACCACGAACCACATCAATCTGATGATCCCGCACCCAAGAATCAAAAATGTTCTCGGCTACATGGGGTTCAAAAATCCACATCGTCCGATGCGCACTATCCATCGCAACTGTGCCCTGCCCACGGTTGCCAAACGAGGCCCGGGATTGCCAATTCCAGCTCGATTCCTTAGAGTAATGGTCATATACATCCTGGTAGAATTTTTTGGCTAGGCCACCAATAACTGCTTTATTGCCGGTATCGGTAAAACCAAGTCCGCCCGAACTCAGACCTCCTAAATGCTGATCTGGTGATAAGAGAAGCACAGATTTGCCGGCCTGTTTCACTTGCAATGCAGCGGTGATGGCTGCCGGCGTACCGCCGTAAACGACGACGTCTACCTTCTTGGTCGAATGCTGGGCCTCTACCTGCAGAAAAGCTAAGACAAGCACCAATTTTAACCCTATTTTTATCTTTTGCATATGTACTAATTTTGGTCTGAAACAGGAACCCACAAGATGGCATTTGCTGCCAATATGCCTTTTGCGTCCGACGTAATCTCGACATAGGGTTTGCTGCTTCCCTTTTCAAAAGCATATTCGCCGAGTGCCACCCAAGTGCTTGTGGTCTGTCCCAGAATATTCACTTCCTTAAAATTTATTGTTTTTTCGATCCTTGTCTTCCCTGTATGGATAATGAATGTCCCGCTCGCAGTGCTTTCTGCGGTTTTAGGAAAATAGCTGTACAGCATATATTTCCCACCAGCAAAATCTTTGCCGGCAGTAAAACGGGCCATGGCCCCGGGGCTGCTGTCGGCTTCCTGATAACTCATACCATAACCTTTTTTTGCGGATTTACGCCAAGTTCCTTTCAACATAACCTGATCTTTATCGTCGACATGAATGATATAATCGGCCCTACGGCCATCTGCCTTCGGGTTGTCACGCAATATTTGTTGCACGCGTCTTATATCAACATCCTGAACGGCAATTTTGTTGTCAATCGCCTCGCATGCTGCCACAGCGGCAGACTGGCCCAGCACCATAAATACGGGCTCCATGCGAATGGAACCAAAGGCGATGTGACTTGCCGACAGGCACACCGGGACCAAAAGATTATTGATTTCTTCTTTTTTGGGGACGATCGCTCTGTAGGAAATCGGAAAGGGAGAAAATCCGCCAACCTCAACGTTACCTTCATTTTTAACCATGCCATTGACGATCACTCGGTCACAATTGTGCGAATCCATGGTATATGCAGCATAGCCTACCCCATCGGACACGACTTCTCGGCCCTGACAGTGGTCTTGGGTCATGACGACATCACCAATCATCCTTCTGGCTTCGCGGATATATAATTGTGGTGACCAATGTCCATTGTCAGGATATTCATCTTTGGGGTAGCCCCATTTTTTGAATTCGCTTCGGATCGGCTCCGGCACCGAACGATCGTTTGCAACAAAATATAATAGGCCTTTGGTGTAATCTTCATGCGCCTTGATAATCTCCTTCCGCTCGAAATAATCCGCCTCGGGATAACGGCAGTTCATGCCGATCATATCGGTTGAAAATCCATTCCTGTTATTGATATCGGTCTTGCCATTGGGCATCAGGCTCCAAATAAATACGTCTTGAATGCTCTTCCAGGGTTGAATCTCTTTTTGCCGCTTTAAGAGTTCGTATTTGGATGCGTCATAATTCTCGGGCTGGGTAATTGCTATCCTGTTTTCAGGAACATTGGTCAACGTAATCCGGTAGTTATAGGCTTGGACTTTGCTGTCTCCTGTTCCATTTTCTTTTAAAGGCTGAGTGTTTATACCCCATAAAACGCCGCTCTCGGGATCACCTTTTATCTTATAAGGATCTACGCCATCCGGAAACTGATGACCATCTAGCAATTGTACACCATTGATCGTCTCGCCGTAGGTGCTATTCGACTCGCGGCCCACGTGGTAGGATACGCCTGCCTTGGCCATAAGGTCGCCCTCATAGCTACAGTCCATAAATACGTTGGCCGTTACCGTTATATTTTTGCCTTCCCTGCTCTCACTCGGAAGCAGGGTTATGCTTTTGATGGAACGATGCGCTGTCTCTACGCCTGTCAAACGATGCCCCATCAGTGTTTGTGTTCGGGAATGTGCCAGGTAGGTCTTAAAGATGGATTCGGCTATTTTGGGTTCAAAGATCCATTGCTCGAAACTACCGTAATGCTTACCCATTTTACGGTAAAAATCCAGAGCCAAACCTGTCACCACATATTTATTCCCGATATCTGTCTGCCCCAATCCGCCGGAACTAAGTCCGCCTAGCCTTGTCCCCGGATCAATCAGCAAAACGGATTTGCCCGCCTGTGAAGCGGTATAGGCAGCGATCACGCCGGCAGAGCTGGCGCCATAAATACAGATATCGACCTGCTTATCGGTTTGCCCCTTGACGAGCGGCCAAAACATCGTCAAAAGCACTATGGTCATTAAAAGTGTTTTTCTCATCATCTTAGGATTTAATAGCCTGGATTTTGTTCCAGATTTTTATTGGTTACAATTTCAATATTTGGGATCGGCCAGAGATAATTCTTATTGGCATCGAACTTACGGAGCTCGATAACGCGCATATCTTTCTGATTAGCGACATTTCCATAATTTACGTAACTATCTGCATCGATCGTCGGCGCACTGGCCAGCAGGCCTTTTGGAATACGACCATAGAGGGTCGAATTCATGAATTTATCGGCCAGCTTCCAACGTCTCAAATCGACCAGACGAAAGCCCTCATTGGCCAATTCATAAAGTCTTTCTTTGCGTACGGTCTCGCGCAGCTCAGCCTGAGTTTTACCGCTAGGGATTGCTGGCATGTCAACGCTAGGACGCTGCCGAATACTGTTGATCGCATCATACACCGTTTGGTCGACCTTATTACTCTCGATCATCGCCTCGGCGTAGATCAACAATACCTCGGCATATCGGCTCTGGATGATATTTAGTTCAGATTCCATGGTAAAGTCCTTGTCCTTGATATCGACATATTTTTTCCAGCAATAGCCTGAAAAGGTTGCGTAGGCATTGATGGCATCCTGGTTTTGGATGCGAACTGCCGTCGACGTATTGTAGCCATAATTCCAGCAAGTGATGCTATCCTTATGGGTCTCAAACTGAAAACCAAAAAACCTGGTTCCGGGAAGTGCGATAGTATACCCCAGGCGTGGGTCCCGATTGGCAAATGGATTTTTAGGATCAAATTTGGCGGATTTGTCAATGGCAGATCCGTCAGTACAGAGGTAGCTGTCTACAATGGATTGAGATGGAATTTTATTGGAAGTGCCCTGTGCATTGCGTGACAAAAATCCGCGTGTGGTACTGTGGGTCTTGGTTTTTTGTAAACGTAAATATTGAAAGGCAAAAATAATCTCCTTAGATGCCTCTCCATCATAGGTAAACAATTGGCCGAAGTCGGGGTGTAAGGCATATACTTTCAGGTCCATGACTTCTTTGGCAGAACGCGCGGCTTCTTCCCACAGCCCATTATTGAGTGCTGCCCGAGCCCGTATGGCCAAAGCCGCTCCTTTGGTAGCGCGCCCCACATCTGCCGAGCCATAGCTCACCGGCAAGATAGCTGCCGCTTCAGCAAGTTCTTTGAGGATGAATGCTGCAATTTCGGCCTTAGCTGTTTTGGGGACATTGGCGTCCCCCAGACTCAGGCCCCTCGTTACTAAAGGCACTCCGCCAAAATAATCAATCAAATATTGGTAGACATAGGCCCGGATAAACTGTGTCTCCGCTTTATAACGCTGCTGCAGAGTGGCATCCATCTTGCCATCCAGCTTCTGGATATTATCCAAGATAAAATTACATTTGCCGATGACCTTATAAGAATTGGTCCATATATTCCGGATGTAACCATTGTTGCTATCGTGATCACCTCTTCCCACTGCCTGCAGATCAGAGGTATTACGGTCCCAACCGATATCTGTAGCATCATCAAGTGTCAGATTGATGGGCATGTCGTCCGTAGGGTGAAATGCCAGTGCACTGTACAGACCATTAACAACCAAAGTCAGCTCATCCTGATTTTTGAAATAATTTTCGTCCGAGGGGCCATCCAAGGGAGATCTGTCCAGGTATTTTTCGCAGGCCCCCACCAAAAGGAGAACTGCAATCGATAGAATATATAACGCGAGCTTATTGAGAGTTTTCATAAATGCTAATTTTATAATGTAATATCCAATCCAAAAGAATACACTTTTACCTGTGGGTAAAAATTACCATAGCCTACTGGTGCTTCGACGTCATAACCGTCCCAAAACTTGTCTACGCTGAATAGGTTTGAGCCATTAACAAATACCCGGAGCCTATTCAGTCCGATGGACTTTAGCAGGTCTGTCTGGAACGTATAGCCGAGCTGCAAATTCTTCAGCCGAAGGTAGGCGGCATTTTTCATCCAAAACTGGGAGGACTGCTGGTTGTTATTCTGTCCGAAAGCCAGGCGCGGATACTTGGCCGTGGTATTGTCAGGCGTCCATCGGTCTTTATTGTCCTCACGGATCGTTCCACCAATTGCTCCTGTCGTTGTAAAAGGTTGGATACCGGCACCATAGAGGTAGCCATCTGCTTTCCCAACACCCTGCAACAGAAAACTGAGGTCGAATCCTTTGAAACTGAAGTTGGAATTGAGCGAATAGGTATATCGTGGAATCGTACTCCCGATAATGACCTTATCGGATTCATTAACCACGCCATCGCCATTTTGATCGCGGTACTTGAGGTCACCTGGAGCCAAAGTACCAAACTGTGTGGCATGTGCTTTCACTTCGTCGGTAGTCTGGAAAAAGCCTTCCGAAACATAGCCAAAGATCGAGTTAATGGGATAGCCTTCACGATTGACGGTCAGACCGGTCTGATTAATTCCCCGCATATCCAACACCTTGTTTTTGACATCAGAGAGGTTAAACGTAAAATTATATTTAAAGGCTTTGTCCGGATCACTCCGATAGCCCATGGAAATTTCCCAGCCTTTATTTTCGACGACGCCCGCATTTTGATAGGGTTTGTTCAATCCAATAATCAGAGGGATATCCAGCTGGAGTAATATGTCGCTGGTTTTCCGGTTGTATAGATCGGCCGTAATGGTCCAGCGTTTAAATAAGGTGAGATCAATACCGATATTTTTTTCCTCGGTTGACTCCCAGGTAATGTTGGGATTGGACATATCATTGAGTGCTGCTGTATTGACGATTCCGTTGCCGAGAGTGTATGATCCGAGGTTCAAGGATGCCACTGCTGGATAGGTCCCGATATTCTGATTTCCCAATTTTCCCCATGAGGCCCTAATTTTTCCTTCCGTAAGCCAGCTTTTGGATGTGGCCAGGAATCCCTCTTCGGAAAAGCGCCATCCGGCTGAGGCCGAAGGGAAAAATCCGTAGCGGTTGCCTTTGGCAAACCGGGAGGACCCATCATAGCGTGCATTAAGTTCCAAAAGATAACGATCTTTAAACACGTAATTGATACGGGAGAATAAGGATTGTAATGCCCACTCTGAAGCGCTTCCAGTAGCTGCCTGATTCAGTGCAGACCCTGCATTGAGCACTTCATAGTCTGGGAGCACATAGGTGTCTCTAAATCCCTGGGTATAATCAATCTTATAATCTTCCCGCGAACCACCAACCAATGCCTTTAACTGATGTGGACCAAAATCCTTGTTGAGCGTCAGGGTGGCCCGCATATTATTAAAAAGTTCCTGACTATTGTATTGGGTAAGTGCCGTGCGGACCGGAACCGAGAAGCTCGGCGTACCGTCAGGGAAATACGACTGCACTGCTTTTCTGAAATTCTTGTTGACCTGTGTCGCATATTTCGGTGCATAATTGACCTCAGCAATCAACCATTCCTTGGGTTTATAGATCAATGATGCGTTTATACTGCCAAATGGACTTTTGTTGGTGGCAACACCGCCATCGGCAGCTGCCGAAACGGGATTATTTCCATTCCAGCCCAATCCCCATGTGCCGTTGGAATTTCTAAAGGATTGATTGGCCGGAATGCTGCTCATCCACTGAAAAAGCTCTTCGATGCTGGCTGATGGAGAGGTCACAATCGGATTGACGTATTGGAAATCAAATTTGACAGCGAGTTGATCTGAAAACTTAACATCCACGTTGTTACGTATGGTATAACGCTTAAACGAGCTATTCAGTGTCAAACCTTTTTGGTCGAAATAACCGACAGAAGTCAGCATTTTCACTTTGTTTGTTCCGGCATTAACCGTCAGAAAATGGCTTTGCTGGAATCCATTTCCCCGCAATGATTCCTTTTGCCAATCGGTATTGGGATACTCATCCGAACTACCATTGCCTTGGTTGCGATATGCGGCAATGATATCTTCGGGATACAGCGGGCTCGCCCCAACATTGGTATAGGCTTCATTTGTCAGGAGCATATGATCCAAGGCATTGACAATCTTGGGCATATTGGTTGCCGACTGCCAGCCAAAATAATTGTTGTACGCTATCGCGACTTTATCGGAACTTCCTCTTTTGGTCGTTACCAAAATAACACCATTGGCCGCCCGGGAGCCATAGATCGACGAGGATGCCGCATCCTTTAATATCGAGATATTCTCGATCAAATTGGGATCGATATTATTGATGGAGCCTTCGATTCCATCTATGAGCACCAAAGGAGCTGCATTACCAAGTGTACCGATACCGCGAATACGGATGTCGGCGCCATCCGCCCCTGGCTTGCCGGAACGCTGTGTAACGGTTACTCCCGAAGCCATCCCCTGAAGGGCTGAAGAGGTTTGCCCGGCAGGTCTATTGTTCAAATCATCACCCGATACAGCGGATACTGCACCCGTCAGATTGACTTTTTTCTGTGTCCCGTAACCGACGACAACAACTTCGTCTATCATTCCGCTGTTTGATTTCAAGCGGATAAGTACCGTATTTTTGCTGGTCGCCGTTGCCACAAAATGCTTAACCGAATCGGTATCGTATCCGAGATGGTGGGCATAGATCGTGTAATTTTCGCCAGCAACGAGCGGGGCCAAAACAAACAACCCGTTGTTATCAGCCAAAAAATGGAGTTTTTTACTGGTCTTTTCATGGATAAGATCAATGGTAGCACCTGGCAATGTATTACCTTCGCTGTCCACTATTTTCCCATTTACTTTCAGGTTAGATTGCGCAAATCCCACAGAAAAGTATGGAAATAGCAATCCCACGAGCATTAATTTGATTAGAATATGCTTCATAATTGTTTACAATTGGTTATTCTGATTTATATATTGGTTTATTTTCCGCGTTGGGTTGATTCTATCCTACTGTACGTCCTCCTTTCTTCCCGAATTACTGATGTTGACAATGCCATTATCCACTCGGAATGTACAACCGTTCAATTGGCAGAAACTGGTCAGGAAATTGGTTAGCGATTCCTTACTATTTAAACTTCCCGTAAATGAACTATTGAGTAAGTCAGGACTATCGCATATAATCGAAACATCATAAAGGCTTTCGATTACTCTTAACAGCTGAACGTTTTTGGTTTGGTTGAATTTGACGGACTGATTGCTCCACTCTACATTGGCGGTTAGATTTGGAATGAGCTTCCTTAACTCCTTATCCACGCGCGCCGGCTGAGATTTTGTCAATTCGGGCTCAGAGAACTTAACCATCTGCTGTAGATTTAAGTTGACCAATACTTCCTCTTTTGGTTTAAGGTATATTAAGCTTCGGCTATCCGCGGCAACTGGTCCGACAGCGATTTTACCTTCCATTAATTTTATCAGTACATGATCGCTATCCTTGGGATCTATGCTAAATATTGTCCCCAAAGCAGTCGTTAAATAACCTTTGTAATTGACCTGAAACGGGGCTTCCTTGTTTTTATGCACCTTGTAGACGACACGTCCTTGCAACTGCTGCACATTACGGCTGCTTGGTTTATTATAATCAAAACCGATTTTCGCCTGTGGATAAAGGATAACAGTGCTGCTATCCGGGAGCAGCTCATAGACAGCGTATGTATTTTTATTTTCATACCAAATTATACGATCATCTGGTAATGTAGAGGATTTTTTTACATAAAGAACCGACAGTACGCAGAGCAGCACGGCGGCGCAGGAAGCCCAGGTCCAAAAGCGCATTCTTCGTAGGGCTATGCGTTTAGGAGGGTCTATGGTATAGATATTCTCTAATATTTTCAGATGAACACTTTTCAAGTCAGGCAATAGAATCTGCTGGAGCTGCTGCGTTTCATCCTCGTCTAGTATCTCCGCTATCCATGATTCAAGAAGCACAGTATCCGTCTTCGCCATTTCATCAAAGAATGACTCGTAATACTGCGCCTCCAATCGGTTGTGGATATACGCAGACAATTGATCTTTAAAGGTATGCTCTTTCAAAATTATCTATAATTAGTTCAATACATTGCTGTATTGTACTTCTCTATACGCTTGGTAGAAAGAATCACACTATTGCTTTTTCTTTTTTTTATAAATTGAATAAAAAAGCCGCAAAAAGGCTGATTATATATTCGTCACGATAATTTTTTTGGATATATTCCTTGATATCTTTGAGTGCGCTGACCAATTGATTGCTGACCGTAGAAACAGAAATACCCAGCAAATCCGCGATCTCCTTGTAGCTTTTGTCCTCAAATTTATTGAGCATCAGAATCTCTTTTCGCTTAGGGCTCAATGAGTCTATCGCTTTTGAAAGTATCTGCTGTTTATCTTTTAAGAACAGTTTTTCTTCGGTATGGTAATACAATTCTATCGCTGAAGCCCAAACTTCCAATTGAAGTGCTTTGTCCCGTTGCACTTTTCGAAAAAAATCCATGGCTAAATTATCGGAAATGTGGTTAAGAAAAGAGACAAATCCTTTGGTGGGATCAATGCTTTCCCGATGAAGCCATATTTTAGTAAATACGTCCTGAAGAATCTCCTCCGCAATACTCTGATTTTTAACCAACCGGATCAATCTGACATAGATCTTGGGAGAATATTGGAAATAAATTTCATTAAATGAATCAAGATCTCCATTTTTGAGTTTTTCGAGTTTAGCAATTTCTTTAGGAGATTTCATTTGGTATAATTCATATAATTGATACAAACGACGAACTTAATGTAAAGATAAATTTTACTAAATCAAAATCATTAATACCCAACTAAAAAATTTTATATCCCCAAAACTCAAGTCCCTTCCAATCTCGCCGTCCATAGGTAAACTACATCACGACATATAAAAAGACACAGATTTAGGCGTAGATGGCTTTGTCGTCGAAAAGTGGAGTCCTAATCTATTCATAGAAAAAACTGCATATATATATGCATCTGAGAGATGCTATAATGTTTGTTTAAGTTTGGCAAAAGATTTTTTATATGTAACTTACTGTAAACAAAGTCTGGGAAAAGTACTGAACATTTAAGTAAAATTTGGGGTATGAAGACTAAACATAACGCATATCTCCCAGTAGCCTGGGAATATAGGGAGAGTATCAACGAACAGATTAACCATAAAAACAGTGGCAAAATATTCTATTTTGAAGAGGATAAGAGGCTCAGCGAGGCGCAGGGGACCATTGTTGAATTAAGAGAAGAAAGAGATAGCGGAGCCTTTATCGTGATGGAA
The DNA here is from genome assembly GCA_029239355.1 of Sphingobacterium sp. GTDB lineage: Bacteria > Bacteroidota > Bacteroidia > Sphingobacteriales > Sphingobacteriaceae > Sphingobacterium. The sequence goes on from JAQZAZ010000007.1 coordinate 81,970, forward strand.
GATGGACTTCAGGTAAGAATAGACCGTATTATCACCCTTTTTGGAAAAATAGGCGCCGCCTATGACGAATACAGCGCATATGCAGATGCATGTATGGACTGTACAGGAGGTTACACCAAAGAAGAACTGGATGGAATGTAACACCCCCCATATGTCGCACAAACCCGCCAAAGTATCTTATATTTTATAAAATCATTTTATTTAGCGCTGCTAATTTCAGTAAAAGAAATTAAATCACTAGAAGTTTCCAAGATTTGTTTTCCCAACAATTGACGAAAAATATCCATGACCAAAATCTCATACCCAAAGACGGGCAATCGATTTCTCATTTGATTCAATGATCATTGCAAAACAGTTGAATTAGTCGGATAAGCAACGGAATGCCATATTATGAGATAGCAATAAACTTCATGACAATAACTTTAAAAACATAGATAAAGTGGCAAGATAATACTGTGTTAAAAAATGCTAAAAAAGATTTTTCGAGAACTAATAACCTCCTATTTTTAATTATATTGTATGTTCATTTAATATTTAGAAAAAATGAAATGTCCAAATTGTAACGAAACACTCTTGATGACTGAACGTCACCGTATCGAAATAGATTATTGTCCAAGCTGTAGAGGAGTATGGCTCGATAAAGGGGAATTAGATAAACTGTTGGAACAAGCCGGCAACGACAGTGCAAATACAAACATTACTCAAAACACATTTGACAGTTACAATAAGAGTGATCGCGAGCGCTACCAACCTCAACAACAGTACCGTGACAGTGACCGATATTCTGATAGTCACAAATATCAGCATGGGCGAAAGAAAAAATCATTCCTTTCAGACCTCTTTGATTTCGACTAAAAAATAATTGCTTTGGGTCAGTTCTTCTATAGGATTATAAACTGTTGAACGATTTTCTAAGCTCGTGAGACCTGCGGTTTTAGCTGTACTGTTAGAAATAAATATTTTTTTGTTGGGATAACAATCAAACGATAAGTCTTTAGCTTTTGTTCCAACAAAAAAATATTATGAGCTGTAATTCATCCAAGACGAAAGACAAATTTATTTATACGCTTGCGACTCGTTTAAGCTATATCATAATCGTCGGACTTCTGACGTTCTTAGCTTCCTGTCATGATGATAATAGCCCCGCTGCTGAGCAGGCACAATTAAAGATAAAAGTAAAAGATGCCACCAATTATTATGATGCACTTTACTTAAATATAGAACAGATATGGACCCGTACGTCATCGGGAGCTGGAAAGATCGCGGCCAATAAAAGGTTAAATATCCTCTCCATAGAAAAAGATAATCTCATTGCTACTGGCCATGTACCCCATGGTACTATACACGAAATGATTCTCCAATTAGCAGCAGAAGGAAATGAAATTGTGGTACATGGATCTTCTCATAAGCTAGAAACTCCTGAAGGAAGATATATTCCAATCCTCATCCCTACTAACAATCAACTGATAGCAAATGAAATTCACACTTTGTTCCTTGAGTTTGATCTATCAAAATTTATCGAAAGAACAGAAAATGGTAAATACTTAATTAATCCGATCATAGATACAGAACTGCGGCATAATACCCAATAAAATGTTATTCCTTGATGCGTTATTCACTAGTGCATAGTTTTCAGATTAATATAAGATTATTTATTTTCACCTCGTCTTTAATTAAACTCAAATAAATGTCAGCACCCGCCTCAATTGCGATTTCTTGTACATCCAGTTTTGCAGACATGCAAATGACCAATATTTTATTTAATAAATCATTGTTTCTAACCTCTTTAATCAGTCGATCACCTGAAAGTAATGGCCTTGAGAGATCAACGATAAAAATATCGGGACATTCTTCTATTAAGCGTGACAACACTTTTCGGCTGGCCGTTTCAGTTAATACGGTTACATCAGTAAACTCCCGTAATATCATCGCTAACATATCGACTATATTACTATCATCATCACAAATAAAGATTTTCTTATCCATATTTTTTATTAAACACAAAACAAATTGTCAGTTTGCTTTCCAATTAATCGGATCTCCAGTTATTTAATCAAGCTGACAAAGATGATTTCTTGTTTATTATCAGTAGAATGAATGTCGACGCAACAACCGTACCCGCGATCAAGCTCGTTTCCGTACACTTAGCTCACACACGAAATTGTTACTAACGCTTAGGAGTAATTTTCAGATAATACGCCTCTCAATCCTTTACTGAATCTATTTACTTCTGATAGGTATATGCAGATCAAGTCGTGCGGTATTAAGTGTTAACAGAAGTAAACTAAGAAGAGAAAGATTACCGGCTCAATCTAAAGGTGTTTCCAGGTCGCAAATTTGGTATAAATCAATGAACCAGAAGAACTCTCTTATAAGGATCTATCGAAAGGTGAACGTAAAGAAGATAATATGAAAAACTAATAAGACTTGGTCAGCATAATCTTATCTATGCGTTGCCCATCTTTATCAACAATTTCCAATTCATACTGACCAATTTGAATCCTGTCCCCCACATTGGGTATATCATTAACATGAAACATAAACATTCCTCCTATAGTAGAATATTGGTTGCTTAATTCATAATTCAATTCAATCTCAAAATTTTTGATGAATTCGAATGCTGAATACTGACCATCTATTAACCAGCTGTTTTCATTTCGCTGTACAATTTCTTGATCCTCATCAGAATTTTCAGATACATCACCTACCAATGCATCCAAAACATCATCCATCGTGACGATCCCCGAAATTACACCATATTCGTCTACTACAAGGCCATAATGCGTGCCTTCTCGCTTAAAACGTTCAAGCACTTTATATGCATCAGAGTTCTCATTAAAAAATACAGGTTTCTTAATAAATCTCTCTAAGCTAAATTGGTCTGGGTCTGGGTCAACGAATAGATCTTTGATAAGTACTATTCCAAGAATCTCCTCCAAGCCTTTTTCGCTACACACGGGATAAGCAGAATGCTTTTCAGCATTCAGCTTTGAACGGACCATCTCCCAACTTTCATTCATTTTAAAATAAACAATGTCCGGCCTATGTGTCATCAAAGATGTAACCTTCCGGTCCCCAAGTTCAAAAACTCTTTTTACAATTTCCTGTTCAATCTCTTGAATCTCCCCTCCTATAGTACTATCTGCAATTATAGATTTGATTTCCTCCTCGCTTAAAGTATCATCATTTTTTGCAGAAATTCCAAAAATTTTCAATAACAGATTATTTGATGCACTCAACAACCACACAAAGGGAGCCGTAATCTTTGATAGAATAAACATGGGCTTTGCCAACACCATGATAATTGGTTCGGGAAATTTCATCGCAACCCGTTTAGGAAATAACTCTCCCAAAACTATGGAAAGATAAGTGATTAACACAACAATCAGCGTAGTCGACAAGGTCATTGCGTATGGTTTAAGTAGCTCAAATTGGGTCAAAAAAGCAGCCAAATTTTTCGTAAGGTTTTCGCCACTATATACACCCAATAAAATACCTATTAATGTAATACCAATTTGAACAGTCGATAAAAAACGGGTAGGGTTAGCCGACAAATCAAGGGCCGTCTTCGCTGCAGATTTTCCCCTTTTCCTTAAATTTTCAAGCTTGAATTTCCGGGAGGATACGAGCGACATCTCCGACATGGCAAAGATACCGTTCAATAGAACGAGCCCTATAATTATTATTAATTCCATATTATACCATAAAGATAATCATTACTGTAGCATATGGGCAATCTTTAAATCGATTTATAAGTTATCTGCACAGAAGAATATCTTCAATTCCTATTGCGACAACCTCGCTATTACTTAACGAATTAAAATTATGAATGCAGTATTTACTTGTTTAGATAACAAGAATAGTGCAATCTTAGTTTGTTTCTGATGATATTCATAAGTGAATTTATTAAATTAACCAGCTGTCCGTTTAAAATACGTAGGGACCGATAGATTCTGATAAATTGCCTTTTTGAGGCTACGGGAGAAAAGCTGTTTAAAAAAGCTCTTTTGATTGTAGGATACAAGTAATAGATCTATCGATCTAGATCTAACCATATAATCGATACAACTTGGGATAGGCATACGATAATCTAGCCTATAAACAGCTTTTTTTTCGACGTAATCGATATGGCTCAACGGAAACATTATAGCTGATTTTCGTTTCACCTGAGCTACATCCTCCTGATGAGCGGACTTATATCCCTCAGTAACATGCAATAAATCGAGATTAAATTCTAAAGACAGATTGTCTTTAATCCCTTCGAGCAGATCAAATTCAGAGTCCTTAAAATTTGTCAGCATCCCCACATTTTTCAAACGAAACTTAGGCATTTTTAATGGAACTGCCAAAATACCAATAGGACAGCTTTTTATCAATGCTACTGTATTACTCCCCAATAGGGTTAATTTTATTTTGCTCCCTCCTTTAGCTCCCATGACGACAAATGAATATTGATCTTGGGATAATAAGTTTGATACGGTCTCTGTTAATTTTCCGGGCAAACATATGGTCTCATAATTGAGGTCCGTAAACTCTTGTTGTACCTGGCAGCCCAATTCGTTCAATCCAAACTCGGCCTTTTCTTTTTTCGAAACCGGAGGTACTCCTTCAAAATGATGATCAATTTTATCTTTGAGAGAATCTGAATAGCTATGTAACAATTGTAATGTCCAATTAAAGGTCTGGGCCAAATACGCTGCATATCTCGTAGCGGTCCAGGAATTTTCAGAAAAATCAATAAGTACCAGAATTCTTTTTTTCATCTGTTTAAATTAGGACATATTATACTAACATGGGAGCGTTGCAAAAGTTTTTGATCACATTACCGATTACTTCGGTATTTATTAGATCAGAGGCAGCAATAAGGATCATTATAATCAAAAGAACCAACTGTGATTCACAGCATGTCCTTTTTACAAATCAAAGTGACAATATTGCTTAACCTAATATCAATGTAGACCGTACGTTTTTTTCGCTTGTTTTCTTAGAATAAATTGAACCCTAATAACCAACAGAATAAAAAATAATCCCCAAAGGAGTATTAAATGAATAATTGTCGGTAAGTTATCCTGAAGTGAGCCCCCTGCCTGAACTACAGAAATATATGTTTTTAAAAAAGGTGAAGTTGGCAGCAGATCGGAGAGCCATTGCACGGCCCTGGGAAGTGCTTGGTAAGGCATGGAATATCCCGTAATTAAAAAAATGGGGTATGATGAAAATACCAGCACCTGAAAAGCGAAAAGCTTAGTCTTGAAAAAACTACCGATAAACATCCCGAAGACGATCACAGCCGAAATAAAGAGCGCAGTAATCAATGCGAGATCCAGAGAACTTCCACGAATCTGTATGCCGAAAACAGAAAAATTAATCGCAATAAAGAAAAGCCCAAAAATCATAAAGACAACAAAGTACAACAGGCTTTTTCCAAAAATAAGGTTAGAGACACTTTGTCCCGAAAGTTGGTATAACTTGCCCAGCTGATCATCTTCCCTCTCCGAGGTAAAACTTGCAGCTACGCCGATCAACAGTGTTTGCTGCAATATGATGGCCAGCAAACCAGGCAAGAGGAAAGCCCCATAGGTCATGCTCGTATTGTACAGGGGACGGTAATCCATATTGATCGGATTAGTCATTTTCATGGATTCATCTTCTCCCATTCCCTGCTTGTTAAAATAGGTCTTCCGTACTCCTGCTCCTACCGTCATGCATACTTTGGTCACCGTACTGAGCAAATCACTGGAGGGTAAAAAACGGGAAGCATTTAACACCAGATTGACATTGGTCTGTTTCATGGAAAGCAGATCTTTCTCAAAATCATGCTGAATATAAAAGTATCCTTGTACCTCGCCCTGATACATCTTTTCCTGTGCCTCGGCAATAGTGGCGCTTGACACCATACTAATCATCGGTGTTGAGCGCAGTTGTTCGGTCAATGTCCTCGAAATAGCTGTTCCATCATCGTCAATTAACGCGATCTTTACCTGGTCCTCGCCCTTATTCAGATAAATGCTTCCGTACATAAAAGCATACAGGATCGGAGCAAGAAGCAAAATAAGAAATAGGCTGGAATCGCCTGACACCTTTCTTAACTCTCTTTTGAATAGTTGAAATATCTGTTTCACTGTTGCTGATTTTTAAGGTATTGACTGATTCGTTTCTGAAAAAACAGAGTCGCAACGGGAAATGTGGCACCGATAAAAAGCAGCAGCTTAATCATTTCATCCGCAGCGTATACCAAGGGAAGCTCCATAAAATACAATTTGATGAAACCGTCCAAAAAATGCGTATAGGGCATGATATTGGCATAAAATTGATCATACCAGGGCATTGCCCATCTAGGGAACGTAAACCCGCTGAACACAAAAGCCGGAGATGTAAAAAATAGTGCCACATCCGTGACAAAGAGCATATTATTGGAGATTGCCGAAAGCATTATACCGATACCGATACAAGCAAGTGCCATCAACGTAAACAAGATAAAGAAATTGAAATCTGTCTGCGGTTTCCCCAATTCAAAAACCGGAAACACTACCCAGGCTACCAATACAAACAGCACCCAGGATATACACAGATGCGCCAGCATTTTTCCGGCAATGATCTGCGAGGAGGAAGTGGAGATCCGCAGCAGCTCATCCATGGTATTTCGGTTAAATTCCAGATTCAGGATCAGCACAGCGGCCACAATCAGGGCCATCTGTATGCCAACCGTAATGAGTCCTGGAGTGAGATAACGCTGGTAATTAAAATCCGGATTGTATAAGACGGTTGTATTGAGTTTGATCGGTTGCACGAGCATATTGGCTTCTCCGACGGGCATCCCCTGTTTCACTGCTTTTTGTAAGACCACGGCCAGTCCACCTTTGATGATAATCTCCGCCGCTCCCTTATAGATCAATTTTGCCGGCACCAAATAAGCGCCATTGGTATATAGCGTAATGTTTGACTGGTGATTTTTCTTGACATCGGCTTCCATATTTTTCGGAAAATGCACAGCACCAAAAATTTTTCCTTCTTTCATGAGCTTTTCGATTTCAGCATTGCTGAAGACAGTGGCGGTAAAATGTATATTTTCATTTTGCTCCATCATATCGGTCAGCGTACGTGAAGTGGACGATCGGTCCTCATCCCAGACCGCCATGGGCAATTCTTTCGCAAACTGCTTCTGGTAGATAAAACCATAAAAGAGAAAAATAATAGGCGGAATCACCAGCAAGATCACGTAGAAGTTGGGAATCGAAAATATTCGTTTCCATTCCCGGATCATGATAAGGCTTATGGTTTTCAAATCAAAGGGATTTAGGGTAATATTAACTGCGCCGTCATTCCCGAACGAAGTCCAGTGATTGCGTTCAAATCTTTCGGTTTCACTTTTATCTGAAAGGTACGTAGTTCAAATTCGCCATTTTGTTTTTCCGGCACCCAATCCGCATAACCCAGAGCAGGTGCAAGTCCGATTACAGTACCGGCGATATTTTCAGGTTTGCAGCCCGGGATATTCATGTGTACCAGCATGCCCTTATCAATCTTATCCATCTGATTTTGACGAAGATTGAATTTCACAAAAAAAGAATTGTCCTTTTGAATAGTCAAAATGGGATAACCGGCATTCACCATTTCGCCCGTATTGGAGATCAATGTCGAGATCCTACCTGTAGCCGGCGCCCTAAGACTAGCGTTATCTTTAATTTCCTGCGCCAGTCTGTCGGCATCCCTGGCCTGTTGTAACACCGTCTGAGCCGAATTCTTCAGTTCATCGTTCGCCCCTCGCTGTAACAGCTGTACATTCAGATTGGCAGTTTCAAGTTCTTTTTGTGCTGCTTTGTATTTGAAATATACAATATCTCTTTCCTGTCCGGATATCACCCCTTCGCCATACAGGTTCTGAAAGCGGCTATAGGTTTTGGACATCAGGTTCATTTGTTCTTTGGCTATCTGTTGCAGATTTTTTGCTGAAGCCAACACTTCTGGTTCGACCCCACGGTTGACCTTATCAAGCTGATTTTGAGCGATCGCAACAGCACCGGCCACCTGCGATTGTATCGTTTCGATTTCCGTTGTTTTCAGCTGAGCGACAAGCTGACCTTCCTCTACCTTGTCGCCCTCCCTTACCTTCAAGTCGACCAATCGACCGGGCAGAGAAGCAGAAACATCAACAAATTCGGCGTCTACCATGCCAATGATCGTATCGCCCTGCTCTTTAGGTGATTTACCCTTCAAAAGGTAAATGAGCGCTACTGTCAGGACAATGATGGGAATAAAAACGGCCCAGTAGTTTTTTATAATTTTTTTCATATTCTTCCAGTTTAATGCACAAAACTCGTTATACCCTGCGCATCGCCAATGATATAGAAATAAGTCGCAAGTACCGTATTATAGGTCACCAATGAAGTGTGGTACAATTTCTCTGTTTCATACTGAAGCTGGAGTGCGTCATTTACATCTTTAACAGATGACAGGCTATTCTGCATTCGTTTTTCAACCATTTCACTTGTTGTATAGGATTGCTTTCGCGAGGCATTAAATGTTTCACATTGTTCCTTGAGACTGATCAGTTTATTTTGTGTTACCCGCGCAGCAAGATTTACAGCTTGCTGTTTTTGTTCGATCAACAGGTCTGTTTCCTTAACGAGCGACTCGGCTGCATGATTTCTGGATTTACGTTCCGGATCGAACAGTGTCCACTGAAATTCAACCCCAACAAGCCATGGTGGAGTGACTAGGGGCAGGTCTTTCCTAAAAAACTGATAGTTGGCAATCGCAAACACATTTGGTCTGGAGAAAGATTTACTTACCTTAAGTCCAATTTTTGCTTCGGATTTTTTACTCTCCAATAATTTCAGGTCCGTGTTGTTTGTCGGATCCAAGAAAGCGGGTACATGCATTTCTTCACTTATTTTTTGCGTTATTTCCAAAGGTTCATCCAGCCCGATACCCATTAAGTCTTTTAAGGTTAGCAGTGCATTGTTTTTTTCAAGATTAAGACTCTTCAGATTAGTTTCTCCCTGCACTCGGGCAATATCAGCCCAATTTTTCTGATAAGGTGGTATCACATCTGCGCTGAGGAGACTCTGAGCAAATTTTTCATTGCGTTGCAGCGCCGCCACAATATCTTGTTGTTTCTCAATCATTGCGTTCAGGTACAAGATTTGAATATATTGTAAGGAAATATTGTAAACGGACAGATTTCTGGCCGATGCCAGATTTGCATTTCCGCTTTCAACCTGTTGGGCAGAAAGTTCCTGCGAAGCTTTGATCTTCCCTCCGGCATAAATAGGCTGACGCAGCACCAGCCCAGCAAGAAAATAGCTTTGTTTGCTTATTTTGGGGTTATAATTGGGGTAAATAGCATTCACCAGATCTTTGGATGTCTGGTACACAACATCCTGGATCGACTGCGGCAACTGATTTCCGGTGATCTGTTGGAAAATGGTATTCGCCGTGTTCAGATTTTGGTTTGCCGTTCCCTCGACGATCCCTTCTTTAACCTGTTGTAAATTGACTTCGATCGGCTTTCCGATATAATTATAACCACCCAACAGATCTACTTTGGGCAGATAGTTATTTTTATTGGATTCAAGGAGTTTCTCCCTTGTTTCAAGTGACTGCTTGGCTATTTTAACAAGAGTGTTATTTTGCCCTGCTTTTTCGATACATTCTGATAAGGTAAATTGCTGAGCAGACGTTATCTCGGGAACCAATACCAAAAAGGCGCTAAAAGGTACACATAGTTTAATTATTGAAAGAATCAGCTTCATATATATTTCTATCATTTTAAAAGAATCCTCTACGGCGAAGGTAGCCCCAGCATGGTCCCGACGGTTGTTGCGTTGCTATTGCCCAATTCTCTTTCGTACAATTGCTAAAATTATAAATCCTGCTACATAACTTCTGGTTATAGTATTCGAACAGCGTTTTCACACCAGCGTCAACAACATATTCAGTTACTTCTTCAAAACACCTTACAAACGACGTATTGTCTTTACTTAGTCAAAAGGTCTCATTTTCGCAAGACCCGATTAAATACATTAACGAAAGCACCATGAGAATCACCAATTTACAATATTGATGCAACGTCGAAAAAATCTTATCCATAGTAAGCATAAACGGTTAACAGCCTCAATATCTAAAAAATTGCTTATACTAAAATAACAGGCAACTAACTGGATTGTTTTCTTATTTAATGTTGTAGATTTATTTTTCCAGCTGTCGACCAATTTCGCGGAGTAACTAAGCAACAACTCACAATAGTTTAATAAAAAATTATAGACAATAGGATTTATAGTGATCCGTTCTCTTTTATTAAATTTTATTTATCTGATAATCATTGTAGGATACCCAAAAAGTGCATACTTGTCACATGTATAGTTGCATATCACTTTTGTAGAAATCTGAGGCAGCAGGTATCCCGATAGAAGGATCAACAGCGTACTAGGCTCTGGGTGATGTTGCAAAGATCAAAAAGGAGGATCGCATATTGATCCATGCTGCAGCTGATGGTGTTGGGCATATCGCTGTCCAAATCGCCAAATATTTCGGTGCCCACGTCATCGGAACTTCATCATCAAAAAACAAGGATTTTATTTCTAAACATCCTAGTATTTATCATGATTTCTTTTATTTTTACTCACCAAACTAAAGTTACGTGATCAGCAAAAAAATCATTGTAAAAGATAAACTCGAACCTCAAAAATTATTAAAGGTTGCGACATTCGACAATTCAAAAGCGGTAACCAAACCACATCGACATAGTGGGTATCTAGAACTGGTATTTTTATCCAAGACATCTGGGAAACATGTCATTGATGGTTGGGAAAGTCCGATTAAAACACCTTGTATATTAATCATCAGAAAAGAATGTGTACATCATTGGGAGTTAGTCGCGCCTATTGAAGGATTCGTCTTGTTGATTAAAAAACTATTTCTAGACCTAAGCTTAGATCTTGAAATTGCGAGGATGGTCGACGAAATAAGTAAGTTTGACGTTATATATATAAAAAAAAATGGAATCATACCGACTCTTCTTGAAATGATGTCACAGGAAGAAAATCGAATATGTCAAGAAGGATTGTTCAGATCTTTTTTGGCGAAAATTCTCGAAGACACGGAAAAAATAGAACAAACTACTTCAATATCCAATGACCTGTATGTCCGATTTATTGAATTATTAAACACAAATGGAAAAATTATAAATCATGTCGCATACTACGCAGACCTCCTTCATACCAGCCCTCAAAATTTGAGCGCTGTTTGCAAAAAAATCGCCAATAATACCGCTTCCCAGATATTGGCGATTTATATTATAAAAGAAGCTAAAAGGCTTATTTTTTATACGAACAACTCTATTGCTGAAATTGCTTTTTCTTTGGGCTTTTCAGACAAATCGAATTTCTCAAAATATTTTAAACGATATACGGGTATAACTCCTTCTGAATTTAAGAAACAGCACAACTAAAATTCTTTTTCACCAAATTCGCTCTTAGGTAATTTGGAAAGTTGATTCAATTTGTGAAAGTTGAAACCAAGGTTGACCATTATGATATTCTTTTCATAAATATAATTGGTGGTCGTAAAAAAATCGCTTGAAGATGTCGTAATGCGCTGTTCGTTTACACCCCATTTACCAAGCTCTATGAACTGCCACTGCAGCTGTGCCTTTATTGCGCCTTTCAAAAAGTCTTTGCTTAAATTAAAATGAGGCGCCACGAATCGAGAATCCTTTCCTTGTACAGTTGGCTTTTCAGAAAGATAGTTCACCTGCATACCTACGCTCCATTCTTTTGGAAGATCGACTTGGGCTCCGGCATTTAAAGAGTATACCAAGTCGCTATTACTTCTTGTCTCTAAATAATCCAGCACCTTTCCCGAGATTTTATAACGATACAAGTTCAATCCGCCGTTCAGTTTTAACCAAGAAAATATTTTCCCCTCCCCTCCAATTTCCGTCCCCCAACGGTTGGCATAGTCCGCATTTGTAAATACCCGATTGAGGATGGTATCTGCATAGACTGAATTTACACGCTGGATTGGGTTTTTCGTGTGCTGGTAATAAGCATTCAGAAAAAGACTACCTCCTTTCAGCCTCTTGACAATACCAGTCTCCATATTAAAGGTAAATTCTGGAACAAGGTTAGGATCACCTTGTTCCAATGTTTCCGAGTGTTCACGTTCTGGTATCGGATTTAGCTCGAAATTATTGTTTCGCTGAACTCTTCTGGCAGCAGCAATCTTCCAAGACCAACTTTTAGATAACTCATGGATTAAATTGAAAGTTGGGTATAATTGATGGGTAGAGTAAGGATACTCCTTCCCTGTATTGACCAAAAGGACATCACGCTGATAGTATTCATAACGAAGTCCAAAAGATAATTGTGTCCTTTTCAACTTGTGGTCGTACTGGCTAAAAATTGCATGAACAGTATTATTGGCATTTAACTTACCTGTAAATTCGGGAATGAGCACCGGCACACGACTTCCCTCTTTGGTAGCAACATATTCAAAGTTTCCCTTTTGTCGATCATTTCTCAATTGATAACCATTTAACAACTCGCCATGTGATAATTTCCAAGTATGCTGTAGTGACAATCTTAAGCCACGCAAAGGATTAGTGTAATTATTATTAGTCGATTGAATAGTATCAATCCCTTGTTCGATATTCGCATTTTTGGTGGATCCATATATATTCGCGTATTCGTAAATTGCACCAAACTGTAAGGAATGGCTTGCACTTAATCTATTTATATAATTGAAGTCGATGAGATAAAATTCCCCCTGTTTATTCTGGAGATTGGAGTTAAAATAATTTACTGCCGAAAGTTCCCTGCCATCTGAGGATTGTACGGTGCGGTTTGTATAATATATATCGGCAAGGCGATCCTGAAATTTACGCGATGCTAGGAAGCCTAAACTAACCTGCTGTTTTTGTGATATTTCGTATGCAGCGTTCAGTCTTATTCCAAAATTATATTTATCAAAACTCCGTTCACCCTTGGAAGGAAAAAAAGTTTGTCGATCACCAACTATGGTATACACATCACCTTCCCTATAACCTGCGTTATCGTTACGTAGGTAATTCGCCGAACCATTCAGTTCTAATTTATTCCTTTTGAATTGGAAAGACGCATCTCCACCAAATCGTCTTTGATTTTTAATGTTATTGTAATCCTTGATACTAGGTAATCCCCCTTGAAAATTGAATACCCAAACGAGTCCGTCTGTTGTCCTTCGTTTAGTTCTGATATTGATAATACCACCTTTACCATCTGGATCATATTGAGCCGAAGGGCTAGTAATATATTCTACTTCAAGAACGTCATTGGCAGCGATCTGGTTTAAAATCGTTGCTGGATCCAGGAAAGAAGGTTTACCATTGATAAGTACAATAATACCACTATTTCCCCGCATACTAATATTCCCATTCACATCGACAGAAGCTGAAGGCAGATTTTTGATAATATCCAAAGCCGTCCCTCCTACGGCATTTTTATATTGGCTAGCTTCATAACGTTGTCTATCCCCTGTGTGTTTTGGGGTAATGAGCCCGCCCGTAATCTTTACTTCCTCCAATCTGTTATCCCCTGTTGCAAGTGCAATTTCATGTAGATCGACGCCGCTGCTACTATCAATATCCACAAACAGGCTCTTCTGGCTGTAACCAATAAATTTGACTACAACAGTATAACTTCCCTTTTTCAGATTCAAAAAACGAAAATTACCAGCAGAATCGGCTACTATACCATCCACCACTTCCCCATGGGCATCAATGAGTACAATACTTGCAAATGACACAGGGAAATGAGCAATGGAGTCTTTAACAGTTCCGGTTAAGATAGCTTTTTGGGCATGTCCCGTTAGCGTTAAAAATAAAAGGCAGAGTAGGGTAAGATATCTTTTCACTAGGGCTTAAGTTTTCCCAAAAATAGAAAAGTTAAGCTAGACAAAACAATTCCTTTAAAATTATACCACAGTTTTTTCAAATTAACCTCAGGCTGGTAAATTAGTTCAATAAATAGCATGATTTAACGAACCTTAAAGCGCTGTGGAACACAATACAATAAGCAGAACTATCCTATTATGAAAAAATCAGACAAGTAATACTTTTTAAGAGAAGTCCAACTAATTTCCGAGTAACATGTTGGATGTAGCTAAATAAAACTCGTCTATTAGCTTTATCACCAACCCATTATTTTTATTGTTAAGAGCAAGTCCGACCCAATTTTTGGATGGCAGATATTTACTCCGAATCCATTGATTGGACAATTCCAGTTGCTTTTCGACACGCAACCACTCCAATCCGCTTTCATTAAAATAAATTTTCTCGTTAAGTAAATCCATAACAACAAATGGCCTCCTCTTAAAGTAGAAGATACTCATATCAAGATCTGCAAACTTATTCATACGGATATGTTTCTTTAGATGCATATATGCATTTATTTTAATTAACATGATTTTATTTGTTTTTATTGGTTTAAAAAAGTTAACATAGCCCTTAAGGTGATTTTAACGCATTAACTTAAATAGCATATTGACTACCTATTTTCCCTTCTGAAATTTCCTTTAATAATTCGATTATCGAACAAAACTACATGTATACAAAGGTTAATTGGGGTACATTTTGGCCTAATAGGTGTAAAAATTGTTAATACAAACACTTATGGGGAATTATAAAATTTTCCTCACTATACAAAAACAATAAAATCAAAAAGCTGATAACGCCAACCTGGTCACCACAGGAAAACTCAACTGTCCGAACAAAAACAGAAAGAACAACTTATTTGCAAGTTTCACAAAAACAAAATAGTTCTCGTAGTACTATGCGATATAATTTTGATACAATTTGCACATAAAATGATACAACATAGATAATTAGATAATTATAATAGCTGTAATTTGTAGTAGTGTTACAAAATTTCCCCGATTAGCCTTAAGGTTCAACGGAAGCGCACTTTGATAAAAATAATCTCTATTTCGATAAAGGAAATGGGAAAACCAATAAAAATAAACTTAGTATGAAAAGGAAAGCTTTTTTACAAACCTTAAATTTGGGCATTATATCTGCGACATTATACAGTGGTCGTGGCTACGGAATGTTCCTAACAGATTTATTGGATAGGAATAACGATGACAGTGAACTATCCTACCACAGGATACAAGATATTCGGTTCTCCACCGTACAGCTGAAATATCCACGTTTGGTTGGAAAAAATGCACGGCTTGATCTCCACGGCTATGGCCCAGAAGTCACGATATGCAGTATCAGAACCGATAAGGGGGCAATGGGCTGGGCGTCGCTGCGCGGATCAAGACAGGAGGCCGAACAAATCGCAAGCAGATTGATAGGTAAGAAGGTTTCTGAACTCTTTGCATCCCAAGTTGGTACGATAAACGATAACCACATTGCCTTTGATATGGCATTCCACGATCTAGCCGGAGTGATATTACAGAAACCGGTATATGAGTTGCTGGGCAACAAAACACCTTTTGTCACAGATTATTACAGTGGTATGATCTATTTCGATGACCTGGAACCTAGTGATAAACCTGCAGGAATAGACCGCATTTTGGAAGAATGCCATTACGACTATAATGTCGGTTACAGGCAGTTCAAGTTGAAGATAGGCCGCGGCCATAAATGGATGCCTTTTCAGCAAGGCTTACAGCGGGATATTGAGGTCACGAAGGCTGTAGCAGCAGCCTTTCCAGACTGTGCTATTCTAGTGGACGGCAACAATGGATTTACGATCGACCAATTTATCGACTATCTCAAAGGCATCTCTTCGGTAAATCTTTTCTGGATAGAAGAACCTTTTCACGAAACAGTAGCTGATTATCAAAAATTAAAAAACTATATCAAGACAGAAGACATCCATACTTTGTTGGCAGATGGCGAGGCTGACCCCAACCCAGCTTTATTGAATGAGCTTTTCACAAAAAAACTGCTGGATGTGCACTTGACCGATATTGAAGGACTCGGATTTACAAATTGGAGAAGGTTAATGCCTGAGTTGAAAAACCTGGGAGCCCAGGCATCTCCTCACGCTTGGGGCTCACTCCTCAAAAGCTACTACACAGCCCACTTGGCCGGTGGACTTGGGAATACAGTAACTATTGAAGGTATTACAAGTACATCAGAAGACGTCGACTTATCGGGATACAGCATTAAGGCTGGAAAGTTGATCCCACCTTCCAGCCCGGGCTTCGGAATGACACTGCTGAAAAAGATATAAACAACTACTCGCTACTATTCAATATAAACCGATGATGTGTAAGACAAAGATCAAGTCTCCGTCATCCTCGTTAATTGTCTCTTGGGGAAACAAAAATCTGTTAAACAAAATCATATAGTTTTATTTCCTTGGCTTGGCTAATTCTTTGATCCAGATATTCTTAAAGTCTACGGGTTGCCCCTCACTTTGTAATGCGATATATCCACTGGCCAACAACTTACCATCGATTTTAATTTTCGGATCGTACCGATTCGCGACGTCACCTCCGATCTGCGGTTTCGAATATTCGAGAACCGTATCGCCATTAATGATGTGTTTTATCAATGAATCCCCCAGTACAATCAATTCACCTCGAACCCATTGATCACCATCATAGGTTTTGGAAGTCGAATTTAAACAATGTGAAGAAGCTATCTTGCCTTTATAAACCACATTCGTCCCCGGGGAGCACATATTACCCGTAGGTCGTGGCTTACCATCGCTCAAGCCTCCCAAAAGTTGCATTTCGACGGAGATTGGCCAATCCTGTTCTTTTAACATTGTTCGGGGATCCTGCGAATGAAACATGACTCCACTATTCCGTAACGTATAAGAAGGTGCCCCTTTGTGAAGCTCGCCGACAAATCGATATTCAAACTTTAAGTGATAATAAGAAAATGGTGTTTTATAATATAAATGACCAAACTGATCGTTGAAATCTTCATATTGATCATATCGGATCTTAATAATTCCATCCTCAACGCTAAAGGTATTCCCAAAATTTACACCAAGCTCATGATGATGAATTTTAACAAACCAATCTTTGATGTCTTTTCCATTAAATAATGACCTCCAATCCGTGCTGTCCCGCGGTCCTTTTGTTCCTATGCAGTCGGAGAAAATAAAGGTAGTAGCTAAAATTATACAGATTAATCTTTTCATTTGATAACTAATTATTTGGTTTAAATTGACTAGCAATATACGGCATATTCTATTAACCTACATCGCGCCAAACCTTTGTATTTCCCACCTATCTCCATTTTGGTAGCACTCAATCTACAAAATGTCGCTATAAACGGGAACATTATTCACATTGTCGAGACATCTATCAAGTATCCTTTCGTAGCGAGCTTCCAGCCAGTTGATCAAGAGCACTGGAGATACCTATTGAAAATATTTAGCTCATAATGTGTCCGATACAAGAAATATGAAAAAGAACATTTGTAAGATATAGGTTTCGTTTCTATATTTGCGGTATCAAAAGCATCCTAATGCGGAAGTGGCGTAATTGGTAGCCGCACCAGACTTAGGATCTGGCGCCGCAAGGCGTGGGGGTTCGAGTCCCTTCTTCCGCACTTAAATCCTCCCTAGGTTAAAATCTCGGGAGGATTTTTTATTACAGAAAAGACCAAAATTAACTGGACTTCATCTTTCGGATTTAGCCTCGAACTATGCCTGTCGTATCAAGGTTTATCAAATAGTACGGTTGCTTACAATAGTAACTGTAACTACTTTCACCTCTTTTATACGTGAAAGTAGACAAGCGGCAAAAACATTAGACTACACTTCTGAATGGTTTACAAAAGTTTATTTTAAGAATATCTTAAATAGACCATTCAAACGGTTGTGTGCACGGGTCACACTCAAATTTTAATACTTTACCCAAGCTTTTTGCTTTCTTACCTTTTTTTACAAAAACATAAGCAAGATCTAAATATTCTTCAACTTCCTTCCCACTTTCATCCCTACCCTTCAATACGACAGAATAATATTTTCCATCAGGATATTTTTTGTAGAAGACTTCATTAACGGTAATTTTCTTAGGTGTTTCACTATCGCAACAACTGCACCATAAAATGACAATTGGTTCTTTTTTAAGATATCCGACGGCTTTCTCTGCCTGTGCCTGTGTCAGAGCCTGGAGTTGATCTGCCCTTGAAAAAAAAGCTGTACATAACAGCACAAAAAGTAAAATGGTTTTTTTCATCTATTTAAATTTAATTTTTTTGTTGAGTTCTTTAGTTTTCAAAAAATTGATAAGCAAATACTATGCCCTTTGATACAGGAAAATTAACGCGGTCAAAAGGCATCTCTAAACGACCATCCGACTGAGTCATACGCTCCAGTTTTCTTGGCCTTTACAAAGGCTGTCTTTGACGAGAAGTAATAAGATCGCTTTCCTATGGGACAACTAAGCTGTAATTTATAACCAAAAATTTAATAAACAACATAAATTTTAACTTTGAGAACAAGATTAAAATTCTTAATTTTACATCTGAATAAAAGTATTAAACCAATACCGTAAAAAACCATAAATAAAACAAAAATCAAACTTTCAGTTATTATGCAATCAACTTACATTAAAAAAGGAAGAAAGGTCACCACACACTTTTTTCAGTGCTTATTCATGCTCTCTTTGATCTCTTCCTCACATTTTATAACCAGCTGTTCTTCCGGTGATGACATTATCAATGAAGAGGTAGAAAATTCGACAGCTTGGATGAATGATCTAGAATCGTCACTTGGCGCCGGAACGAAAATTAAATTAAATACCTGGATTGAAAAAGGTCTTGATCAGGTGAAGCTTAAAGAAGCATTTGCAAAAACACCCCAGAAAGCTGAGCTATTCAAAAATTTGGAAACAGCCCAAAGTATCTACCATCAACGCGTATATATTGCAGATTGGGATAATATTCCAGGAATTGCTAAATCAGATTATGTAGCCAATGGAGTAACATCGGGTAAAAAACATGCAGCATGGGACGATCCAGCGCTTGAACTCCCGGCGATTGAAGCTGCAAACTTTGTCAATGCGGAGGCTAGAGAGCTCCCTGCCGGAACTAAAATATATCGGGTTACTGGGGGCAATCCTGCTGGTGGGTATTGGACAGAAAAACCACCCAGCTCTATTGGCGCAGTCATTGGAGGAACAGCTGTACAGCCGGCATGGAATAACTTTAGCAAGTTTTATATCTACACCGTACCACAGCAAAAAGCGTTAAAAGTTTGGTCGGGTGTGACGGCGAGGCAGCCTATCGCTCCAGGTATCATCAATCCGCACCTCCCTGGTGGTGAAATCCAATTGTTCATACCTTTAGTAGTCAGAGATGAAGCGTTTAAAACATTAATCCAAGAAATTCCATTACCATGGTAAATCCAAAAATAGAAAAAGATTATCTATTATTAGTCCAACAGATACAATTGGAAACTGCAATGAACACAAGCGTAGAGCCCTTTTTACATTACTTAAAATCTAAGGCGGAAAGTTTTGCCAATTTTGGACAAGATTCAAACAACAATGATCTGCTAGAATTCCTGAGAAGTGTAAATCGATATGCAGACGAGTTTGTGTTTTCAGAGCAGCGCAATGCACCGATACGTAAGCTGATTAATACTATGTATGAGAGTTTGGCTCAACAACGCCCGTAAACGCTTATCCCATATTGTTAGCATAGTCTTAATATTCATAATTAAGGCTATGCTAACAGTCACTACTCCCCCCCTACAAATGAATACATTGCCCGAATCGTATTGATGATATTTCTAAGCACCTTTATTTCTCTTACTTCATACAGAACTTACCTGCATGCTAATTATTTCAATTTACTCGCCGACTTACTGTAGATTGAATAAATGGTATCAACAAAATTTGTTAATTTTTTTTAAATAATATCCCACTGATTATTTTTCCCAAACCAAAGCACTCGCCCCCAGAATCGCGGCATCAGCTTCTGCTAGCTCACTGAAAACCAACTTCACCTTATTTCTAAACAAAGGAAATAGATTCCTTTCCATATGTAATTTTGCAGGTTTCAAAATAAAGTCTCCGGCTTTAATTACACCGCCAAATAATAGGATAGCTTCGGGTGAAGAAAACATCACAAAATTTGCCAATGCCTCACCTAATTTTTGACCGGTATATCTAAACACCTCAATCGCTATTGGATCACCTTTCAACGCACACTCATGAACAGTTTTAGAATTGATAGCGTCTTCAGGATATTGGTTCAACATCGACTCAGGAAACTCAGCCCTCATTTTCTTTGCCGTAATTGTGATTCCCGTTGCGGAAGCATAGGCCTCTAAGCTTCCTTCTGAACCCGTACTCCAATGTTTTCTACCTCCTGGTTTGACAATCGTATGGCCTAATTCTCCTGCGAATCCATCATGTCCATAAATAAGCTTACCCCCAGCAACAATACCGCTTCCCACGCCTGTTCCCAAGGTTATCATGATAAAATCTTTCATTCCTCGCGCAGCGCCAAAAAGCATTTCGCCGTATGCGGCGGCATTCGCATCGTTGGTGATGATACACGGGATTTTGAATTTGGCAGTTATTAAGTCACTAAGCCGGATCACCCCTTTCCAAGGAAGATTTGGAGCGTGATCTATTGTACCTGTGAAATAATTTGCATCGGGAGCTCCAACTCCAATTCCATCGAAATTATTTTCACCTCCAAACATTTCAATAAGAGGTCCGGCTTTTTCATATAAAGCATCGATAAACTCTTCAACATGCTCATAATTGTCCGTTTTTAAGCTTCCCTTTTCAAGTACCTCACCGCGATGATTCACCACTCCAAATTTGGTATTAGTACCTCCGATATCTATTCCCAGCGCTACGCGTTTTGATAAATCTATTAATGACATTGCTATTTCTTCTTTCTAAGTTTTAAAATTATAAAAAAGATAATATTTTAGCGCGAATTAAGCAAGAGATTAGTTTATTAGTTTTTCGACTAAACCAAGAATTATCAAAGACTATCCCCTTTTTATATTGTCCTTATTTAAAAAAGGGGGCTGTAATAACTATATTCTTCTGATTATGTAAGTTTATCTTCCGATGTATATAATACTGATCTGAAATCATAAGACGAATTTAGAAGTCAGTGTCATAAAACACCGTAAATGGGGAGCTCAATATTGCAAGTTTATTTATTAAAGTTAACATGATTCGTAGTCAATCTACCTTGAAAGCCCTGATTTGTTTAACACACCAGGACTTGTTTAGTTTACCTTACGGCACGACTTCTACGCCATCTTTCAAGATTGCTGCTTTCAATCTGTTGCCCTCTAACCTGCACCTGCATAATTTAATAGACGATATTTAAGCCTGTTGGTCTTTGACCAACAAGCAAGTCTATATTTTTTTGACAAAGCCTCCCGTTATAAATATATAAAACACCAATAATCAGTATTTTATTTGAAGTTTTCCCCATAGTACAGATCAGAAAAAATCTTCGAAAGTTTTGCAGGATCCTCTCGCCAAGCATTGTACATGCCTTGCCCCATTTCATCGGGGACGATATCAAACTTGCCGTCGCCTACAGATTCCAATATTTTCAGAGCAATGCTTTCTGGATCTGGCATATCCCAATCACTATCTTTGTTCATGTCTGTATCAATGGCTCCAGGATTGATTGCATACACTTCAACCTCTTCTTTTGCCAACTCGATACGCACAGATTGCGTAGCGGAAAAAAGCGCTGCCTTCGAGGCAGCATAGCCTGCAATAGATGGTAAGGGCGAGTAAGCAGCAATTGAAACGATGTTGATGATTTTAGATGGATTGTTCTTTTTCAAAATAGGTGCAAATGCACGCATCATCTTTATCGTTCCGAAATAATTCACGGACATATCATTGTCCATCCCTCCTAGATCGCCTTCCAAAATATTTCCAGCGTTTATCACTCCGGCATTATTAATAAGGATCTCAGTGTCTTGAGCAATAGCAGCAATCGTTGTGATTTGCATATCCTTTGTGATATCCAAGGATAGCACCGTTACCCTATTATCCTCGAATGACGACATCGTATCCAAGTCTCTGCAAGTAGCATAAACTTTTCTTACTCCTTGATTAAGAAGCGCTTTCACTAACGCTCTGCCTATACCTCTGTTCGCTCCGGTAATGAGGACAACTTTATCTTCAAAAATATTCATATCGTTTTATGTATTTATATTCCCAAAGATATTTTGAAAGATAAGAGAATAAAATCCGAAACTTGCTACATTGTTGTTTTTGATAATTATGAGAAACTAATCGACCATAAAATGATTTTACATGTTAATATCGCATCCGCTATTAGAACAAGAATGGTTGGCAGCATATAACATAGTATCCTTCCAATTACTGTTTTTCATGCAGATAACAACCACGTTAAATAATATAAATTAACTTTCGTAATGGGGACTCAATACCAATAAAATTTCAACTACAAAAAACTGTAAAGAGAAAGCTACATCTTGTAAAAGTACCTCTACAATTGAAAAATAACTTACAAATAAAATTATGCCCCGTTTAAAAAAAAGATAATATTTGTTAGTAGTAGCTTCTTGATTGGAATACCGCGCACCTAAAAAATCAAATAACAATAATGTGTATGAAAAATTATGATAAAAATTCAGCGTCAAAAAAAAATAGAATCCAATTAGCGATTTCTGAAATTATGAATGGTTATTTATTATTGGAAGAGGCTGTAGTAAAATACGAAGTTCCAGCCTCCAGCATAATCCAAGGTCTAAGAAAAATCCAAAAGTTGAAGAAAGATGCTGCACAATCGAGTCAACAAGGAATCCAGATTACCCCAATTCAACCAGAGAAACATAAAAACAAATAACTAATGGAATAGAGACTAGATAAACCTGCCAATTGCGGATTATTGACAATGTTACCTAATTAAATGAAAAAGGTTTTCAAACGGGGAGAATGAAAACCTTTAAATAACCAATTATAAACCTAAATTATGATGGTACAAATATAAAGATATAAAAGCATAAAACAAAAAAAATCTATAAAATCTATAGATTTTTTTAAAAAAATTTGAACAAACCAATATTACAACCTAACTTTCTAAGGAAAATAGCATAAGGCCATCACCTTACGACAAACATTAAACCTTATTAAATTCATATTATCACAAATGTGGATGTTGCCAGGGGAAGCGGTAAGACCTTCTTAACAGCTTGGTTGCCTCTAGATCATCGATACATATTTTTTTTACCGGATCGTATACCAATGGTCTGTTTAATTGCATAGAAATATTGGCCAGGATACAACACGCTGTAGATATATAACCTTCTTCAATGTCTGCTACCGGCAGTCGATCATTTTCGATAGCAGACAAGAGATCCAATAGATGTTGTCTTGTAGCTGGTGCCGTATGCAATTCAATTCGCGGTTCTTCCAGATCTGCTGGAAATTTTTCGCGTTCATAAACAACATCTTTTCTTATCGGCTCGCCTTTACCGGTTGGAATAAATTCATATTTCATTACACTTCCCTTTAACGTTCCCTTATCACCATAAATAATAAATGCCCAAGGATATTCGGGATCTACAGGATTACCCCAGGTACGATGTTGCCATACACAATTAAGCTCATCATATTCGAATACTGCCGTCTGTGTATCGGATATGGTTGACTTTCCCCCTTTTTGCACATAGATTCCACCAGTTGCGCTAATTTTCTTTGGCCATTTCAGTTGTAATAACCAACGGACTGTGTCAAACATATGCATTCCCATATCACCCGTAATACCATTACCATATTCCATAAACGTTCGCCACCAACCTCCATGGGGTAGGCCGTCGTAGGGACGTAAAGGAGCCGGGCCAGTCCACATGTCATAGTCTAAAAAGTCCGGAATTGGTTCTAGTGCTGGGTTGCCATTCTTTCTCATAGGATAATAACAGCACATTTCCACATGCGATATCTTACCGAGTAAACCTTGATCTATCACACGCTGTTTAGCATCAATCAGATGGGCAGTGCTTCGTCGTTGAGTGCCTACTTGTACCTTTTTATTATATTCCCGGGCACAACGGAGTATCGCATCGCCCTCAAGCACATCAACACTAATTGGCTTTTGTAAATAAATATGAGCGCCTGAATGCATAGCGTCTATTGCCTGTCTCGCATGCCAATGATCAGGTGTAGCGATAAGAATGAGATCGAATTGATGCGCTTCAAGCATTTTCCTGTAATCCTTGTACAGTTTGGGTATTTCACCAGAGATCTGGCGTTGCGCTACCAATCGTCCTGCATCCTGCAAATGCCTATTATCTACATCGCAAATGGCGACAACATTGACTTCGCAGATCTGGATTAACCTAAATAGATCACTTTTCCCATACCATCCCGCTCCGATCAAACCAACCCTCATATTTTTTTTAGGCATTTCATTCATGGACAATCCTTGCGCTTCTAAAGCTGATAGCGTCAAAAAAGCACCCGCCCCCTGAATGAATTTTCTTCGGTTTAATGTGTAATCAATCATAATTTTCTGGCGTATTGTTTAGTGTAATAAAAAACAATAAACTGAAGATAATGTTTATGTAGGTAGTATTTTTCAATAATTTTCCATTATCGCCACAGGCCTTTATAATCTGTTGGGTCTTGACCTCTTTCTTTACATTTTGTACACAAGACATCTAAAGAAAATAAATAAGCAATATACCATAGGGTTTTCTTTCTCTAAAGCAGTGAAAAATATTACGGAATGTAAACCTCATTCACAGCCTAAAGTGATGAACATAAAAAAGCCCTAGAGCGGGGAACTCTAGGGTCTTAGCCATATATTAACCTATTTTATGAAAAGTATTTGCATTATTAACGTATTATTTGTGCGACTTATTTTGTTGGATATGAAAAAAAATAATAAACATAAAAATATCCCATTTATAATGCTATAAATGGGATATTTTATCTCGACAAAAAAATAATATTTTATTATTTGATCGTTACTGCAAAAGCATATTCATCTGGCGGGAGACATTGTGATTTATCACATGCTTGCCATTCTACTGTACCTTTTACGGTAGCAGTTCCTTTTTTTAAAGCTACTTTTTGTTGAAAGATTACTTCATTCGTAAAATACCCTACATCCATCTTAAATACTTCTTCATGTTTTACTTTCGGTTTGGGTTCCGCAGTTTTACCCGTCAGTACATAATCGGTTGCTTTAGCAAAGTTAAAAGAGGTCGGAATAGGCCCACCATCCTTTATATTTTGCGAATAAATATGCCAGCCATTTTGAATGGTAGCTTTTACATAGACGACTGCCTCTTTGCTGTTCAGCTTTTTGCTAGCTACAGTCCATTTTACCGGTTTGTGAATCTGAGCAAAAGCGCCAGTTATCATAAAAATAACTGCAGTCATTAACAATACTAATTTTTTCATTTTTTTATATTTATTTTGGTTTATTACACGCTGCCCATTCTCCTACCTTCATATCCATTTTCTTCTATATGTAAATATGATGATATGGAAAGACAAAAAACGCTACAACAATATTCGCTATAAACAATATAAAACACAACAACAGGTTGATAAAACAATAAATTTTATTGAAAACAATATAAAAAACAATACGATTTACATTTATACAACACGTTTTTCAATATTCTCGCCTTATTTTTTTTGTGTTCTAAAAAATGAAAATAACGACTATATCACACTGGCTATACCACCCAAAGTCTGCTATTATCCATTTAAAATCAGAGACAACAGATTTGTTACGTTGCAGTACCTGTCAAAAATCATCTTTGGCACAGAAATCGCATTATGTAAAACTCATAATTTAGGTTAATAATTGGTTAGGTTAAACCGCTTGAAGTTCCCCGCTTCAAGCGGTTTTTTTATTATAAAAATCTTCATATTCAAATCCATACTGACACATAGCTGTCAATATCCAAACTTATCTTTGACGTAGGATAAAAAACAGAACGACCTATCATTTGTTCAAAAGGATGGGTAGAAAAACAGGGGCATGTATCAAAAAATATTAAACTAATATATTCCAAAACAAGATGAACACACTTCAACAACTAAAATCTGAACTTGAAAATGAGTACCAGATCACTAAAAATTTTATCGAACTTTTTCCAGAAGGCAAAAATGACTATGCCCCACATGAAAAAAGTATGAAAATCATGCCTCTTGCAACGCATCTCGTGGAGGTATTTGAATGGCCAAGTACAATTTTGAAAACATCTGAACTGGATTTTGCCGATGGTGGCTACAAGCCCACCATTCTATCAACGCGGGAAGACTTACTCCAGAAACTAGATCAAGATTATGAAGCAGGAAAAATAGCCTTAGAAAATGCTACCGAAGATGATTTAAATCCAGTTTGGACCATCAAAAGTGCTGGTCAAAAACTCGCAAGCTGGACAAAATATGAAGCAATCCGTCATTCTTTAAATCAGATCACACATCACAGGGCACAATTAGGTGTTTACTATAGACTGAATAATATCCCCTTACCATCAAGTTACGGACCTTCTGCCGATTCACAGAACTTTTAGTATAGTCCAACATAACTATCGTTTTTTGAACGAAATGGCATAAAAACAGTCCGCAATCTACCTTCGTTTATGATCTAAGAATGTTTTTATGCCATTTCGCTATGCACCCTATCCCAGCCTACTGCGCCCCTCAGTCGGGACAGCGTCAGGATGAATCCGTGATGAATCCGTAATGAGTCCGTGGTGAGTCCGTGTTATACTCGCTAAAACCACGTTCATATGATGGTCAGAATACCCTAACATCTGCTCTCAGGTATGTTTAAAACTCGAATCATGCCGGAATGGCTCTCGAATAGTTACTGAAAATAGGCCAAACACTCGGACTCACTTGCCGGAAACGCGGTTTTTTGACGTGAAAAACCTCCCTGCATCAATCAATCACACGAAGAGCCAATATAATGGCATAATTTTTGAAAAAATCAATTAACCAATTAGCGAATTATACTAAGTAAGCTAGAGGTTCAAAGCAAATATAGAAGCAGCATATTTAAACCTTGATTATGATTATTTTCGGAACAAGAACAAAGTTATTACAAAACAGCTCCAATGCAGCTGTTGGAACTTGCAATTATTGCAACACAGTCGGATCCTTATATGCCTACAAACAGGTAAAATACTTTCATATCTTCTGGATCCCCATTTTTCCATACAGTACAGAGATTATTAGTGTATGTAATCATTGTAAAAAAGTAAATTACCAACGTGAAATTGATCCCCAAACACTTGCAATAATTCGTTCAAGCGGTATGCCGAAGACACCCGTTGGATATTTTTCTGGATTAATACTAATCGGTCTTTTCTTCGGATCTGCGGCCGCAGCGGGAATATCCGGATCAATTAAAACAAAAAAATACCTGGAAAATCCGGCCGCTGGTGATGTATATGAAATCAAACGGACAGAAAATGGGAAGTCCATGTACACGTTATACCGCGTTGCCAATGTCACAACGGATTCCATTACTTTCGACGTCAACGACTATGAAGCAGA
Source organism: Sphingobacterium sp. (assembly GCA_029239355.1). Lineage (GTDB taxonomy): Bacteria > Bacteroidota > Bacteroidia > Sphingobacteriales > Sphingobacteriaceae > Sphingobacterium. The sequence continues at coordinate 109,465 of JAQZAZ010000007.1, forward strand.
GGGAACGAAAGGTCTTCGCAAATTGAGGGAACAACGCAGCGATAGTTATTCAGAAAAGGTCACTTTAGCCCGCCCGGAAGTTGTCAAAATGAAAGATGATAATCAGATATCGTCAATAGAAAGAAAATAGAACTGGAGCTTATGGACAAATCTGTTCCTAAATGAAAAAACATCTTATTCTAGTAGGCTTTATCCTGCTGAAATTTATCATTCAATATCAATTGATAAGTCCAATATATGATTTACATCGGGATGAGTTCTTACATTTAGATCAGGCCAATCACTTGGCTTGGGGATATTTGTCCGTTCCGCCGTTGACCTCTTGGCTTTCCTACCTCATCAAGATTTTAGGAAACTCCGTGTTTTGGATCAAATTTTTCCCTGCACTGTTCGGAGCGCTAACCATTCTTATCGTCTGGAAAACCATTGAAGAACTCAAAGGAAGTATTTTTGCCTTGATATTTGGTACAAGTTGTGTTATTTTTTCGGTCTTATTTCGTTTAAACACGCTGTATCAACCCAATTCTTTTGATGTTCTGTCATGGACATTGATTTATTATTTTATCATAAAATATCTCAACAGCGGACACCATAAATGGCTATACTTTATTGCTATCACCTTCGCTTTGGGATTTTTAAACAAATATAATATCGCCTTCCTAATTGTAGGGCTCATACCTGCTATTATAGCTGTTCCAGAACGTAAAATACTATTCAATAGCAAACTTTATTATAGTATTCTAATTGCTTTTTTAATCATTCTACCTAATTTAATCTGGCAATACATGAATAATTTCCCTGTTTTATATCATTTCAAAGAACTTGCGGAAACCCAGCTCATCAATGTCAACAAATGGAGTTTTATCCGATCTCAATTTCTGTTTTTTTTCGGAACTTTTCCTGTTATTGGCTTTGGATTATATGCTTTATTATGTTATCCCGCATTTCGAAAATATCGGCTATTCATTTTGTCTTTTTTTATTACAATTGGTGTTTTTCTATTTTTAAAAGCTAAAGATTATTATACAATCGGTATCTATCCCATTTATTTTGCTTTTGGTGCAGTCTATATTGCAACACTTTTAGAAAACAAGGCTGGAAGAATTCTAAAACCTCTTTTAATTGCACTACCTCTTGTTTTCTTTATTCCTGTTTATTTGCTGACATTCCCCAACAAAAGTCCACAATATATTGCGAATCATCCCGAAAAATACCGCAAAATTGGTATGTTGACCTGGGAAGACGGTAAGGATCATCAACTACCACAAGATTTTGCGGATATGCTGGGCTGGCGGGAGCTCGCCAAAAAGGTAGATGACATTTATGGCAAAATTCCCAATCCACAAAATACACTCGTACTTTGTGATAACTATGGTCAGGCGGGCGCTATAAATTATTATTCCAAACGAGGGATCCGTGCAGTATCCTTCAACGCAGACTACATCAACTGGTTTGATTTCAGCCATGAGTTCCGCAACTTGATTCGTATAAAAAACTCATGGGAAAATCAGTCTGAAATGAATGAAACCGCTCCCTATTTTGTACAATCTATGCGCTCAGATTCCATTACCAACAAGTATGCAAGAGAATATGGAACTGTGATTTTCACATTCATCAATACAAAAATCAATATCAACCAACGAGTCAAAAACGAAGTCGAACAAGAACAACGACAACGTATGTTGCCTGTTAAATAATTACTTAATATAGCGATCAGATGAAAACAGTATTATGGCAGGGAGTCGCTTTCCATTCCCTGGAGTATTTCAACATACAGGAAAATAATGACCATTATGTTGTAGTATCAAAAATTATAGGTTCCTATCGGAAAAAAATTTATTCAGTCTCCTATCAACTGATTATAAACAAACAGTGGGAGATCGAGGAATTTCTTATTGATTCCGAGATCGATATGACCAAAAACACCCTAACTGGAAAAAAAACAGCTACCAACTGGGAAATCAATCATTTCGACAGTCCGGACTTTAAAGGTTTTCAATATATAGATATCTCTTTAACTCCCTTTACAAACACGCTACCAATAAACAATCTACAGCTTAAAATTGGTGATTCAAAAGAAATAGATATCATCTATAT
>JAQZAZ010000281.1 GCA_029239355.1 Sphingobacterium sp.
ACTTCTATACTCTGATAATTCAACTTTTTCATGATCAATTACGCACATACTGGCGGGCTGTCGGGACAGTTCCTTAATGTACTCATCAGAATAGTAATTAATATCATTGTATATATACCTGAAATGCTCCGGATTATGGGCCAAAAACATGTCTTTATCAAGCAAATAAATTTTATCGCCAATTTTGGTTATACAGCTTTTATTATCAAAAATCGTATAGACTCGAACATCTACTTCTAACGAATCCAATAAACCATAGATTGGTTTTAGTTGTTCATAAGTATATTCATATTCCTTTGCTGGCGGAATGCATATCAACACATCTAATGCGTCTTTTATTGTTTTGAGATCATCAATTGATAAAACCTTAATTTTACCTTCCGCACTCTCCATAAATGCTGTATTTTCTGCATCTGGATCACAAAAGAAGTCAATTTTGTAAGGTATATTTAAATTTAGAAAACGTTGGCCATAATTATTAGCACCATAAACCACGAAGACTCTGTCACTTTTAACAATATCAATTCCAAAGTCCTCACGACTCTTTATTTCCAACACAATATCAATATACCTCCCCAATAAACTCTCATTTTAAAATTCATTTTATCCGTCAACCATTTCCTTGCATTAAAGGTTTATTAACGACGAAATCGACTACACCACCGATGCAATGATTTCAATCCTAGTCAAATTGTCCGCGGATAATGCTTGATAACCTAATAAGGGTCTGTACTCTCCCGCAGTATGGAAGCTATGGTGCCCAAACTGAACGTTCACCAGACTTCCGGTCAGCCCGAAACATTTTATCCGGACAGATTAACAAGGCGGTTGTCAAAATATCGATATATTGCGCTCTGTTGCGAAATACCCAATAGGCGTCGTCAGCCAGTGCAATAAATGCTTTATATAAAATCTCTCTTTTAACATTCCTTATCTCGGGAAGTATCTTATAGATTAACTCAATCCTTTTTTCCATGACTTGCTTATTTTTGGTAGCCGATAAGGAGTTTCCGTGAATACGATACTCATACAGTACTTTATTTATTTTTTCAAATTTAAAGTTCAGATAAGCCCGAAGCCAAAAATCGTAATCTTCTATCAAAAAGGCCGTCTCATCATACCCGGCAAGCCGTTCATGTACTTCTTTCTTATAAAGGAAACAGGCCCCGACAATATTTCTAATCAGAATATTGTCGGTACAGTTGTCCAGCTTCTGAACCGCGGTAATGGTGCCATGCTCGTCGATCTCCACATAATCGGCGTAAGTCAGATCGGCCTGGGGGTTTTGCTGTAGGAAATGCACCATTTCCGCAAGCGCATTGTAATAGAGTTTGTTGTCATCACTGATCCAGGTGAAAAGTTCACCCTTAGCGATGGAAAAGCCAGTATTCAACGCCCCCGGCAGTTTCTTATTCACCGTGTGTTTAACGATTTTTAGACGGCTATCCCTTTTTGCGATCGCCTCCACTATCTCAATGGTATTATCGGTGGAGCAATCGTCAACGACAATTAGTTCGATATTCTTATAGTTCTGGGATAAGCAACTTTCAATAGCCTCGGCGACATACTGCTTTCCGTTGTATACCGGCAAAACAATCGAAACAAGTGGAGCTCCACTGATCATGGTTGGCTCGTGACTGCAGAACTTATCCAAATACAAAAAATTAACATCCGCTCTTTTTGTGTATTCGGCCAGTTTCCGCTCGTCGTACAGCGGTCTTTGTTCTTCAATTTGCTGTAAAACAGCGTCAAGCGATGCGGTCAGCCCGCCGTAGTCCTGCACAATCCCGCTATAACCGATATCGTGTAAAAGATTGGTTACTTTGCTCTCGTAAGCATAAGGCAGCATGGGGATGTTCAGTACCAGAGCCATAATGATGGCATGAAAACGGGTAGCAATTACGTACTCGCACTCTGCAAACGATCCTAAAAATACGTCGATGTCCCCATCATATCCGACAATACTCACCCGCGTTTTTTCGGTTACACCTTGCAGTATATCCTCGGCTACCTCTTTGTCATTGAAGGATCCGCTGCTGAAACAATATAGTCTAACTGTATTGCCGTTATCTTTGCTCAAATAGGCGTTGATAACGAAGGCTAACGAGTTGCAGTAAGCCCCATAGACACTCTCGCTCACGCCGGCCTTTCTGCGAATAGATATGCCGAGCAGGCCGGGCTTTGATGCTCTGCGAACAGGATAACGGTATGAGAAGGCTAAATCGGCGGTTTGGCGGACGTTAGCCTGGGGCCATTTAGTTTTAATGAAATTATAGGTCCATTCATCCCGCACCCCGGCAAAATCCGCCTTTTCAAACAGCCGCAGGACAATTTCAGCATTGGGCTCGTCATAGTGTTTATGGAGATTACAGCCGATAAAAGAGACCGGCTTACCCTGTTCTTTCCTTTTGTCGATCAAAAGTTCGCGATAGCGGTAGTCCGATGTGTTGGGAAACATATCGCCCCCGACAAGCAAAAGCATGTCAAAAAGCGTGCTGTTGCACATTTCCGCTATAGCGGCGACAAACTTCAGGTTTGGTATCTTTCTAAAGCGGCGTCTTCTCGCCTCATTGTAATTATGGTCAATAATATAAAAAGTATCATTGGGATAACGCTCGCATACAATTTTGACAAACAGGTCGTCGCCAAAGTTATCGTCAATATAGACATCGAGTAATACATTCATCGCCGATCCCTAGCTCCTTAAAATGCCGGTCTTTCTTCTGTGAATAGTATTACGCAGTACATAATCATCCAGATGCTTGACCGGTGAAAACTCGTTATCCAATTGGTGGCAATATGATACGAGTGATAAACAGCTTTCATGCGGACATGTCCTTACTTCTCTTTTCAAAGTACCCTCGAAGAAATTACCCACAACTTCATCGCTGGCACATGACTTGATCGAACCGTCATGAAATACGGTAAAGAAACTGGTTCCGGCGTCGCAGGCGACACCCTTGCTGGGGTAAACATTATGAATGTAATCCCAATCCTTATTCGTAGTGTACTGGGTAATAAACTCCCTATAGGCGGCATCGTTTCCTTTGGAAAAATCACCGGCTACATTCATGAAGATTCCCCGCTCGGCAAAAAAGTTTATCAGCCAGTTCAGGTCTAAATTATGCTTTTTCAGATAGTCCATACTGGCATCACTTGCCACAAAATTTAACATGCCGATCATGTTCTTGCTTTTGAGCAGCATGGCCTTTTCCACAATCTGCTCAAAGTTGTACGTTTCGGTGTGCCAGGACGCATTAATTTTAACTTTGGATGAGGGGCAGTCCCGGACAATTTTTTCGACCATCGTCATATTGTGGTCAATTCGCCCGTATACAACATGGTCATACTCGGTAAAACCCTTGACTATTTTTCTGGTATCCTCCAACAGGAACGGTTCCCCGCCCCACATATAAAAGTCCACGTCGTATTCGGCGTAATTCCCCATCGCCTTAATCCATTCATCCGCCGTGAAATGATCGAACATCGTAGCCTTGTCCTGTTTTTCCTCTTTACACAGGAAGCAATAAGAGCATCTCAAATTGCACAGCATCGTCGGCACAAACCGGAAGACAACATGTCTCCCATTTAATTTGCCCATCAGTTTGTCACTATTCACGATTGGTTGCTGTATGTCTATGGCAGTCCTGTTTGTTGCCGTTAACGCGGCGACTGCCCCACCGTCGATGTTCTTCTCATCAACAGCCTTCTCGATCTCGGGAATTTGGATTCGCTGCGCCAGGTTGACCACCATATCCTCCACGAGTTTATGCCGAAGGCCAAATTCCAGCTTTGCCTCGACAAGTTGCCTGTCCATTTCAATAATTTTACTAACCAACTCATTATTGAAATCCACCTGTTGCCGAGTAAAAGGTTTTATGGCTTTTAATATAGCCTTCTTGAGAAGGTAAAGGCTTGTATCTTCCTTGAGCCAATTGGTCACGGCACCCTGCTTAAGGCTTTCATAATTATTGTTATTCAAAGTAAATCCTCCCTTATTTTCATGAGCGTTTCGGTACTCAGCCCAGCAGAGCTTTTGCCAGCCTGCCGCTTTTAATGGCATCCATAATCTTTCTATATTTTTGAACCAGCTTCCAAGATCTCATACCGTTTATTTCTTGAAGGTAAGTTTCCACATTTTCTTTCGCTCGCCAGATTTCAAACGCTTCCATACACATATTTTCGTACGCGCAGTACATCGTCAAATAGTCATCAACAATAGCGGATAAGTCCTGCATTTTAACTGACATTTCCAGTCGTTCTGCCAGGCCGCGCCCACCTTCTATCGCTAGGAATTCATCTTCCAGCGTTTTTATCATGTGGCCCAGGGTATAGCCGTCCAGCACCCTCGCCCGGCAGTCCT